>NZ_JADNJD010000005.1:38304-168319 GCF_015554745.1 Anaeromassilibacillus sp. 1001302B_160321_C8 | reverse complement strand
GCAAATGCAGACGAGCAGGCGGTCGCAAAGGCATATACCAACCTGGAAGCTGCCGCGAATAACCTGGTCAAGGCGGAGAAGCCGGGCACAGGCAACAGCGGCAAGGGCAGCACGTCCGCCAACATCGGCAACGCATATGGCGCAGCGGGCGTGGTATCCGCAGCACAGGGCGTGACCAGCCAGAAGGCGTATGTGGTTTCCGACACGACGGTCAACTTCACGTTGAAGAGAGGCAGCGCATACTGCTTCAAGATGACGGTAGTCAACGGCAACGCCATGACGCCGAGCTTCACGGTCGGCAACGGCGATGTGCTGAAGACGCAGTTCGTGGCGAAGATCGGCAACGACTACTATTACAGAGTCTATGCCACCGGCACGCCGGGCCAGAGCACGGGCGTTTACACCACCCTGCCGGGCCAGAACGCTGTGAAGCATTGTGCCGTGACGATTGCGTAAGAGCTTTCGTAGGACTTCCTACGTGGAGCACAAAACAAACCAATTGCGGTTTGCTTCCGTAGAGAACGCTGTAGGCGCGAAAGACGCCGTGCGTCCGCCGTAGGCGCGAAAAGGCACTGCGTGCCCGCGAAAAGACGCTGTGCGTCCACGGTATCCATTGGCGAATCGGAAACGACAAAATAAAAGGGAAGGTGTCTTCCCTATAAGCAATGAGGGCCCAGCCCGGGAGTTTTCCCGAGTCTGGGCCCTTTTCTATATTCCGTGCTTTTCTTTTTCAGATCGGATGCAGAACGATGGCTTCCTGTCTTTAGGAAGTTTTTCGCTTGCTTCTGTAGGGCTTCCCCTGTGGAGTGGAAAACAAACTCCTCTCTGTTTGCTTTCTTAGGGAACGCCGTAGGCGCGAGAGGCACTGTGTGTCCGCTATGCGTCCTGTGGCCCGCCTTTAGAGAAATGCCCCCAACACGACCGGATAACAGGCTTACACACGATTGGTCCATTTTTCGTATATTCACTTGCAATTCCACCTCCCTTTTATAGACAAGGAAATGGTGCTTTCCTAATAAAAACGCTGGATTCTTATATAATGTGCATTTATCTTCCCCCATATTGTGACACCATAATAAAGAAGCGTTCCCACGGCCAAAAGGAATTTCTCCACTTTGTAGCCCCATGCAAATATTTTGATCAAATAGGAATACCCCCTGTTCCTAAACACGGAACAGGGGGTATTCCTTATATTTTAACATTTTTTGAGAAGGAGAGCTTAAACACTTGCTTATTCATATTCTTCACATTGTAAAGGGAAGTCATCTTCTTCACAGATATATTTGATCTGCTGGAGTCTTTGCATTTCCTTTGCAATTTTGCCTTATTGCTCTCAGGCAATCGGGCGCACAGCGTCCGTCTACGAAAGCAATTAGCCAATGGTTACCGTGCAGTGCTTTGTAGCGTTCTGGCCCGGCAAGGTCGTATAAACGCCCGTGCTCTGGCCCGGCGTGCCGGTAGCATAGACTCTGTAGTAGTAGTCGTTGCCAATCTTCGCCACAAACTGCGTCTTCAGCACATCGCCATTGCCGACGGTAAAGCCCGGCGTCATGGCGTTGCCGTTCACGACCGTCATCTTGAAGCAGTATGCGCTGCCTCTCTTCAAGGTGAAGTTGACCGTCGTATCGGAAACCACATAGGCGTTCGCCGCCACGCTCTGGCTTGCAGATACAACGCCCGCTGCGCCGTATGCGTTGCCGACGTTTGCAGACGTGCTGCCGCTGTTCTTCGAGCCCGTGGAGGTGCTCTTCTCGACCAGGCCGTCGATGCTGTTCTCCAGCGCCTCGACTGCGTCTGCAACCTCTTCTTCGGTCGCTTCTGCGTCGTTCAGGACTGCCTTCGCGGTGCTCAATGCGGCCTTCATCGTTGCCACGCTCTTCGCTGTGTACTTGCTGGTGTTGATCGCTTCGGCTTCCCCGATCAATGCTTCCAGAGCATCCTTATCCGGGATCATGCGCAGGGCGGAAATCGCTGCCGTAAGGTCTTTCACTGCGGTGTCCACAGCATCCTGCGTCGCATTCGGGTTGTCCAGCACGGTCTTCGCTTCGGCCAGGATGGTCTCAAAGCTCGTCCATGCGTCGTTCTGGATGTACTGATCCGCATTTGCAACAATGCTGTCGCCCTTGGTGACCAGCGCTTCCAATTCGCTGATGTCTGCGCGGTAGACCAAGCCATAGATGGCGTCATACAGCGCATCCACTGCTGCGGTGATGTCCGCTTCCAGGACTTCTTCATCGTCCATCAGGTCAGCAGCTGCTGCATACGCTTCGTCCAGCGCATCCAGGCTGTCCGGCGTAAACAGGTCGCGGTTGATGGAATCTGCGATTTCCATCGGGATCTCCAGCTGGCTCTTGTCGCCCGCGACAAAGCTCAGGTAATGCAGCGCGTCGATCAAGTCGCTCCATGCGGTGTTGATCTCGTCCTGCGTTGCGGTCTTCTTTGCTTCGACGTCCTTCGCTGCCTGCAATGCCGCTTCGTACTTCTCCTGCACGGACGGTACGGCTTCCGCTGCTTCGTCCGCCCGGCCTTCTGCAATCTCAATGGCAGCGCGCAGGTTCTGCTTGTCTACCACTGTGAAGCCAAGCTCGATCGTGGTGTCCGCGTTCGGCATGGTCAGGTTGTAAACAAATTCATTGATGTCAAAGTCTTCAACTGCTTCGCCGTTCACGGTGACGCCTGCAATCTCTCTGCCGTCCACTCTCGGCGTGAAGGTCAGTTCGAGCTCGGTATCCGCCATCACGACGTCTTTATACGCGCCGATCAGGTTGGCAATCGTCTGGCTCTCGCCATCGATGCTCAGTTCCACCGTGTTCGGATAGGTAACCGTCAGCATATGCTCGCTCGGAGCCACATTCTTCACGAACTTGATTGCTGCACCGCCGGAGGTCGTCAGGTCGCTGCGGCTGTGTGCCGTAACCGTGCTGCCGTCCGCCTGCTTGAACTCATACTCCAGAACCGGGGTATTGAGGCCAGCAAGTTCGAGCGTCAAAGTGTCTGCACTCGTAACCGTTCTCGTCTCAGCAATCAGGCCGTTCATCGGCTCATCCAAATCGAGCGGGTTGTCCGGGTTATCTCTGTAGATATACGCGGTGTACGTGCCATCGCCCAGGAAATCCAGATCGATGTCAACCGGTTTGGTCTCTTCGTATGCGCAGATAACGCCCAGATACCAATCGTCGCCATCGCGTCTTGCCATCTCGACCAGTTCGCCAACTTCGCCGTCGATCAGCTTGCTCTCATCCCAGGAGGCTGGCATGTCCTTCCAATACTGCTCATAGTAGGGGATTGCTTTATAAACCGACGGTTTATCCGCCAGGCACTGGATGCCACTCTCATAAATGATCGGCAGGGCATACATATGGGCCAGGGTAAACAACGGCGGGTTGTCAAATTCCTGCGGCTTTCCGGTATCCGGATCCGTCGGGCCAAAACGCACGTTGTTCAATGCGCCGAAGGATGCCATCGGGGTGTAATCCAGCGGGCCGACTGCGCCTCTCGTGAACGGGATCACGCAGTTGTTTGCAGCGGTCAAATCGCCGCCCCACGGATAGGAGCCGCCGCCGTAATCGTTCGGGTCGCGCCAGTCGCTTACTGCATAGCCCTCTGCGCCGCCAACAGCTTCTCTCGTCAAAGCGTTGGGATAGGTACGGCGTTCACCTGCCGGTTTTACGGTGCCATGCAGGTTGATAATCATATGGTTCTCTGCGGTCAGCTTGAGCAGCGTATCATACAGCTGCATGGTGGACTGTGTTGCGGAATCAAAGAAGTCCGGCTTGATGCCTGCGATGCCAAGATCCGCCCAGTATGCAATGCGCTCACGCTGTTTCTCGGTGACAATATCGTTCTTATGCACCCAAACAAGGAGCTTCACGCCCTTGCTCTTTGCATATTCAACCAGTTCTTCTGTCCAGGAATAATAGCCCAGATAGCGCTGGCCAGCCGGTGCATCCGGATCATAGCCGGGCTGCTCTTCCTTATTTTCGGTGCGGTTGTACGGGATCATCCAGCCTTCATCGAGGAGCTGGTATTCCCAACCCATCTCTGCTGCAAAGTCTACATATTCCTTGTAGATGCGCAGGCCTTCGGTTTCAAACTTATCTGCCGGGATCTGGTCATGGCGCAGGTCGCCGTTCAACCAGGTCCAGTTGGAGACGCCGGACTCAATCCAGCTGGTATCTTCGATCACGCTGTCCGGGCTCAGGTTTTCCGGCATGGTGTTGTCCATAATCTCTGCCAGATCGCCCATCACCAGGAAACGCCACGGGGACGTAAACGGCGCCGTCGTGACAACCGGGCCTTCTGCCGCCTGCTCCGGTGCAAACTTCACGGTGAGCATGCCATCCTCGCCGCCTGCGAGCACGGAACCGCAATAGGTGCCGGTCATCAGGTCTGCTTCGGAATAAAGGCCGTAAGCGCCGCTCTCGGACTCATACAGCAACGGCATATTGAAGTTCTGTCCATCCAGTCTCGAACGGTTGCTATACTCTCTGTGCGGCCATTCGTTGGCAACGCTGGAGTTGTCGCCGATGCTCTGGCCCCACAGCTTCTGATAGCCCTCGGGGAGCTGGAAGCCGGTGAACTCTTCGGTGATTTGCAGTTCATCGCCGTTTCCGTCGATCGCATAGCGCAGGGCAACGCCCTCGTCGTATGCACGGAAGATGATGCTGTAGTTCACGCCGTCCTTAGTGAACGGGAACGTGGTCTCAATGTAATCTTTATCGACATGCTTTACTTTGCCGCCGAGGAGGTCATAGGAATCATTGCCCTCTCTGGTGGTGACTTCGCCGAGGACCAATCCGCTGCGGAAATCGCCCATATTGGTCATCAAGCCTGTCCCCGATACGCCGGCCATGACTTCGCCGTCCTTGCTTGCCAGATAGGATACTGTGCCAGCGACTGCGTCATAAGCGACCAATGCTTTTACGTCCGCATTCGGAGCGGCAACCTCATAGACGCTGCCTTCCACGGGTTCAGTTCCAACAATCACCTGTGCATAGGCATCCACAACGACGCCATCCCCCAGATCTGCACGAACGACGATCGAGGCAGTGCCATTGCTCAGTGCTTCTGCGGTAATGCCATCCGCCGTGCGGGTGACTTCCAAAACGGCCGGATTGCTGCTTTCTACGGTGTATTCTGTGACTTCTTCACTGTTGCTGTCCGTTACAGAAACCGTTACATCGGTCACATCGCCCACGTTGAGCAGGCTCTGGTCAACCTTGATTTCTGCTGCCGGCTCCACAGGCTCCGGCTCGGGCTCTTCTTTTTTCACCAGGTTCCACTTGCTGGAAGCAGCGCTTTCGTCCGCCAAAACGATCGGTGCGCCGTCCGTCGTGGAATCGCTATCCGTTGCGATATAGAGCGGCGTTCCTGCCAATTCCGCCTTCTTATTCAGAATGCGATACGTGCCATCCTCCGCTTCTACGATCTTCCACCACTGGGAATCGTCTGCATCGTCGATGTTGCCGACGGTCAGCTTGGTATTGACTGCCACTTCCGAATCGGTCGGCATCAGAACGGTGACCGTTGTGCTGCCGGGCTGAATGCGATAGTATTCCTGATTTGCATCCGGGATCAAGCGCCAGAACAAGGAATCTCCAGCGAAGTTCCACCACAGGTCAACGATCGCCCCAGGGCTGGTATTGTTGCTGTTGACCTCGATGCCTGCATCCTTCAGGGAAGAAAGAATCGAGTACAGTGCGTTGGTATCCCAAACAGGCTCTTCTTCGGCTGTCTTAACATAATGGATTGCCGCGCCGCCCGTCTCTGCAAGCGGGATATTGAGCGTGTCGTCCTTGGTGACCGTGCGGATCTCTTCGTCAACGGTCTCCATCGGATCTTCGCCATCCGTATAGATGTATGCGGTGTAGGTTCCCTCGCCGAGGAAGTCCAGGGAGAACTCTGCATTGCGGGCTGCATCGCAGATGATGCCCTGATACCAGTCGTCCCCACTTCTGCGTGCGAAGTTTACATACGCTGCGGGTTCGCCGTCCACCAGGATGGAGTCATCCCAATCGGAGGGCATGTTCTTGAAATAATGCTCATAGGCCGGATGTGCGCGATAAACGTCGGGCTTGTCCGCCATGCACTGCACGCCAGCTTCAAATACGACTGGCAGGGCAGCCATATGCGCCAGGGTAAACTGACGATGGTCGCCGCTTACGCCGTAAGAAGCCATCGGGGTGTAGTCCATCGGGCCTACTGCGTTGCGGGTAAACGGAAGCGTGCAATTGTGGCGCGCGCTCACGTTGTCCGGGATAAAGTCATACTGCTCTGCACCGAACACCGCCTCACGGGAAATGACGTTTGGATAGGTGCGGCGTTCACCGGTCGGCTTGCCTGCGCCGTGCAGGTTCAGCAGCATGTGGTTTTCCGCTGTAACCTTCATCAGGTTTTCAATTTGCAGGATCGTATCCTGGGACTGGGAATCAAAGAAGTCCGGCTTGACGCCCTTGAAGCCCATCTGCGCCCATTCGGTGATGCGCTCTTCCTGCTCTTCCGGGGTATCCAGGTCTGCGCTGTTCGCCCAGACAATCAGGCCGACACCCTTCTCATTGGCATAATCGATCAGCTCTTGCGTCCAATCGTAATAGCCCTTGTAGATAGAATCATCATCCGGGTCTCTGTTCTGTCTCTGCCAGCCTTCGTCCAGCAGCTGGTATTCCCAACCCATCTCTGCCGCGAAGTCGACATATTCCTTATAAATGTCCAACGCATCGTTTTCGAAGTCCACGTTCGGGTCGGTATGGCGGAGATCGCCGTTCAGCCACGTCCAGTCCACGGTGCCCGGCTGGACCCAACTGGTGTCTTCCAGCTGGCAGTCCTCGCTCAAGGTTTCTGCCATGGTGTTTTCTGCGATGGCCTTCGGCGTGCCGATGACGGCAAAGCGCCACGGGGAGGTAAACGGTGCAGTCGTAACAACGTCTTCCGTCTGCTCCGGCGTGAATTCTACATTCAGCATACCGGTGCCGTCGCCCACAAGCTGTGCGCCGCAGTAGGTCGAATTCAGGTCTGCTTCGGAAAGCAGCGCCCAAACGCCGTCCGTGGTCTCATAGAGGAGCGGCATGCAGTAGCCGCCGCGCAGTCTGTGTGCTTCCTCTTCCTGCGCAACCGACTCATTTGCATATTCATATTCCATCGCTTGTGCGACAGAGCCGCTGGCAAGCTGGAAGCCCGTATTTTCCTCAGAAATGGTGAGCTCCTGGCCGTCCTCGGTCTCGATTGCATAGCGGAGCGCCATGCCGTCGTCATAAACGCGCACAATGATGCTGTAAGAGGCGCCGTCCTTTGTGAAGTTCAGCGTCATCTGGTTGGCGGTTGTGTCCACATGGTTCACTTTCGCGCCGATCAGGTCATAGGAATCCGTGACCTCTTCGTCTTCACGGCTTACAAAGGTGAGGCCGTTGCGGAAATCACCGGCGTTGGTCACCAGGCCCGTCGGGGAGCTGGAAACAACCGTCTTGCCGCCGTACGTGGTAAAGAAGCGGATGGCGCCTTCCGCGTCCATAAAGAACAGGGCAGAGATATTCTCGTCGGGCGATGTGACCGACCAAGTTGCGCCTTCTTCGCCTTCGCCAACAATGATCTCACAGGTAGCCGTGCGGCTGAGGCTCGGGTCAACCGCATCCACCACCGTGCAGGTGATCGTTGCAATGCCATCCGCTACGCCGGTGATGACACCTGTATCCGGATCGATCGTTGCAATCTCCGGATTGCTGCTCGAATACGTGCACTGTTCCGGGGTGAGAGCAATGCTCTCCTGGCCGTTAGAATACGCGGAGATCACCAGATTGGTGCTATCCCCCACAGCAACGGCCGGCTCCTCCGGCTGCACAGACAGCGTCTTCAAGCGGTCCATCACAGCGCGGTCGCAGATAATCTGCGCATTCGCCCAAACAGAATTGGAACCGCCGGAGTTTTCCATCGTCAAGATGGTCGTGCCTTCCGGAATTTCTACATCCACAGGCGTAATGCCCCTGCTGCTGGTCAAACTCTGGGTAAAGAACTCCTCGCCATCCGCTTTCAGCGTAAAGCTCGTTCCACCCCACCAGTTATCCGACTGAATGGCAATTTGCGCCTGGAAGCGCAGCGCACCATAGCCCGTCAAATCATAGACAATGGTCGCATTGCCACTGGTTCCGAGTCCCTTCTCGAACGGGACCTCCTCTCCGTTTTCATCTGTCAGGACAATCTTATGTACGTTGACGTCCCGGTCCTTCCGGACCTGCCACCATCCATCTTCAGCGGATACCCATTCCATATCGCTGAGATACACGGCAGCTGTTTCGGCTGGATCTGCACGGTTTTCCGTAGTTGCTGCGAATGCGGAAAGTCCACTGGTAAATACAAGCGTAAAGACCAGCAACAAAGAAAGCGCAGATCGCCATACTCTTTTGTTCATGTTCCTTTCTCCTTTCCTGAACTTTGGCACAAAAGTTTTGATCTTTTGGCCTTTGGTTTGATTATATAGAACATAGTGTTCCAAAAGTGTTCCAAATTCGACTGTCCTTTTAGAGAACACGTATAAAATTTTAAGCCGGCTTTTTGTTTGATTTCCATATATATGCATCCAACGCCCCCACATGCACGGCAGATCGTATCCATAAGGACGCGCTATATACGGGAGATGGTCTGCTGTGCCCACGGGACGAAAAAGCCATGCCGTTCCTTTTAATCTCCCTTTATAAATAGGCCGATGGGAGCCGTATGGCCATCGAACGGGCGGCAATGGACCTCTTCGCCTCTTTGGCCATGAATACCTATGCATGGAGGTACAGCGGAGCTTTCTTCTTTTATTTTCCATCTGATTTTTGTAAAATGATCATTTCTATTTCACGCAGTGTTCACAAAGATTCTTTATACTTATAATCGTTCCAAGGGGAACAGAAAAATCGATTACAAGATCTTCTCTTTTTCATAAATTTTCCTTTTCTTCTCTCTTAAATAGAAACGCCGTCCAAAGGACGGCGTTTCTATTTTTATTCACAAAACCTTTTTGTTTCATACAAAGAAATCTCTTCTCAATCAATGATTGAGAAGAGATTTCTTTTATCGTGTCAGGAAGTCCTCGATCACATCTTTAAAGTGCATCAGGGGCACCTGCCGCGTATTCAGCAACTCGACAAGCCGTTCCACGGCTTCGCGTTTATCGGAAATATCGCTGACCACAGCAGCTCCGGCAATGATGCCATATGTAAGGCGCTGTCCCTGCTCCTCGTCGGTGACGGTCTCTTCCAGCACTTTATAAACCATTCTTTATCCCCCCTTACACCCCATTATAGAGCAGACAGGGACAAATGAAAAGATTATAATGCGAATTGTGAAAAATTACCAACCCCTACTGGATAGGATTGGATAAACACTTTCCAGACACCCGATATTGCCGATCTGCGCCGGCGTAAAGCATCCTGCTACGCCTCGTCGAGCGCAATATATACATATTCAGCTTCCAAATCCAGGTAATGGCGCAGGGAATCCGGCATCTCTGAGAGCCTTACCAAGCCCTTCCCTTTCAGATAGGCCTCCAACTCTCCCAACATCCGCATCCGCACAGCCCCTTCGTGGATCGCACAAGGATGGGGGTCCTGGAAAAACTCGATACTCTTTTCCAAAACCGCCTCCCGGTTCAAGGGCAGGGATACCGCTGCATGCTGCGCCGTCCGTTCCCCTTCCTGATTAAACAGGGAGAAGCCCAGCGCCGCAGGCGATTTCTCTTTTTTCTTTCCAAACATCGCAATCACCACAAGAATACAAATAATAATACGGCAAACAACAAGAACAGCACGCCGTAGAGCAATTTAATCCAAGGCAGCTTCCCGCGCGTCATTTCCGAAAGCTGCAACACCTGGGAACCGCGTTTTGCCAATAGGGTCAGCAGCAAAAGCGGCAGGGACATCGCAAGCAGATAGACCACAAACGCCAAAAAGACCGTCATGTCCCAGGCTGTCTGCCGCTGCATCATATAGATGATCGACGCCAAATAGAGCTGGCCCGTGCAGAGGAACTCCCCTACGGAGAGGACGATCCCCGCGATGAAGACCGTTCCCGTCAGGTACTTGCCGCCGCAATTCAAGGTGTTCTCCAGGTAATCGCGCTGGAATGCACGGAGCTTGGGCGGCAATTGGAAGCGGATCTTCCCATACTCGTTTTTCCTCGCCGCAAAGTAATCCATAAAATTCAGGATCGCAAAGAACACCGCCAAAACTGCGATGAGAATTTGCAAAGCCTTTCCCACCGGGGAAAGGATGGCGCTGATCTGCTCAAATGCGGAGTACAAAACCGTCCCCAGCAGCAAAAAGGTCAAAAAGCGCGCGGTGATAAACGTCAAGCCCAGCTTGAGGATATTGGCATTTTTGGCCAGCAGCAGGGAAAACAACAGCAGGAGCAGCGAGATCCCGCAGGGACTCAAGCCGTTCGCAAAGCCGGTGAGCACCAGAAAGGCCCAATCATTCCACCCAAAGCTCCCGGCCTGGGATTCCGGCACATAGTCGATGTCCTCCCAGTTCAGCGCTTCGCCGCTCATAATGATGTTCGGCATATTGGCGACGATGTCCTCATAGCCCTGCAAATAGCCATTCTGATAGAAAAGGACCGGCGCTTTTTGCCGTTCCTCCGGCACGCCGTATTGGTCAAAGAACCAATGCGCCAGGGGCACGTTGTCGAGGGCGCTCATGTTGACATAATTTACCTGCAAATTGGTGACCTGGTTCTGCTCCAACGCAAACTGCTTGTCCATATTGCTCAGGTAAACCTGCACCTTTTCACAGTCGTCACAGGCGGGCACATAGAAATACACAAAGTAAGAGCTCTCGGCCGGAACATTGCGGAAGCTCTCCAGCCGCTCTTCTTCCGTGCGCAGTTTTTCCTTTTCCTCCAGGATCACGCTGCGGGCCTTGTTTGTGATGTCGTCCACCCCAAATAGGCAGGTCCCATTCACATCCAGCATGGGAGGGGCCGGGGTGAACTCGTCCGTTGCCATATCCTTGGTACGTTCCATGAAATCCTCATAGGCGTCCTCTTCAAAGACGTTCTTTAGATGGAATTCATATTCGTCCGGGGAGATCGCGTCCTCGATCTGTCCCTCCAGGGCGAGCAGGTAGTTCTCGCCATCCTCACAGCTCTCGCAGGAAGAAAAATAGTAGTATGTAATTTGGATTTTATCCGCATCCCCCTGTTCTTCCGCCGCAAATACGGACAGGGGGACAAACCCTACCGCAAACAGCAGCAAAAACAACCCTATTGCAAAACGTTTTATACCCCTTTGCAATTCCATAGCGCTCCTCCTTTGGCATTGCAGCTTGAGACAACCTTCCCATTTCATTGCCATCATTCGTTAAAATAGACGAAAATCATTCCTATTATACTGAAAAAAGGCGGTTCTTTCAATCCTGTTTCGAACGATTTGAAAAAAAGCATGCAACGGCCTCAGCCCCATGCCGATTGACCGCCGCATGAAAAAACGGCCCCGTCTCGGGAATCCCCTGGACAGAAGCCGTTTTCTCTTGTTGTGAACTTTTCCATCGGGTAAACCAGCCTAACACGCCGCCAAAAAGTCCTCCACTACATCCCACAGATGCACCGGGGAAACCTGGTTTTTGATCAGTTTGCGCCGCAAACGGGCGACTGTACGCCAATGGGTGGAAATATCATCCACACGCACATCCCCCATTTTTAGCCCATACGTCCGGTACGTTCCATGATCCGCATCCTCCTGCATTGAACAACAGATCGCAATCTGCACGTTCGCTCCTCCCCTTTCCACGCCATTGTATCACTGGGGAAGGGAGAAAGGCACGGAAGCCTGTCGAAGCCGGAAAATTCCGGAAACGATTTTCGGCAGCCCAATTTTTTCGCTATGCGCCGGCCTGTTCCTCTGAAAAGTGGTCCACTTCCCATTGCAGTTCCTGGAACAACTGAGCGATATGGAACCCATCCGCGCTGGCGTGGTGAATCTGTATGGTGAGCGGCATCACGGTTTTATCCCCGTTGCGCTCGAACTTTCCCCACGTAAAAATGGGGCAGAGCAGCTTCCCGTCGCCGTACATCTGCATGCTAAAGCCCCGATAGTGCAGCCACGGGATGCATGAGACATAGAACCGGTTGGGCGGCTCCTCCTTCCAGCGCGGGCCTTGCAGGGGCTTACTCTGCTCGATATCCAAGACCACCTGCCGGTAAAACGCTTCAAACTCTGGGACATATTCCGTGCTGAGGCTGTAAAAGGAGGAATCCTCCTCCTGAAAGACCGTGTAGGAGGGGGAAACCTGCTTCCAGATGACCGGTTCCCCCTCCGCATTATGCCCCATCTTAAATGCATCGTGCCGGTTGACCACGCGGCTGAGAAGATGCAGGAAGGACGGGAAGAAGCGAAGCCCCCTCTCCCGGCAGGCCTGTAGAAGCGGCGCGACGTCCACGTCCGCTGTCAGGGTCACCGCTGTGACCACCTGATGGTAAAAATGGTCAAACGCCTCCTGGCGCGGCCAATCCTGCAATTCACGGATTTTTTGATATTCCATGGCTTCCTCCGCTGTCACAAACATTTTCAAAGCAAAAACCGGCGCAGCGGCCCGGACCCTTCCTTGGCCGGGAACCGCCCGCCGGTTTCCAATGCGATCAATACTGCGGGTTGATTCGGATCGCCCGCAAAACGTCCACAATGCTGCGGACTTTCTCCAGCTTTTCGTCCAACAGGTCGAATGCATCCAGGCGGGACTGCACCTCTTTTTGGCTGTCCTGCACCGTCTGTAGGCGCGGATTCGTAACGTTCTCCAGGGTGGCCTCCACCTGGACCGTCTTCTGTGCCATGAGTTCCATGGCCTTTCGTTCCTTTGCAATGTCCTGGCGGATCGTCGCCACATCCTGCTCGATCCCGGAAGCAACCGTTTCCAGATTGGAAAGCATCTGCTTCACCGCCAAGAATTCCTGCTTGAATCCGGCCAACTCCTGACGCTCTGCCGCCACAGCCTGTTTTAAACCGGTGGTGTCCTGTCCCACACCGGTCACCAGTTGTTTTAGATCTGCTTCCGCCTGTTTTACAGCGGTAATGCCTTGCTTCACCGTGGAAAGATCCTGCGCAACGCCCACCAGCTTTTGTTTAGAGTCTGCCGTCTCCTGCTTCACCGCGTTGATCTCCTGCTTCAGGGCGGTATTCCCTTGTTTCAGTTCCGTCAGGCTCTGCTTGACTCCGACAAGCGTCTGGCTGTCCGCCGTCACATCGCGGCGGATCGTCGCCTGTTCCTGCCGGACACCGGACAGATCCTGCTTCATGCGGGCCATATCCTCCCGGATCGGCTCCAGCTTTCGGTCCATCATCGTTTCAATCGCCTGCAAAAGCGAAGTTTCCGTCATGGTTCCACTCCCTCTCATCCCATTGCCGCATCTGTTTACGGCTCTACTGCAATCTCCGCCGATGTTCCATTCACCAAACGCAGCAGATCCTGCGGCGCTACTTCCACCTGCGCACCGATCTTTCCCGCACTGAAAATGATGCTGGGAAAGGCCTCGCAGCTCTTGTCCACCACGGTGCGGTACAGCTTCTTCATCCCAATGGGGGAACATCCCCCGCGTATGTAGCCGGTCACCTTATTGATCTCGCTCACGTGGATCATCTCCACGGATTTTTCCCCCACGCTTTTGGCCGCTGCCTTGAGGTTCAATTCCTTTGCCACAGGCACCACAAAGACGTAGAACGCGCCGGATGCCCCCTTCGTCACCAACGTCTTGAACACCTGCTCCACATTCTGGTTCAGCTTATGGGCGACCGCAACGCCGTCGATGGCCCCGTCTTCATGCTCGTAAAAATAGAATTTATACGGAACCTTTGCCTTGTCCAAGATCCGCATGACATTCGTCTTGTTTTCCTTTTCCTTTGCCAATCGGAACGCCCCTTTTCTCATAGAAACCGCGCTCCCGCCGGCTTGGTTAGTCCGGCGGGAGCCGCTTTTCATCCCGGCGCCGCATGGCCCGGTTGTCCTCACCGGGCCGCAAAACCGGATTTATTCCTCAACCTTCCATTTGACGCCCTGCGGTGTATCCTCCAAAACGATATGGCGCGCTTTCAGCTCGTCGCGGATGCGGTCCGCGGTGGCCCAATCCTTATTTTTACGGGCCTCGTTGCGCTGCTCGATCAGCTTTTCCACCTCTTCATCCAGAAGCTGGTCGTCCTTCTGGTTGTAGAGCAGGCCCAGCACACCGGCCAGCTCGTTAAAGAGGTCCAGCGCATAGGCACACAGCTCCTTGCTGGGCGCGGAGGACGCATTCAGCGTGGAATTGATGTCCCTCGCCAGGTCAAACAGCGCCGACAGTGCATCCGCCGTGTTCAAATCGTCCTCCATCGCCTCGATGAAGTGGTCCTGGTATTCGCTGAAGCGGCGGCGAATCTCTTTCTCGCCCTCCTTTTCCCCTTCCGGGGCATTCTTCAGCAGGAACGCCAGGTTGTCGCGGCAATTGTACAGGCGCTCCAATCCCGCCTTGCACTGCTCGATGACCTCCACGCTGTAATTGATGGGGCTGCGGTAATGCGAAGCCACCATCAAATAGCGGATGGGTTCGTAGCCGAACTGCGCCGCCACATCGCGCACCGTGAAGAAATTGCCGAGGGATTTGCTCATCTTGCGGTTATCGACGTTGATATATCCGTTGTGCATCCAGTAGTGCGCAAACGGCACCCCGTTGCAGCATTCGCTCTGTGCGATCTCGTTTTCGTGGTGCGGGAAAATCAGGTCCTGCCCGCCGCAATGGATGTCAATGGTCTCTCCCAAATAGTGCTTTGCCATGGCGGAGCACTCAATGTGCCAACCCGGGCGGCCGTTACCCCACGGGGATACCCAGCTCGGCTCCCCCTCTTTGGCGGCCTTCCAAAGGGCGAAATCCATCGCGTCCTCTTTCTCTTCGCCCACGGCAATACGCGCGCCCGCCTCTAAGTCCTCCAGCGGCTGATGGGAAAGCTTTCCATAGCCTTCGTCCTTATGGGTGCGGAAGTAGACATCCCCATTGTCCGCCGCATACGCATAGCCCTTGTCGATCAGGGTCGCGACCATGCTGATGATTTCCTCGATGTTCTCCGTCGCCAGCGGATGGATCGTCGCCGGGCGGACATTCAAGCCCTCGGCGTCCGTCTTATACTCTTCAATATAACGCTGGGAGACGGTGAGGTAGTCGCTGTTCTCCTCATTCGCTTTGCGGATGATCTTATCGTCCACATCCGTAAAATTCTGCACATAGGTGACCTTCATCCCCCGGTACTCCATATAGCGGCGCAACACATCGAACACACAGATCGGCCGCGCATTGCCAATATGGATGTAATTGTACACCGTGGGGCCGCAGGCGTAAATTTTCACCTCTCCGGCTGTGATCGGCACAAACTCTTCCTTTTGGCGCGTCAGGGTATTATAGATTTTCATTGTCCTTGTTCCTCCCAGCTTTATTGTTCTGTGCGCTCCAGTACCCGTTATTATATGGGATTTTTCGGAAAAATACAAGACGCATCGTGTCTTTTCCGCGCATTGGACAGGGGCATTTTATCGAATGGCTATTGCGCACTCTTTTCGCGCTCCGGATGTTCCGAAGAACGGGCGCGCTCCTTTTCCAAAGCCTCCAAACGTGTCTGCAAATTCAGGCACTTGGCCTGCATCCGGCACAGCTCCTGCGAAACCGGGTCCGCCACATGCACCTGGTCGAGGCTGTTGGGCTTGACGCCGTTGATCCGCACCACGCGCGCGGGCACGCCGACCGCCGTGGCGTTGGCCGGGACCTCGTCCAGGACTACCGCGCCCGCGGCCACGCGGGCGTTGTCGCCCACTTTAAACGGCCCCAGCACCTTGGCGCCGGAACCCACCATCACATTGTTGCCTAAGGTTGGGTGGCGTTTTCCTTGTTCCTTACCGGTGCCGCCCAGCGTGACGTTCTGATACAGGGTGCAGTTATCCCCGATCTCGGTTGTCTCGCCGATCACGACGCCCATCCCGTGGTCGATAAACAGGCCCTTGCCGATGGTTGCGCCGGGGTGGATTTCGATCCCTGTCTTATGCCGGGCGCGCTGGCTGATCCAACGCGCGATAAATTTATGCCCATGCTGATAAAACCAGTGCGCTTTGCGGTAAGAGCGCACGGCTTTGAAGCCCGAATAGAGGAAATAGACCTCCCATCGGCTCCGCGCAGCCGGGTCCCGTTCCATAATGGAGTCCAACTCTGCTTTTAACTGGTCAAACATTGCTTCCCTTGTCACCTGCTTTCCAAAACAATAAAAAACCGCCCCCGTCCCCAAAGGGACGGAGGCGATTTTTAACCGCGGTTCCACTCCGTTTTCTATCTCGTTGCTGCCGGTAACGGCGGCTGCCGTGCGAGGATACTATCCTTTCCCCCCGCCTGCACTGCCGGTCTCTTTTCCGGCATCACGGACGCATTTCCCTCCGGCACCCGCCAAAAGCGCTCTCAGCCCATGGCGCTTTTTCTCTGTTGCAGGAAAATCCAAAGGTACTTCTTCCGCTCGCTGCATTTCAACCATACATATTCTGTACGTTTTATTATATGCCGCTGGGCGGAAAATGTAAAGAGAATGGGAAAGGAAACTTGAAAACGGTTTTCTTTGCAAAGAAAAGAGGTTTGAAACTTATAAGGTAACAGTTGACCCCACAATCCTAGGATTTACCTATTCATGCTACAGATTCAGAGAAATTTTGTTTCCCTTTATCCTCTGGGACTCACATCTATACGCAAACTCTTATAATCTGTTCCCTCAAAGCTAGCCGAATATGTGCCATCTCCATTATCGATAATCCCAAATGTCGGCGGTGCATAAGAACCAGCATACTTATATTTTACTCCATCATGGCTATAAGTTTCAAGGAATTGTTCAATCTGCTCCATAACCTCAGAACCGGTAGCCTGTGTTGTTCCTGCTGCAAAGGTCATCGGAATTGTCAAGCCGCTTTCCACGACTTCACCCGTTTCACCGATAGACACATCTACCAACGTCGCCGGAACATTCACGACGAATTCAGCCGGATCTTCACCGGTTTCATTATGAGGGTACGGGCCCAGGTCTGCCTGCTGCGCCGTAACTTCCAGAGCGCCGTGATAATGCTGGCCCTGGTATTTGTTGTCCGCCGTAGACGGCAGATACCCGCCGATGATGTATGTAACCTCTTCGTTAGCGCCGATGATATCGGTGGGATCGTAGCAGATCTTCTCGTTAGAGGTGGCCGTTTCCTTGTTGAGGTTGATGTTCTCCAAACGCGTCCAAGTATCTCCATCCTTCTTATAGACAAAAATCTTGAGCGCGTCTTCGAGCGTATTTTCACACGGCTTATCCTTGTACAGATCCTGGTCGATCTCATACTTGTTGTCACCATAGAGCACCGGCTCTGTGTCGTTGCCAGCCGTCGCATTCATGCCGAGATGAATATAGATCGGCAGGGTGCCCCGGTTCTCCACGCGGACCGGGCGGAAATAGATCGGCAGGTTATCCCCATAATTTTTCGGGTCCTGGTTGTTGTTTTCCAGATTGTTGACGTCGCCGGACTCCACCAGTTCCTTATCAAAATTATCAAGGAGCATCGGGCGGAGATTCTTAAACTTCATCGGCTTCGTGGTCGTAAAGTTTCCGTTCTCCGGGTCTGGATTTACTTCAATATCCAGAATACCAGCGGAAAAATTACCAGCCACTTTTTCCGTGTCGGTAAACCAGGCCATGGTTCCGCCTGCCAGCAGGCAGAAGACCAAAACCAAGGAGAGCGCCGACAGGACGATCCTCTTTTTATTGGCTTTCATGTTTTTTCCTCCTTTTTCTCGGATTATGGGGGCGCGGTAACCCATAAGTTTCTTCCGGATTATTTAAATGATACCGCAGGATTTTATGAGTGTCAAGAAAAATTCATAAGATTTCTTTCATTTAATTGTATAAAACCATAAAAATTTTATAATATTTATGAGCATGAACAAACAAAATTGCATATACAAAGGGGGAAACCATGTTAGGAGAAAGGCTCCAGGAACTTCGCAAGGATCACGGCCTTTCCCAGCAGGATTTAGCAGATAAACTCAACGTATCCATCCATACGATCTCTTCATATGAGCGAAACCGCAGCGCTCCGGATGACACAATGAAAATGGAAATCGCAAAACTATTCGATATATCGCTTGACTACCTGCTTGGTTTGGTGGATGAACCTTATTCGTTCCATAGGGCAGAAAACTGTATGCTTCTGCCCGCCGAATTTGAGGATGCAGAGAAAAAAGAGCTCCGCGAATACATCGCTTTCCTGCGATTTAAACGGGCTCGAAAGAAACAGAGGAAACAATCCCGAAAAACATAAAAGGCCACGGCATGCAACAAGTGCATCCGCGGCCTTTTGTTTTCCTTATTTCGAATTGCCGATTACCTTCCAATTCTGTTTTAAATAGATTCCTCCGGAGAGCACCGTAAAAAACACGGTAACCGCCATGAGCGCTTCCCCGATCCACAGGAAAACCATCCCGCCCGGTACGCCTCCCACCGAGAAAGCGGAAAGGGTTCCCGCAGCGATCAGCTCCTGTGCATACTGCATCGCCAAGATCAATGCGATGGCAATGATCTGGCTGACCGTCTTGACCTTTCCCCATTTGTTCGCCGCGATCACCACACCCTCGTCCGCGGCAACCAGCCGCAGGGAAGTCACCAGGAATTCACGCGCAATGATAATCAGCACCCACCAGGGGTTGATCAGCCCCAAGCTCACAAAACAAACCAGGGCGGAAATCACCAAGATCTTATCCGCCAATGGGTCCATGAATTTCCCGAAGTTGGTAATCAGGTTCCGGCTTCTGGCGATCTTTCCATCTAAGTGATCCGTATAGGACGCTGCAAGAAATAGGAGCAATGCGATCAAGCAGTTGTGCGGCAGCTCCTGCCACAGCAGGGCTCCAACGAAAAACGGCACCATCGCCATGCGCAATACCGTCAGTTTATTGGGCAAGTTCATATCGATACCTCCACGGGGCGCGCTATTCCGCTTCGCCCATCAGGTCGCAGTCCATACATGCGGTGATACGCACCCGCACAAACTGTCCCGGGGCAGGCACATCTGCGGCCGTGAAATAGACCCTGCCGTCAATCTCCGGTGCATCCGCATAGCTGCGGCCAAACCAGCACTGCGTCTCCTCATCGAAGCCTTCGGTGAGCACGTCAAACACCCTGCCAACCTGTGCCTCGCCCCAATCCTGCATAATCCCCATCTGGGTCTCCATCACACGGCCGGCGCGGCGGCGCTTCTCGTCCTCTTCGATCTGGTTCTCCATCTCGGCGGCGGGGGTATCCTCCTCCTGCGAATAGGCAAAGCAGCCCAGCCGCTCAAAGCGGATTTCTTTGATAAAATCACACAATTCCGCAAAGTCCTCCTCCGTCTCGCCGGGGAAGCCTGCGATCACGGTGGTGCGCAGGACCAGGCCGGGGATTCGCTCGCGCATCTTCCCGATCAGCGCCGTGAGCTTTTCGCGGTCCCCAAAGCGGCGCATGGCCCGGAGCACCGGCCCGCTGCAATGCTGAAGCGGGAGGTCGACGTATTTGACAATTTTTGGCTCCTGCGCGATCGTATCCATCAGTTCTTCCGTCATGAAGTCCGGATAGCAATACAGCAGTCGGATCCACTCCACGCCGTCCACGGAGCACAACTTATGTAATAACTCCGGCAGCATCCATTTCTTATATAGGTCGCGCCCGTAACGGGTGGTATCCTGCGCGATGACGATCAGTTCCTTTGTCCCGCTTTCCGCCAATGCCTTCGCTTCCTCCAGAATGCTCTCTATGGGACGGGAGCGGTACGGCCCGCGGATCAATGGGATCGCACAATAAGAACAGCGGTTGTCGCAGCCCTCCGCGATCTTGATATAGGAGGAGTAGAGCGGGGTCGAATGGACGCGCTCCCCGCACAGGGGCAGGAGCGTCTTTTCGGGGAACAGCTCCGGATGCTCGCCGCGCAGGGTGCGGTCCACCACTTCCACAATGTCGGCGTCCGCTCCAATCCCACAGACCGCATCGGCCTCGGGCAGCTCCTTGCGGATCTCCTGCTGATAGCGCTCCGCCATGCAGCCGGTGACCACGATCGCTTTGATTTGCCCGGCCGCCTTCTGCTTGCCGAGCTCTAAAATCTCCCCGATGGACTCCTTCTTGGCCGCCTCGATAAAGCCGCAGGTGTTCACAATCGCCACATCCGCACAGGAGGCGTCGTCCACCAATTCATATCCTGCCTTTTGCAGACGCGCCATCATCATCTCCGCGTCCACCCGGTTCTTTTCACAGCCGAGGCTGATCATTCCAACAGATGCCATTCTTCAATCCTCATTTTCGTAGTCGATATAGTCCCGCAGCGCTGTGCGGATGTCCTCGCCGCTGTAACCAAGCCGCTGCAGCGCAGCAAACACGCGGCGGCGCCCTTTTTCATCGGAAAGGGACCTCTGATATTTCCGTTCCAGCAGGAACCGGAGCGATTCCTCCGGCTCTGGGGCGAGCTCTTCCACAATTTCCTGGGCGAGCGCGCGGTCGATCCCCTTTTGCAAGAGCTCATATTCCGCACGGCGCGCCGCAAACCGCTTGCGCTGCAGCAGCTCTTCCGCCAAATTGCGCGCATATTGCGCGTCGTTGACCAGGCCGAGCTCTTCCATGCGCTCCGCAGCGCGTTCCGCTGCCTCGCGCCCCGCCGTCCGGGAAATCTTATCCGCCAGTTCCTTTTTGGAGTGGCTGCGGTGCTCCAACAGGTAGAGCGCCTTCTCCTGCGCGCGGTGTGCGTCGCTCCGCTGGATCAGCCGGTACAGCTCTTCGTCGTCGAGCTCCATCCCAATCCGCAGGCCGGATTGCAACAGGGTCTCCGAGTCTAACTTTGCGGCGAGCTCCCCATCCAGGAACAGGGCCGTCAGGCGTTTGCGCCGCGGCTCCAATGCGGTAACTAACAAAGCATTCCCATCCTTTTATGATTCATGTCTATTCGACGTCGTCGGCCTCTATGTCGATTTTCGCAGCCGCTGCGCGGGAGGCCGGTTTTGCCACCTCCGCCGCAGGCGCGGGGATCTCCAGCGGTTTCGCTGGGGAAGCGTTCGGCATGGGTACCGCCGACTTGGCATAGAGTTTCCCGACATTTGCGCGGACCTGCTGTTCGATTTCGTCCGCCAGTTCCTTATTGGTGGCGAACAGGTTTTTGACATTGTCGCGGCCTTGTCCAAGGCGCTCCTGCTTGTAGGAGAACCAGGCGCCGCTCTTCTGCACAATGTCGAGCTTGACCGCAAGGTCGAGCAGCTCGCCTTCGCGTGAAATGCCGCGGCCGTACATCACGTCGAACTCCGCCTCGCGGAACGGCGGCGCAATCTTATTTTTCACCACGCGCGCACGGGTGCGGGAGCCGACCTGTTCCGTGCCGTTTTTGAGCGTCTCGATGCGGCGGATATCGATGCGTACCGAGGAATAGAACTTCAATGCGCGGCCGCCGGGGGTGACCTCCGGGTTGCCGTACATCACGCCCACCTTTTCGCGGAGCTGGTTGATGAAGATCGCCACGCAGTTGGATTTGGAAATCGCACCCGCCAGCTTGCGCAGCGCCTGGCTCATCAGGCGCGCCTGCAGGCCGACGTGGGAATCGCCCATCTCGCCCTCGATCTCCGCGCGCGGCACCAGGGCCGCCACCGAGTCGACAACAATCACGTCGATGGCGCCCGAACGCACCAGCGCCTCCGTGATCTCCAACGCCTGTTCACCGGTATCCGGCTGGGAAACGAGCAAGCCGTCCACATCCACGCCCAGCGCGCGGGCGTACACCGGGTCGAGGGCGTGCTCTACATCGATGAACGCCGCGTTGCCGCCGTTCTTCTGCCCCTCTGCGATGCAATGCAGGGCCAGCGTGGTTTTGCCGGAACTCTCCGGGCCGTAGATCTCGACAATACGGCCGCGCGGCAGCCCGCCGATCCCGAGCGCCAGATCCAGGGAAAGCGAACCGGTGGGGATCGCCTCCACATGCATGGCCTCGTTCTGGCCCAGACGCATCACCGCGCCCTTGCCAAACTGCTTTTCGATCTGCGCCAGCGCTGTCTCCAGCGCCGCCTTTTTATCCATCGTTTTTCCCGCAGCCGCGCCGCGGCTTTTGTCCATGGCCATTTGATTCCCTCCGGTCTTTTGATTGGAAAAACGCCGGAAGAAGTTCCGGCGTCTCGAAGCGACAAGTCATAAAATAACTTGCATTATTATATCGTATTTTTGAAAGAAAAGCAATGGATGGAGGGCAATTTCGAACAAATATTTGCCTCCCTGCTTCTGTAAAATCCTGCATTCCATATTTTTCCCAGGCCAATGCCCTCTCGCCGGAAAGCGGCGGGCACAATCCAGCACGCCTGCGCGCCGCCAAGCCATCCATTTACAAACCTATGCCCGGACGCCAACGACCACGCGGTCCAACCCGTTAAAATCCTTGCGCACTTCGATTTCCCGCACACCCGCCTCTTGGAACAATTCCGTCACGGCCTGCGCCTGTTCTTCCCCGATCTCCACAGCGGCAACGCCGCCGGGCTTCAAACGCGGGACCCATAGCTGCGCAATCGCCCGGTAGAACACCAGCCCATCTTCCCCGCCGTCCAGGGCTGTGCGCGGTTCCTGCTGCACCTCTTTTTGTAGTCCCGCAATCACCCCCGCCTCCACGTAAGGGGGGTTCGACACCACAAGGTCCAGTCCGGAAAACGGTGCGGCCGATTCCGGCGACAAGACATCTAATCGGACCGGATGGACGGCCTTGCTTGCCAGCCGGCGGACATTGGCCTCCAAAAACCGGAAAGCATCCGCATAGAGCTCTGCGCAGGATATCTCTAACCCTGGGAGCAGGGATGCAAGCCCGATCGCCACTGCGCCGCTTCCGCCGCAGAGGTCGATCCCTTTCCAAGGCCCTTTCGCGCCGCTGCCCACACGGAGCCGTTCCGCCGCTGTATACACCAGCAACTCCGTCTCCTCGCGCGGCACCAGAACGCCTTCTCCCACGCAAAGCGTAAAATCCATGAACGGCCACTCGCCAAGGATGTACTGCAACGGCCGCCCCTGCGCCCGCATTTCACAAAGCTCCCAATATGCGGCCGCGTGCGCTTCTTCCGCCGGTTCCATCCCATGGATCATCAGCTTTTGGCGATCCATACCAAAGACCTTTTCAAACAGGCAGACAGCATCAAAGGCAGGGGTTTCAATCCCTGCCTTTTCTAAAAGCATCTTTCCCTTTTGATACGTTTGCCGCAGCGTCATGCCGTTTTCTCCTTTGGCTGCTTGGCCTGTAACGGGCATTGCAGATCCGTCCCGTCCTCCGGGATGACCGCCTTCATCGCCTCAATCGCCACTTCGATCATGCTGTCGTCCGGTTCCTTGACTGTCAGCCGTTGCATCCAGAGGCCGGGGGCCGAAATGATGCGCGTGGCAAGGTTGTCATAACGCCCACAGATACGGATAAGCTCATAGCCGATGCCCACCACCACCGGAATACAAAGCAATTTGACCAATGTGCGCAGGATGGGGTTTGTGAACGGGATGAAGAACCCGATGATGACCCCCAGCAGCAGCATGATAATCATAAAGCTCGTGCCGCAGCGCGGATGGAAGCGGCTGTGATGCCGCACGTTTTCAACGGTCAGCTCTTCTTCATTTTCATAGCAGAAAATGGTCTTATGTTCCGCGCCGTGATACTCAAACACGCGCTTAATCTCCGACATATGCGCTACAATGGCGATATACGCCACAAAAATACCGATGCGCATCGCGCCCTCAATGATGGAGCGCCATGCTTCAATCCCCGTTCCAAAGAGGTATTGCTCGCACACATTAAACAGCCAGGTCGGCAAAAAGAAAAACAGCACAATGGCCAAGAGCAGGCCCAGGACCGTGCCCACCGCCATAATGGCGTTCATCAGCTTATCGCCAAACACCCGCTCCATCCACTGGTCAAACTTGGAGGGTTCCCCCTCTTCCTCAGCCATCCCAGACTTCTCTGCGGAGATATTCAGCGCCTTAAAGCCTGTGGAAAGGGAATCGATAAAAGCCGCTATCCCGCGGAAAATCGGGAGCCGGAAAATTTTGTACTTCTTCCCCAGGCCGTCCGTCTCCAGGGTTTCAGAAGAAATGGTGCCATCCGGCATGCGCACAGAAATTTCGGTGCGCTTCGGCCCGCGCATCATGATGCCCTCGATCAGTGCCTGGCCGCCGATGGAAGTAATACGTTTTGTCTTTTCTCTAGCCATTCTATTCGGATATCCTTTCTGTGTCCTGCGCGGCGTCCGGCGCCTTTTCGAGGAATGCAGGGATCCGGATGGTCACCACAGTCCCCACATTCTCGTGGCTTTCAATTTCCAGGCTGCCGGAATGCAGCCGCATGATCTCGTCGGCGAGTGCCAGCCCAATCCCGGAACCCCGGACGGTCTGGTTCGCCTTATAAAACTTCTTTTTCACGTTGGGCAGGTGCTCCGGCGGGATACCGCAGCCGTTGTCGCTGATGGCGACCCGGATGTAGCCGTTCTCCTCGGAGGCAACCACGCTGATGGTCCCGCCCTCGCCTGTATATTTTAACGCATTGTCCAGGATATTGACAAATACCTGCCGCAAACGGTTGATGTCCCCCAAGACCGGGGAAAGCATCCGCGGCTCTTCATATAGCAGATACTTGTGTTCGGATTTTGCGCGCTCGCTGAACATATAGACCGCTTCGCCCAACTCGGCAAGAATGTCGATTTTGTCCATTGTCAGGGTCATGCGGCCGCTCTGCATACGCGAAAAGTCGAGCAGCTCCTCCACAATGCCGGACAGCCGTTCGGATTCCCGGATGATGACGCTCATGCCCTTGTCGAAGGTTTCGTCGTCCATACCGCCGCCCTGCATCGTCTCTGCCCAGCCCTTGATGGCAGTCAACGGCGTGCGCAGCTCGTGGGAGACGGAGGAGATGAAATCATTTTTCATCTTTTCCGCCGCGCCCAGCTCCACCGCCATGTCGTTGATGGTGTCGCACAGCTGGCCGATCTCATCGTCGTTGGATTTTTCAATGCGCGCTTTGAAATCGCCCTGTGCGATCCGCCGCGCGGTCGCGCCAATCTCCTTGATCGGCGTGAGGATGGACTTCATAAAATAGTAACTCGAAGTGGAAATAAAAAGCAGGATCACGACGCCCGCCAGGATCAGAATCCCTACCACCATACCGATCTGCTTATCCGCTTCCTCCAGCGAAACAACGTACCGGACGCCGCCCACCACGCTGCCGGCGTCGTTGTGGATCACCCGCGTGACAGCCATCACCTTTTCCCCGCTGGTCAAGCGCCCGGTCCATGTGCCATACCCATTCGCATCGGCCAATGCCTGCTGGTAATCCGGCATGGGCTGGCTTTGATCCGGCGCAAACCCAATGGACGTTGTGATGATATGCCCCTCGGAATTGAACACCATCAACTCCATGCTTTCCTTGTTGGGGAAATTCTCCACATAATTTCGCGCGGCCGTGAGGAAGTCCTGCGAAGAACGTTGCCCGTAATCGGAGAAAACATTGGTCAATTCCCCTGCGCGGCCGTTGATCGCCTGTTGAATCCCATAATAAATATAATTTTGTATGGCATACGAAAGGCTGAAAACCAGCGCGACGATCAAGATCAGTATAACACCAAGGCTGTTCAAAAGCCAGCGTTTTGTAATTCCCTTTACCACCATGCGGGTTTTCCTCCTTTCCTATGGATTCCTCTCTAAATTTATGCCTCCCATTTATAGCCGAGTCCCCAGACCGTCACGATATGCTTTGGGTTACTGGGTTCGTCCTCCACCTTCATGCGCAGGCGGCGTATATTGACGTCCACAATCTTCTCTTCTCCATAGTAGGCTTCCCCCCACACATGCTTCAAAATCGCGGAACGGTCCAGAGCGGTCCCCGGATTGGAGAAAAAGTATTCCATGATCTGAAACTCCACCTGCGTCAGCTCAATGGGCGCGCCGCGCTTCATCAAGGTGCGGTTGCGCAGGTTGAGCGCAAAATCCCCGGACCGGATCTCCTCTTTAAAATTGTTTTCATCGCGCATCTGCGCCAAAGCAACCCGGCGGTAGACCGCATCCACACGCGCCACCAATTCCGACGGGCTGAACGGCTTCGTCACATAGTCGTCCGCGCCCATCATCAGGCCGCTGACTTTGTCCATCTCCTGTGTCCGCGCGGTAAGCATGATAATCCCGATCGAGCCGCTCTGCTTGCGCAGCTCTTTGCAGACGGCCAGGCCGTCGTACTTTCCGGGCATCATGATGTCCAGGATGGCAACGTCAAAATCCTTGCCCTCCCGTTCATAGATTTCCAGCGCTTCCTCCCCATTGGAAGCCTCATATGGCTCGTATCCGGCACGTTTCAGATTAATCACAACAAATTCGCGGATGGCCTGTTCATCCTCTGCAACCAATACTTTTTTCACGGCAGTACACCCTTTCCTACTGAACTTTTAAACGTCCGTCCCACGCCCATTCCCCATGTGAACCTTGCTGGGACCTCTCTCAACAACTCCCATATTTTTATCTTATTCCTGACGGATCAGCTCAAATCCATTTTTGATATCATTGATTGTGAGGGACAGCGCATTATCCGGCGTGGGGATTGCTGCGGCAAACACCAAATTGTTGTTGTCCACAAGCTGGTAATACCCATCTGTCCCCTCCTGGCGTTCCCAACTGTCCTTTGTAAAGACATGTAGGCGCAGCAATGCCGCCCCCATCGCGCCGGAACCGGTGGTTTCATCCGCAACCACCCACTCATAGAAAGTCAGTGTCCGCGTGGAAGGGTCCATCTGTGTGCTGGCTTTCCCCCGCCACATGTCCGGCACTAGGAAGGAATACCCATCGGTGTAATCCATTACCATAGAAGCGCTTCGGACCAAGGTCCCTTCGCGCTCATCAAAGCGATGCCAATTCGTCAAATAATTTGTTTCATCCGGAGCGTTATCCGTCGTATAACCAGGCATCGGCGTCACAATGGGGATTTCAATAATCTTGCTATCCCCAATCGTCTGCGACACCGCATGTGTCCTACGCTGGGTATAGTTTGACGTCTGCGCATTGCTGTCATAGAAGGGGGATTGCAAGGTAGAAGTCTCCTTGTCCCAATACAGCATCTCGGTTACCAAGGTATCGGCGCTCTTTCGGCCATCCAATACAACGCCTTTCAAGTTCCCGGATTCACTGATGATTCCTGCCGTAGTGGAGGCATAGCTGGTTACGGTCGTATCCAGATTGGCGGAACCGATGATCTCCAACTGGTCGTCCCGGACCCGCAACAACCGGGCGATCGCAGGTTGGTCGCCGACCGTTACGCTCGCGGTAAATATTTCATCGCTGTGGTCATCGTCAAAATCCATAACCACCATTTCTGTGTACGACTGCTCCAGTTTGAGCTCGCACATTTTTCCGTTTTCATAATAGTACACGCAAATGGTCGTCGAGTTATTGAGGTTACTTCCCCAACCGATCACCGCCTCGTCGTGCCCATCGCCGTTTATATCGCCAAAACAGACTTTATCCACTGTAGTGGCCGGGTTATTAAAATCCCCAACCGCCTTCCAGCCATCTTCTGTTTTATGGATAAACATGACATTGATTCCAGCACTGTCGCCTTTTTTCTGATAGAATGCAATGGCATCTTCCTGCCCTGCGCTAACAAGGCTATGCATAATAATTGCAGAGCGGTATTCCCCCCTGCTGGGGTATTTTAAAGTAGGGTTTGCGCCCGCCGATTTTTCCAGTTCGTCGTGGATTTGTGCGCGCTCCCCCGTAGGACGCGGAGGGCGCATCAGCGACTGGGCGTCCAGAGCTGAAAGAGAACAGCCTGAAAAAAGCAGCGAAATGGCCAGTGCCACGGCGACCGCTGCGCACCATATGCGCAATTTATGAGACAACTCACCGCCCCCTTTTTCGATTAAACGCGAACCTTTCTATCGATCTTGCTTGGGAACGAATCCCTTGCCCACCCACGAATATATGGATGTTTATCACTAAATTTTGAAGGGTTTGTTAAAAATAGTTCTAAATTGTCCGTCTATATCTTTGTTATTATAGCATCTTCTACGCAAATTGAACAGTATCAAATCTGTAATTGAATGAGTCAAATGAAATACCGTCTTATTTTCCAGGAACCATTGTGCCAATTGCGTACACAAAAACACCCCTGGCCCTTTTTGAAAAGCGGAAAGCATCTTACAAATACAGCCTTTCCAAACCTTCCTCACACCGCTCTTATTCCGGCCATAGGCAGAAAGGCCCCGCCCCGGGATATCCCAGGACAGGGGCCTCTTTGTTCATAAGGAAAAAACTTTCCTTTTATTTTAGATTAGCCAATCGGACGCACAGCGTCATCCGCGCCTACGGCAGGCGCACAGCGTCATCCGCGCCTACGGCGGACGCACAGCGTCATCCGCGCCTACGGCGGACGCACAGCGTCATCCGCGCCTACGGCGTTCCCTACGGAAGCAAACTGTGAGGAGTTTGTTTTCCGCTCCACAGGGAAAGCCCTACAGAGGCAGTCGAAAAATTGTTTCATAAAGGCAAAACACACAGCTCCGCAGCACCACATGTGAGAAATAGAAGCATCAAATACAGAAGGACCCAATCCCGGGAGCTTCCAGGATTGGGTCCTTACTGTTTATTAGGGAAAAGCCTTCCCTTTTATTTTCGATTAGCCAATCGTTACCGTGCAATGCTTGACGGCGTTCTGGCCCGGCAGGGTGGTATAAACGCCCGTGCTCTGGCCCGGCGTGCCGATCGCATAGACTCTGTAATAGTAGTCGTTGCCGATCTTCGCCACGAACTGCGTCTTCAGCACATCGCCGTTGCCGACCGTGAAGCTCGGCGTCATGGCGTTGCCGTTGACAACCGTCATCTTGAAGCAATACGCCTGGCCATGCTTCAGCGTGAAGTTGACCGTCGTGTCGCTGCGGACATATGCGCTCACAGCCGATACATTCTGGCCTGCTGCCACAACACCGGAAGCGCCATATGCATTGCCAACGTTTGCGGACGTGCTGCCATTGCTGGAGCTGCCGGAGTTCGAACCACCGTTGCTCACTTCAACCAGGTTGGCCTTTGCCGCGCGCGCCTGTGCGACCGCGTTGTCCACAACCGCCTGGCCCTCTTCTGCGTCGAGAGTCTCGTCCGCCAGCAGGGTCTTCAGGTTTGCAATGGAAGCTGCAACCGCTGCATAGCTCGTCGCTGTGTAATCGGAAGCGTCCAGTGCTTCGAGCTCATTCAGGATTGCTTCCAGC
Organism: Anaeromassilibacillus sp. 1001302B_160321_C8; assembly: GCF_015554745.1. NCBI lineage: Bacteria > Bacillati > Bacillota > Clostridia > Eubacteriales > Acutalibacteraceae > Anaeromassilibacillus > Anaeromassilibacillus sp. 1001302B_160321_C8. The sequence goes on along the minus strand of NZ_JADNJD010000005.1, from coordinate 139,063 downwards.
TCGCTCTTATCTGCCTTCTTGCGCAGCGCCGCCATGGCCTCGGTCAGCGTCTGTGCCGCTTCGTTGATCGTCGCCTGCGCGTCGTCCTTCGTCAGCGCCTTTGCTGCATCCAATGCCGCCTGGAAAGCTTCCTGGCCGTCCGGCAGGTACTTGCCCTCTGCGATCTCCGCCGCTACTTCTTCCGCCTTCTCGATCAAGTCGTTCAGGCTGCTCAGGTCGGATGCACGCACCAAGCCCTCCGCTGCGTTCAGCAGGTCTTCATAGGCCTTCGTGACATCCGCTTCCAGCGGCTCGCCGTCTGCAATAACTTCCGCTGCCTGCGTCATTGCTTCTTCAAATGCCGCCCAGCTGTCGCTCGTGAAGTCGTCTTCCACCAGGCCGCTCAAAATGTTATACAGCTCTTCCAGCGCGCTCGCGTCACCCGCCTGGAAGTCCAGATAGTGGATGACGTTCAGCAGGTCATTCCAAGCCGCATCAATCTGCGCCTGGGTCGCCGTGTCGTCGTCCAATACCGCTGCCGCTGCCTCATAAGCCTCCATGAAGGCTTCCTTCGCTGCGGTGACCAGCGAATCGACGGTGCCGTCGTCCACATAGGTCTTCGCGTAGTTGTAAGTCTCTTCGAGGATGCGCTTATCGGTCACTTCGAATACGAAGTCCAGAACAACGCCGTCGCCTTCCATCGGAACCGTGTAAGTGTAGGAATCGCCGCTGATGAGCTCCGGCTCTGCGCCGTCGATGCTCACGGAGCGGAAGTTCTTGCCTTCCACGCGCGGTGCAAAGGTCAGTTCGACATTCGAACCGGTCGCAACATCCTTCATCTCGAGTTTGCCGAGCAGGTCTGCGATCTTCTGCGGTTCGCCGTCCACCGATAGGGTGACGTCCTTGTTGTTATAGGTTGCCGTGATCGTGTTGTCCTCTACCGGCGCCTCTACTACCGTGACGGTTGCCGTTGCCTTCAGATCCATCACATTCAATGCACCGTTCTCCAAAGTAATGGTGCCTTCCAGCGTGTAGGTATCCAGCGTATCGCCGTCGTAGTCGCCTGCTGCCCATGTGACAGGCAGCTCTGCCTCGGTGCCATCGAGCAAGGTCACCTTAACGGTGCTCGGCAGCTGCAGGTCTTCAAATGCAGTGCCCGCATAGACTTCGCCCAGCGCTACAGGCTCTACGTCTGTAATTGTGGTCTCGGTGCTCACAGCGAACGGGATCAGCTCGTCGTTATAGGTGAAGTCTTCGATTGTGATTTTGATGCTGTTGTTGTTACCAGCGCCGTTGCCGGTGTATACACCAAGCATGACGTTGTCCTGGCTCAGGAGCTGCGTGCAATCCTGCTCTGCAATCTGCACCCACTCTTGGCCGTCATAGCTATAATAGCCCTTGAAGATGTTGCCGTTTCTTTCCAGCTTCAAGTATGCATCTTCAGACGGATTGGTGTCCGCCACATAGGGCTCGCTATAGCCGTTCTGATAGCGCATAAACTCAAAGATATTGCCGCCAAAGCTGCTGTGGTATCTTCTCATGACAGAAGCAGCATTGTTGCTATCTGCAAATGCTGTCAATGCTACCGTCTGGTAAGCGGTATCCAAGCCGCCGCTCACCTTCACAGTGGCCGTGAAGTCTTCGTCCTTCATCGGGAAGAGCACCATGTTCTTCGGCCACGCGCTGCTATCCGTCTTTCCGTCGACATCGCCGGACAGCGAATTCTGGATCATGGACGTTTCGCTCGGGAAGGAGATATTCTCGCTGCTCTCGCGCTCGATGGTCCAGGTGTTGCGGTCCAGGGTATATTTCTCCATCTCAACCGTCACGGTGCAGGAATCCGATACGGAATCGTCCACCGGGGAGGTAGCTGTGATGACTGCCGTGCCGGGACGCAGAGCGGTGATATTGCCGCTATCGTCCACCGTCGCAACCGACGGGTCGCTGGATTCCCAAACCAGGCTGGGGATCAGCGGCTCTTCCGGCGTAATGGTCACATCCAACGTGGTGCTGGTATTGCGCTCCAGAGTCAATTCATGCTCTGCAAATTCGATGGTTTCTGCCGCGGAGGGCTTTTCTTTTGTGAAGATGACTGCGCAGCCGCCGCCGTCCTTCATCGGAACGGTGAGGGTGTCGTCCTTCGTGACCTTCTCGATTTCGAGCTTCAGGCCACGGTTGCTCGTGCCGTCATCCGCATAGACCATCGCATAATATTCGCCGTCGTCCAGGAAATCGAGCTTGAATTCTGCGTCGCGCGCTTCGTCAGTAATCGCGCAGGCATACCACTTGTCCCCGCTGCGGCGTGCCAATTCGGTAAACTCGCCCGGATAGCCGTCGATGAAATGCGTGTCGTCCCAAACAGACGGGAAGTCCTTATAGAAGGAGAGTGCCGGGCTGCTCTGATAATCTTCCACGCTGCTGGCCAAGCAGTGCATGCCGCTCGTAATCAAAACGGACAATGCTACCTGGAAGCCGGATGTGGTGGAGCCGCCTCTCGGATAGACCGTCTCCGTTACGTCGGCCGGGCCAACTGCATTACGGGTAAACGGCAAAATCGTGTACTGCTCTGCCCTCAGGTCGCCCATTTCCTGTCCATAGATGCCCTCGCGGGTCAGGATGCCCGGGTGGGTGCGGACTTCACCGGTCGGCTTGTTCGCGCCGTGGACATTCGTAACCAGGTGCAGTCTCTCACAGTCTGCATAGACGTCTTCCATCAGCTGGACACGTTCGTCGGTCTCGCGGTCAAAGAAGTCAACCTTGATGCCCTTGATGCCGAGCCCTGCCCAACGGTCCAAACGCTGTGCGCGTTTTTCCGCTGTATTCAAGTCGTCGACGTGTACCCATGCGATCAGGCCGACGCCCTTTTCGTTTGCATATTTAATGACATCTTCAATCCAACCGTACTCACCAAAGTAACGGGTACCGTCGCCCTGGTTCGAACGCGGCTGCCAGCCTTCGTCCATGATGAAGTACTTCCAGCCCATCTCGGATGCAAAGTCGATATATTTCTTGATCTGATCCGGATCGGACTGCATGCCTGCGCCGCCAACCAGCCAAGTCCAGGAGCAAACGCCCGGCTCTGCCCAGCTGTAATCGCCCTCTGCCGGATCGGGGCTGAGGTTTTCGGTCATGGTGTTCTCGTTGATGTCGCCCAAGGTGCCAACAACGGTAAAGCGCCACGGGAATGCAAACGTTCCCTCTACGGTCGGGTCCGTGCTCTGCAACGGCGTTGCGGAAACTTTCAGTTGCCCATCCTGCGCCACAACCATGGAACCCATGTATCCCGTCAGCAAAGCTTCCGAAATCATGCCGAACGTGCCGTCCGGGGTTTCATACAGCATCGGGATCGTCTGGTTGCCGCTGACCGACTCTGCCGTATATTTATAGAAATGCGACTCATAGGAATAAGCGCCGCTGCCATAGGCCATTGCCCAAACGTTGGACCCTGCGGGGAGCTTAAACGTCGTCGCTTCATCCTCGACCGCATAGGACTCGCCCTCCGGCCCATGGATGACATAGCGGAACGCCAAGCCATCGTCATATGCGCGAACTACAACGTCAAACTGCACGCCTTCCTTCATGAAGGTAATCGTGCGCTCTGTATAGTGGTTGCGGTACTCGGCCTTCTTATGGGAATTGACCGAATAGGTCTCGTCCACGGTCGTCGCATCGGAAACCGATACAAATTCCAAGCCCTCGGAGAAATCGCCAATCTCGGTCTTCATGCCCATTGCGCCGAAATCCAGGACGGGTTTTTCCTCGCGCAGGACGCTGTAGGAAAGGTTGCCATTGTCGCCCAGCATGAAGATGCCGCCGACTTCGCCGCTCGGGGAAGCGACCGACCACACTTTGCCTTCCACCTCGTCACCCACAATCAGGTCGATGGAAGCGCTCTTGGTGATGCCGTTCAATGTAACATCGCAGGTGATCGTTGCCAAGCCGTTTGCAACTGCGGTGATTTTTCCGCTGTCGTCAACCGTTGCAACCTGGTCGTCACTGCTGGTGTAAGAAATCTCTGCACTGGAAAGATCGGCAACGCTATCATCCACCAATGTGCCGGCCAAGCTGATGTTCGCCGTCTCACCAGCATCCAAAATCGTCTTATCCGCAGAAACAGTCACCTTATAAAGGTTCTGCTGTACAGTGGCGTCCAGAATCAATTTTGCATCCGCCCAAACGCTGTGGTCGGAACCGTTGCCGTCGCCAGCTTCTGTTGTAATCAGGATCAGCTGTTTTGCATCCGCCGGGATCTCCACATCCACATACTGCTGCGGATCGGATTCTGCGATGCGATCTACCGTAAACAGCACCTCGTCGTCCGCCTTAACGGTAAAGCCGCAGGTGCCGTTCGTTTTGGAATAGTTAACGCCTATGTAGGACTGGAAGCGCTGCACGCCGCGTCCTTCGATGTCGTAAACCAATTCCGAAGCTGCGTGTGCGCAGATACCCTTCTCATAGACCTTGGTGCCGCCGTCTTCCGTGCGCAGCTTCAAGGGCAAGTTTTCAAGGCCCTCATCAAGCATCAAACTGCCCCAGCCGACGGTCGCCTTCGCAGGCTGCATATCGCTGAGGTAACGAGTGATTGTCTCCTCTTCCCCGTCGTTTACCACGGAAACAGAGGCCTGGCTGCTGGGATTCAGAGCAACCATATTGGTCTGCGCCATTGCGGTTACGCCACTTGCCACCGCCATCTGAACGGCGAGTACCAGCGCAACAGCAGAGCGCCATGTTTTTCTTTTCAACTTAAGTCTCCTCCTTTTAATCAAAATAACTTCCCAAATGATTATGGTCTTCTTTAATGAGGCATCCGCTCGACTGGCGGATCCTTATTATGATCCTCCTTTCTTTTCCTTCACTAGAAACCATGTTGAAACCTAAAGTATTATAGCACTATGTTATGACTTTTTCTAGTACAATTTAAAAAATTTGTGGAAAAGTCCTTACATTCCTTTTGGTACGAAAGAATTTGTGATATGTTACAAAATTAGAATAGAATTTTGTAAAGAAATATGATACAGTATTCGTTAGGCGGGACAACAGCGCTTTCCGTGGCCATTGTCAGCACGGCTGGCCGGGGAGTCGCCGGCCAATAGGATATCTGGGCAGAAAGAGGCATGCGGGATTCGCCGTGTAATCGATACACTGCGTGTATTCCCACACGGCTGTGCCCGCATCCCTTCAGGTGTTTGATGTGTTGCCCCGCCGCACCTTTAAAAATCAGGAGGGAAGCGGATGATCCAGACACCCGAAGACTTTTGCCAATGGCTCCAGCCAGATGCTTCCATCCGTTCCGTGCAAAAAAGCTTGTATTGGCTTTTGTCCCTGCGGTCCGCCCGGAAAAAGCGGCGGGAATATCAAGTTTTCTGGCTGGCCAAGCGCGGCGGCGGTTACCGCCCGGTTGCGGCGCCCTCTCTTGGGCTTAAAAAGGTGCAACGCGGTATCCTTTCGCTGTTGTCTGTGGGGGAAGTCTCTCCCCATGCGACCGCTTATCAGCCGGGCTGCACGCTTTTGCGCAATGCGGCCCCGCATGTCGGGCAACCCTTCGTGGTCAAGCTCGACATCGCTAATTTCTTTGGGAGCATTCCTTTTCCAGCGGTCTATGCGGCCATCGACCGTGCCTTGTGCAGGAATCCAGAGATCCAATCATCCGCCAAGGCATCCTCTGCAAGGGAAGGAGCCACCGAAAGTTACAACGCGGCCCTGAGTTTTTTCTTTGCTACTCTCTGCACCCTCGACGGCGTTTTGCCGCAGGGCGCCCCCACCAGCCCGCTGTTGTCCAATCTAGTCTTTTTCCCTTTGGACTGCCGAATCGCTGCGTTTTGCGAGGGCCGTAAAATCCATTACACCCGGTACAGCGACGACCTGACCTTTTCGGGCGACTTTTCACCGGATACGCTGATCCGTTTTATACGGCGGCTTTTGTGCGAGCACGGATTCCTTCTTCATGAATCGAAAACCGTTATCGCCCGGCGGGGAAACCGGCAACAAGTGACCGGCATCCTCGTAAACGACCGCCCGCAGGCCGGGCGTAAATTCCGCAGGCGCATCCGGCAGGAACTCTATTATATTCAACGCTTCGGCCTATCCTCCCATCTGCTCCACGAAGGGCGGACGGGCGAGTCATGCGCCCCAGGGCCCTATCTTCACAGTTTGCTCGGCCGCATCCAATTTGTGCTGCAAGTGTGCCCATATGACCGGGAATTTCTGGGATACCGGGCATACATTTTGCAACAAATGAAACATTATACATAAATATGACGAAAATTAGGCGGCACGGGCCGCCTTTTTTTCTGTCCCTTTTACTTCCTCCCTAACGGCCTCTTCTATCCCCCTGCCTTCGTCGTACAAACGTTTCCGATCCTTCCAGGAATCCCCTGTTCTACGCCATTTTTCCTCTGTGTTTTTCTATTCTTTCCCATATTTGCATATCCCCTCTGTGTACTTGACATAATTCTGGAATTCCCATATAATCAAACACGAAAACCATGTAAAAATCCGCCGGATTTTGCATGAAGTTCCGTGCCGGATGCGGCCCGGCCAACCAGAAGAAAGGGGATATGCGATTGAACGAACCATTTAAAAAAACATGCAAACAGCTTTCATCTGTGCGGAGCGTTGTTCCGGCTGCGCGTGTTCGCGGCGTAGCCGCTTTAAAGGAGGAGCCCAATTGAAAAAAATACTCGCTTTGCTTTTGACGTTCTGTCTCACATTTTACTGTGGGGCTGCTGCTTTTGCGGAGGATGTTTCCGCTGTTGCGGCTACGTCTACAGGAACTTTTCAAATTGATAACACGTCCATTGCGATAAAAGTCGGGGAAAGCGCGGTGATTACCGCTTATGAAAATGGTTCCCCCACGATGAACGCCACATGGACCGTCAGCAATCCAAGCATTGCATCCGTCAGCAATGGTCTGGTGACAGGCCACCAGCTTGGTACAACGACCGTCACCGCCACGAACAGCGCGGGAGAAAGCGCAACCTGCTATGTACACGTTGTCTTAAAGGGGATTGATGTGTCCTCCTGGCAAGGAAATATTGATTGGGGAACGGTCAAAAACCAAGGGATCGACTTCGCAATTATCCGCACCGGATATGGGAAGACCGCCCCGGAAGTGCAGACCGACGCCTATTTTGCGCAGAATTACAGCGGCGCCACCGCAAATGGCATTAAAGTGGGGGTATACCACTTTAGCTATGCGGAAACCGTAGAAGACGCCCTTCAGGAGGCTGACTTCTGTTTGAGCATTTTGGATGGGCGTGAACTGGATTACCCCGTCTTTTACGACATCGAGGACACTGTCCACCGCACCATGGATACCAATTTGATGGCGGACATTGTGGAGGCGTTCTGCGGGAAAATAGAAGCGGCCGGTTATCGCACTGGCGTCTATAGTTCGGTCAACATCTTTAATTCCAACCTATCCAGCCCGCGCCTTGATAAGTATGACCGCTGGGTGGCAAGCTGGGGCAGGGATGTGGCCAACCTCGATAAAGCTTATACCATTTGGCAGTATGCATACGGCACCCTAGCGGGGATCAGTGGGAATGTGGACTTGAACTACTCCTTTAAGGACTATTCACAGGCTGGTACGCCTGTGGCCCCGTCCAACCCAACCACGCCTTCCATCTCGTGCGACACATCTTCTTATGCGTTTGGTTCCAACGATGTATACTATTATAAGGTAGTTACATCCAGTGCAACGCAGCCGACCGCGACCTCTTCCAACCCGTCGGCTGTTTCCGTTACATTTGGCAAGAAGGTGAGCGACGGGTATATTTTCCAAATCAATAACGTCGGTTCTGGCACAGCGACTATCACCACAACCACGGCGGAGGGCGCTTCGGTCAGCTTCCAGGCCACCGGCAATAAATCTGCAACACCGGCATTGACCTGTGACACATCGTCTTATACATTTAGTAATAATTCTGTATATTATTATAAAGTGTTTACAGACAGTATCGTGCAGCCAACCGCGACTTCTTCCAACCCTGCGGTTGTATCCGTGACGTTTGGAAAAAAGGTCTCGGGCGGGTATATCTTCCAGATCAACAACGTTGGTACGGGCACGGCGGTGATCACCACGACCACTGCGGACGGTGCTTCGGTCAGCTTCCAAGCGACCGGCAACAAGTCCATCGTTTCCTCTACGTTGACTTGCGACACCACTTCTCCCTATACATTTGGTAGTAATTCGACTTATTACTACAAAGTGTTTACAAACAGTACCACACAACCGACCGCCACATCTTCCAACCCTTCAGCTGTTTCCGTTACGTTTGGTAAGAGGGTGAGCGACGGGTACATCTTCCAGATCAACAATGTCGGCACGGGGACGGCGGTCATCACCACAACAACGGCCGATGGCGCTTCCGTCAGCTTCCAGGCAACGGGCACGCGGTCCACTTCAAGCGGTACGCCGCTGCGGTGTGACACCACCTCTCCTTATACATTTGGTAGCAATTCGGCATATTACTACAAAGTGTTCACCACCAGTGCAACGCAGCCGACTGCCACATCTTCCAACCCGTCCGCCGTTTCGGTCACCTTCGGCAAGAAGGTAAGCGACGGGTACATCTTCCAGATCAACAATGTCGGCACGGGAACGGCGGTGATTACGACGACGGTGGACGGTTCCTCCGTCAGCTTCCAGGCCACCGGCAATCGTTCTTCGTCGTCGGGGTCCACCCCCACCGGGAGCCTGACCTGTGACACCACGCATCCCTTTACCATCCGGCAGGGAAACATTTATACGTTCCTGTTTACACCGAATGGAAACGTTGGAACCCCACAGTTCACCACCGGCAACAGCAATGTTTTGATCACCGCCGGCCTGAAGCTGCGCAATGGTTCCTACCTGTTGACGGTCAAGGGCGTCGGCGCCGGCAGCACGGGCATCTATGCGACCATCCCCGGTCAAGCGCCGGTCAACTACTGCACGGTAAACGTCGAGTAATTCAAGACAACACATAAAAGGCCCCAACCCTGGGAATCTCCCCGGGGTTGGGGCCTTACTGTTATCGGGAAGAATCCTTCCCTTTTATTTTAGATTAGCCAATGGTTACCGTACAGTGCTTGATCGGACGCGCAGCGTCCTTCGCGGGCACACAGTGCCTTTCGCGGACCTCCGGTCTGGACACGCCTACGGCGGCAACCACGGAAGCAAACCGCAATTATGGCATGTTCCGCTCTATAGGGGAAGCCCTACAGAAGAAAGCGAAAAAATTCCTAAAGACAGGAAGCCATCGTTCTGCATTAGATATGAAAAAGGAAAGCACGAAATATAGAAAAGGGCCCCGCCTCGGGAAAACTCCCGGGCTGGGCCCTCGTTGTTTATAGGGAAAAATCTTTCCCTTTTATTTTACTATTTCCGATTAGCCAATCGTCACGGCACAGTGCTTCACTGCGTTCTGGCCCGGCAGGGTGGTGTAAACGCCCGTGCTCTGGCCCGGCGTGCCGATGGCATAGACTCTGTAGTAGGAATCGTTGCCAATCTTCGCCACAAACTGCGTCTTGAGCACATCGCCGTTGCCGACCGTAAAGCTCGGCGTCATGGCGTTGCCGTTCACGACCGTCATCTTGAAGCAGTATGCGCTGCCTCTCTTCAAGGTGAAGTTGACCGTCGTATCGGAAACCACATACGCATTCGCTGCCACGCTCTGGCTTGCAGATACAACGCCCGCTGCGCCGTATGCGTTGCCGACGTTGGCAGACGTGCTGCCCTTCGAACTCGTGGAGGTGCTCTTCTCGACCAGACCGTCGATGCTGTTCTCCAACGCCTCGACTGCGTCTGCAACCTCTTCCTCGGTCGCTTCTGCGTCGTTCAGGACTGCCTTCGCGGTGCTCAATGCGGCCTTCATCGTTGCCACGCTCTTCGTCGTGTACTTATTGGTATTGATTGCCTCGGCTTCCCCGATCAATGCTTCCAGAGCATCCTTATCCGGGATCAGGCGCAGGGCGGAGATCGCCGCTGCCAAATCTTCTGCTGCGGTATCCACCGCATCCTGCGTTGCGTTTGCATCTTCCAGCACGGTCTTTGCTTCGGCCAGGACGGTCTCAAAGCTCGTCCATGCGTCATTCTGGATGTACTGGCCGGCGTTTTCAACAATGCCGTCGCCCTTGAGGACCAGCGCTTCCAGCTCGGTGACGTCTGCGCGGTAGACCAAGCCATAGATGGCGTCATACAGCGCATCCACCGCTGCGGTGATGTCCGCTTCCAGGACTTCTTCATCGTCCAGCAGGTCTTCCGCCGCTGCATACGCTTCGTCCAGCGCTGCCAGGCTGTCCGGCGTGAACAGGTCGCGGTTGATGGACTCTGCGATCTCCATCGGGATTTCCAGCTGGCTCTTGTCGCCTGCGGCAAAGCTCAGATAATGCAGTGCGTCGATCAAGTTGCTCCATGCGGTGTTGATCTCGTCCTGCGTTGCGGTCTTCTTTGCTTCGACGTCCTTCGCCGCCTGCAAGGCTGCTTCGTACTTCTCTTTCACGGACGGTACAGCTTCCGCTGCTTCGTCCGCACGGCCTTCTGCAATCTCGATGGTCGTGCGTAGGATCTGCTTGTTCACCACGGTGAAGGAGAAATCCAGCGCTGTGTCACCGCTGCCCATCGTACCCTCATAGATGTAGGCCGTGGTATCGGTGTCTGCATCGAACACAACCGGTTCGCCGTTTACAGAGATTGCCGCAAATTCCTCGCCCTCTACGCGCGGGGTAAAGGTCAGCGTATAGGAAGCATCCTTTTCCATTGCTGTCTCATAGCGGCCGATCAGGTTTGCAATGGTCATGTCTTCGCCATCCACGGCCAGCTGTGCGCTGGTGGGATACGTAACAATCAGATCGCCCGGTTCTGCTGGCGTGTCGACAGCCGTAAATTCGAACCAGTTCAGGTTCAGGCCGCCGGTCGTCATCAAGACCTTAACCTTATATTTTCCCGCCTCGAGATACACGCGCGGGCCTTCTCTGGTCACCCAGTTCTGCCAGCCGCCGGTCCCGCCGGTGGTGAAGGATGCAAACGTCTCGCCCTTGATCTGCATCACGAACGTATACTGCCCAAGCGCATCCTGCCCACTGGAAATTCGGGCCGCAATGTCATAATAGCCGGATTTCTGGATCTCGATGTTATAGATGGCATATTCGCCCTTGTCGCAATAGCCCAGGTTGCGGCCGCCATCCTCATCCGATGTGTTTTCGGGCCGCATGGTCCCCGAAATGCTGGCATACTGATCCGCGGCCTTGATCCGGGTTGTTCCCGAACCGACTGGGATATACTCCGACTCCATGCTGGTGTCGAAGCGGAGATAATCAAATTTTGCCGTCAGATGGTCGCCGTCCACAGAGCCATCGGAGGCCAACAGGCCAACCTTTGGATCGGAATAGTTCCCAGAGGCCGAAGCCCCCAGATCATAATAGGTCTCGCCGTCCACGCTGATCGCACCGGTATAGGTGTTCCCGCGCTTGGAGAGCTTCAGATACATGACGTTGTCCGTCACCAAGTCGGCCAGATCCTTGCTGGCAACCAGCTGGCTGTGGGTCCCGTTGCTCTCCTGCGAGAGGAAGAAGTTCGCGCCGGGACGCTGGGCGCTGCTGCTCTCATTGTATTCCATGCGGAACGTGATGTAATTGTCCTCGTCCTGCATGACGATCATGCCGATCTCTTGATAAATCCGATGCGGTTTCTGGTCAAAGGTCACCTTGGTATAGGCGTCCCAGTTGCCGGCGGCCGGCTGCGTCACATAGTTGCACAGGTTGTCGTTCGTCTGGTACAGGTCGCCCACCTCTGTGGTGATGCACAGGGCGCCGTCCTCAAGCTTGAGGTTTTCCGGATTCGGGCGGTTGACGGTCCAGAAGCTTTGCAGCTCGGTACCATCGAATTCATCGCTCCGCGGCCCCTGCGAGAAGCGGACCGTATAGACAAACGCCTGATCCGGGGATTCGCAGCGGATGACGGCGACATGCGTATCGGGATCATAATCAACGGTATAGGTCACGCCTTCCGGCACGTCGGCTGTGATCTCCGGGATGGATGCCATATCCTCCAACAGGACGGAATAGTCCGTGAGGGTGGATTCAAACTCTAGGATGGACTCGCCATTGACCTGGATGTCATCCGCATACGCATAGGTCGGGTTCTCAAATACCGGCGGGAGCCCCGCTTCATCGGTAAAGATCACTTTATAGATGCGCTCTTCCATGCCCTCGTTGGCATAGATGACCGCAATGGGGTTCTCCTGGGTTGCCTGAACCACCTGGACCTTCACGCCGTCCGGCGCTTCCACGGCCACTTCAGGGATTTCCACGCCTTCGCTCAGCTTGGTGTAGACTTCATAGTCCAGCACCAGCGGATTGAAGATGCGGATGGCGCGTCCGCCGACCGTCAGGCTGCTGATCATCGGGTCGCCCGGCTCGCTCTTTTCGACGCTGAACCAATGCTCGCCCGGCTCATAGGGGCTTACATAGTCCAAATCATACATGCGTGCGAACGCTGGGGACTTGATCAGGCAGTTCAGCACATTGATCGCACTGCGCTGCACTTCGCCAAGGGTCAGCACACCGGCGTTGACCGCATTGACAATGGAATCCGCTTCGTCCGCCACAGGCATCGCAATGTCGTTCTGTGCGCGGACCATGGCGGCCTCCTGGCGGAGCAGGCCGTCCTCGTTTTCGTTGGCCCACCAGTCGGTCATGACCATGCCGTCAAAGCCCCACTCGTTGCGCAGGGTCGTGGTGCACAGGTCATAGTTGGAAGCGGCCCAAATGCCGTTGATCTTGTTGTAGGAGGTCATGATGGTACCGGTGTTTCCATCGCGCACCACAATTTCAAAGCCCTTGAGGTAAATTTCACGCAAGGCACGCTCCGAAACGCGGGAGTCGTTATTATTCCGGTTCTGCTCCTGGTTGTTGGCCGCAAAGTGCTTCGGTGTAACCACAGCGCCGCTCTTCTGCACGCCGCGGGTTGCCGCAGAAGCGATCACGCCGGTGAGCACGGGGTCTTCGGAGAAGTATTCAAAGTTGCGGCCGCAGAGCGGGTCGCGATGGATGTTGATGCCAGGCCCCAACATGCATTCCACATTGTTGAGAACCAGTTCCTGTCCGTGCAGGGTGTGCAGCTTTTCCACCAGCTCGGTGTTCCACGTGCAGGCCATCAGCGTGCCGATGGGCAGCGCCGTCGCCAGCTCGCCGTCGTCCATGCGGATACCGGACGGTCCGTCCGCACAGCAGCCGATCGGGATACCGAACGCCTTGAGGCTGTCCGTCAAGCCGCCAAACGCGGAAGCTGTGCCCGGGGTGACCTTCGGGCTGTTCATGCCCTCACCGCGGCACAGATAGGCGACATCCTCCAGCGGGAGCTGCGCCACAAATTCTTCCATGCTGATATCACCGTTATAGACATCCAGAAGCGTATAGCCCTGGTCGCCCGTCGGTTCGATCGTCTCCGGCAGGTTCGCCTGGATGCGCTCGTTGACGTCCACTGTGCGGGTGGGCACCGGCTCCATCTCCATGATGATGTTGCCCTCTGCATCTTCCGTTGCAGCCATGCGCTCAAACGCATGGTCCGGGTCCACCGCCATGACTTCTTGGAGCTGTTCAACCACGCGCAGCTCCGGCTCCGTATGGGTGTACACCACGTCGCAGTCGCGCACGGATGTGCCCACATAGACCGGATAATCGCCCGCTTCCAGTACATAGGCGGACTTATGGCCTGTCTTGCCTGCATCGTCATAGGAAGCCATATGGTCGATGTCATAGGAGATGGTCATCTCCTGGGAATCGCCTGGCTGCAGGAGACCGGTCTTTGCAAAGCCCGCCAGGGACTTCGCCGCCTTACCCAGCTCTCCCTGCGGCGCGCCGTAGTAGACCTGGACAACCTGCTTGCCCTTATAATCGCCCGTATTCGTTACGTTTACGGTGATTTCAATCTTGCCGTCCACTTCTTCCACGGAGGTGGTTTTCACGGTGAAGTCGGTATAGGTGAGGCCAAAACCGAAGGGATACAGCACCTTATCCGGCGCAAACGTCTCAAAGTAGCGGTATCCCACATAGATGTCCTCAACATAGTTGTTGTACTCATTATTGCCGAAGTTCCCGGCGGAAGGATAATCCTCATACGACGTAGCGATGGTATCGCTCAGCTTTCCGGAGGCCGGGACATCACCGCTGACAACGTCTGCGACCGCCTTGCCGCCTTCCATACCGCCGTGCCAAACGTACATCACGGACTCGACGCCGTACTCTTCCACCCAGCTCATGTCGATGATATTGCCGACATTCAACAGGACGGCCACATGGTCAAATTGGTTGGTGACCTTTTGGATCATGTCGCGTTCGTCGTCGGTCAGGAGGAAGCTTCCCTCCGTGTTGCTGGCGTCCTTGCTCTCGCCCGCAGTGCGGCCGAGCACGATGATCGCCTTATCGGATTTGGAAGCTGCGTCTGCAACCAGCTCTTCGGTCACGGGCATTTCCGCCTGGCTCCAGGGCTCGGTCCAATCCCCGATGCCCACCGGCGGGTTCTCCGCGACCCAGTCTTCATAGACTTTCGCCAGGTCCTCGTTGACATGGATCTTCGGATTTTTGCGGAAGCCATCGAGGATGTTTGTCACGTGATCGACGTTTACCTTGCCGCCGGAACCGGTGCCGCTCTTGAAATAGTTGATTTGAATGCGTCCGAACACCGAAACCGTTTCATATGGCTTCACCGGCAGGGTTTGGTCCTCGTTCTTCAGCAGGACCGCGCCCTCCGCAGCCGTCTGCCGGGATAGGTCGGCCAAACCGTCCACCGTTTTGGCCGAGGCCGTTGCAAACGGCAGGCAGGAGGTAATCATACATGCGCTGCACAAAATGGCCAGCGTCCGTCTCCATGGCTTTTGTCCGAAAGTTCTCTTTTTCATTCTTGCACTCCTCTCCACATGAAATTCTTTCCTATTCCAAAAAAGATCCCCTACCCTCCTTTCATCCGATAAATAACATTACCGGAATTCCTTATTTTTCCAATGTCTTCCGAAACTATTAAATCATTTTCATAAACAATTGTCAACTAGTTCATAATATTTATATAAAACAATTAATAACCAAATCTCTCAAAACACGAACGGGGAAAACAGGCCAACAACTGCACCATGGCCTGCGCGCCTCCCGACGCGTTCCATGCATCGCAAAAAAACAACCGGCTGCCACATGGTTCGTCATGTGACAGCCGGTTGTTTGGTGATATTTTTCAATGGAATCGAAATTCCGTTATACTCCCCCATCCGAAACGGCGGCGGAAATCCCCTGTGCATGGAGCCAATCCTCCCACTTCTGAAGATTGTCCTCGTCGGCCAAGAGCTGATACCGCAGCATGGGTTCCTCAAACGGCACGCCGCATACCTGCGCGCGCAGCGCATACTGCTTCAACAGCTTCCAAACCACCGGGCAATGCTCTTCCACCAAGCGTTCGGTCTCCGCATCCGCAAAAGAAGCCTCCTGGAACGCAGGGATGTCCTCCAGTTGGCAGGCCGTCTCCCAATCGGGCAGGTCGCAGGGGTATTGCCCCAATTGGCTGGTCATCCAACTGGCCAGCATCACTTCCACATCGGCGCCATCCTCCAGGGCGCGCTCCTCTGGGTAAGCGGGGTCTGCATCTTCCCACATGGGCAGCAATTCCTCCGACTGGAACCAGCGGTTGTAGACCTCTCCGCCGTCCTCCCCCAGCAGTTCCGCCAAGAGCGCCGCAGGCGAGAAGTCCTCCCCGCCCTTTTCCAAAACCGCACGCAGCACCGCGTCCTTCCCCCCAGATCGCTCTTCCGCGCGATCCTCCACCAGCTTGACCACCAGTGGCGCCTGGATATAATGCAGGAATTCCGTCCGTCCTGCGGATTCCGAAAGATCCGCCTCGTCCATGGGCGCAAATGAGAAAAGGGCCGGGTCCTTTATTTTGATCGTCAAATACCGGTTAAACAGGGAGTTGAACTGCCATTCAGGGCGGATATCCAGCACTTCCCGCTGTGCCTCCGGCAGCGCTCCCATGGAGGCGTTCTCATAATAGGTCGCCAATCCCTCGTAAAACCAGAGGTTTGGCGCGGCATGGAAGGTCTGTGTCGGGACCGCATGGTCGAAATAGGCGTGGAACATGCGATGGCTGAGCAATTCCCAGTCCCGCCGGTCCGCCGCGTCAAAGGTTGCGCATACACTGTGCACCCCCGCTCCGCCGATCACGTCCCCTTCCTCTGTTGGCAAGAGGATGATCTGATACGGCTGCTCCTCTGTGCCGAACCGCTCCGCATAGTAGGCGCGCAGGGTGGCGATGCCGGAGGCGACCTCCTGCGGGAATTGCCCCTCTTCCCCCGCGATCCCATAGACCGCCGCACCGCCGGTCTGCTCTGCGGGAAAGTATTGCGCAAAGTTCCCCATGGCAAAGGCGTCGTTGTTGAGGTTGTAGGCGTCCGCCCAGGTCACATCCTGAAGCTCTTCAAAGGGCAGGATGGCCGTCCAGCCCTCCCGCGCCTTGAGCGAGACACGCAGTGAGCGCACCACCGCCTCATCCTGCGGGAACCCGTCCTGATAGAATTCCATCGGCAGGAGCAGCGCTTGGCCGCCGTCGAACACACAGTATTCCTCCTGCACCATCCCCCTTTGGCCGTGCTTCCCGGATGCACCCAACGGCACCTGATAGACCAGCGAAACGTCGGCCCCACGCCCCAACTCAAATGTCAGGAAGTCCTCCGTCTGATGGGCCGGCAGGCTCACTCCATCCGCCCCCATGCACGATTGTACGGTCACATCCTTATCCCCTATATATAAGGAAACGGTTTTCCCTCGCGATAGGGGGGAATTATGTACTTCCAGCACAACCTCCAGCGTATTGGCCTTTACCTCCGGGGCCGATACCGTATAGTGGAGATCATACTTTGGATCTACCACGCAAACGGCCACGATTGCCGCCGCCAAGATTGCCAAAATGCCCCCAAGCGCAATCCATCTTCCTTGATGTTTCATAGTTCCTCCTCAACAGGGGGGCGTTCCCCTGTCCATTTGCTGTTTATAAGTGGATGATATGGGATATTTTATTAATTTTTATCTACTTCTTTCAAGTAAATTATCCATTTTCCCAAAGGAACCCCCCTGTATTCAAAAAATGTTCCCCTACTTTTTCCAAGGAGGTTGCTTGTATAATATTGATAAGAGGAATTTACCAATTCTTTCAAATGTGTACCGCTATCACGTGTTTTTTATCAAACTGCATAGATTTTTTGCGCGGCAACTTTTTGGAGGTGTAACTTTTATGAAAAAGAATCTTTTGATCGGCGGCTGCGCTGCATTGGTTTTGGTGGCGCTGTCCGCGTTTGGCCTGTGGCATACGCAGGGGGATGCATCCTATCATATGGACTCCGACCTTGCACAGTTCGGCGTTTCCTACACCGTGGAACCCACGGATATCGAGAGCAAGATTGTGAGTGTTTCCATAGAACTGACGCCGGACAAGCTTTCCCCCGACCGGATGTTTTATCTGGATATCGGCGAGGTGGAAGCGTCGGAGCCGGTTTGCACCGATGCGGACGGCACAGAAATCGCCCTGAACAATTTGGGAAGCGCCTGGGAGATCGGGCCTGTGTCGGAGGACTGCGAATCCGTCGTTTTCCAATACGACGTCAAGCTCGGGGAAAACGCCGGCGTGGATTTCCAGGTGGATGGCGACCTCTATGAGGATCTGTTGGCCTTCCAAGGGAAAAAGGTTCTGATGATGCCGCTGTTTGACTCCAACAACCTGACGCATATGGAAAAGTACATCAGCAGCGTTTCCTTCCAGCTTGCGGGGGGCTCCGACTGGAACGCCATCATCCCCTTTGCACCGGCGAACAGCTCGGAAAAATCCTTCCAGCTGGAACGCCCCACCTGGTACGACTATTACGACCTGATCAATTCCAGCTATTGCTTCGGCAGTTTTGAACCGCTAAACCTGTCCTCCGGCGGGGAAAACGCCGTATTCTACCTGGACAGCGCCATCCGGGAAAGCGCCGAGCTCAGCGACCTGAGTATGGTCATTTCCTTCTACAATTATTATACCGGCGTATTTGGCAGCAATCTGGACAAGCCGGTGGTCCTGCTCCGCACCAACGAGGACGGCGAGAGCATCATCCTCTCCGGCGTCGGCGGGCAAAGCGCGGCGATCTCCCTCTCGATGTACACGCCGGATGCATGCCAGACCATGTCCCGCACCCTATACCATGCCTTCTTCGACAGCAAGGTCCATGCGCGCAACCTGCATTACCAACCGAACGAATGGCTGTATCGCGGCCTGGGCGACCGGTATGTAAACGCCTCCGCAGAGGCGCTCCCCCAGGAGCTGAAGGACCTCTACGGCATCCAGGTGCAGGACGATCTCAATACCCGCTACATGAAATATCTGTTTATCTCCTTGAAAGACCCCGTCATGGCCTCCCTTTCCTCCGATATGGAGGGGTCCATGGCGGCCGGTCAGGAGGACTTCTATTTCAATGTGAAGGTTCCGCTGATTCTGGAGACCATCGAGAGCTTCACCAGCCAAAAGCAGGAAAACGCACTGCTCCACTACCTGATGGAGCAACCCCAGCGGCAGGATGTGAACATCTCCCGCCTGATGCAGGACCTGCTGGGCGACAACGAGGAGATGGTGCGCGCCTACTTCTCCGGGACCTCCTTTATCCCCAATTACTGGAACCTATCCGCACAGAACTGGAGCGCAGAAGACACGGTCAACCTTCTGGCCGGCTATGAAGATACCCTCTCCACCCTGTTCGATCAGCAGTATGTCCTTTACCCCTATGACCCGGTGTTCCTCATCAAGACCGACCGGTTGAACCAGGAGATCGAAGAGCGCGATCTGTCGTTCGCCACGCCGGAAGTGGAGCAGCTGGTCAAGGATTACTCCGAAACCCTGTACCTGCTCCTGATGCAGAACGCCCTGCGCGCCGACCTCTGCGGCATCGACGACCCGGGCGCGGCAGGCGTGAAAACCGAACTCAATTCCCAGGAAAACGGCCAGATCTGGGCTGATTATGTAGCCTCCGTCGGCATGGAGGAATTGGTTTGAGCTGACAAAACATCGCCATCCGATGTTTGCAGATAGTTACAAATGAAGCCCTCAAGTTTCCCCTTGGGGCACAATAACATGAAACGGAAAGGAGCGTGCATAACCTATCGGGAATGTATCCAGCATCTTTAAATACTATGCCGTTGCAGGCGGCGCTGAGGCCATCCTGCTGGCGGCAAACGGACCGGACGCGGTGACCGCCGCTCTGGAAGAAGCAGACGCCGCTGGCGTGAAGATCGTCTATGTTGACTCCGCGGCAGATTTCCCGGGTGTCCAGACCCTCGCAACCGACAACAAGGCCGCTGGCACCATCGCAGGCGAAGAAATGATTAAGGCTCTTGAGGCCAATGGCATCACCGAAGGCAAAATCGGCATTGTCAATGTAAACGCAGCAACCGCTTCCACTGTTGCGCGTGAAGAAGGCTTCCGCGCAGCATTCGAAGGCACGAATTTTGAACTCCTCGAAACCCAGTACGGCGACGGCGACGCGGCGAAGTCCAAGGATATCGCTGCAAACTACATCACGCAGGGCTGCGTGGGTATCTTCGGCGCGAACGAAGGCTCCACCGTCGGCACCGGAAATGCCATTCAGGAAGCTGGCCAGACCGTTATCGGCGTTGGCTTCGACAAGTCTGACACAATCCTCAACCTCATCAAGAACGGTTACATCCTCTGCACCATGGCGCAGAACCCGGACGTGATGGGCTATGAAGGCATCCAGAGCGCTGTTAAGGCACTGAAGGGCGAGGATGTCGGCGAAGAGTTCATCGACACCGGCGTTTCCGTCATCAACAAAGACACCCTTTAATTCTCTTCTTTACCCTATATATCTTCTTCTCTAATCCTCTTTTAACTTTCTTTAGAAGGCGGCTTCCGCAGGCGGAGGCCGCCTTTTGTTCCAATCCAAACAGGAGGGATGTTATGTTTGCCATTGGTGTGGATATCGGCGGCACGAAATGTGCCGTATGTCTCGGCCGGCCGTCGGAAAACCATGTAGAAATTGTCCACAAATGCCCCCCACATGCGACTGCCTCTGTCTCCCCACAGGAGATGGTTCGCCTATTAGCCGCAGATGTCCGTACATGCATCGCCCTTTCCCCGGAACGGCCAGTTGGGATCGGCATCAGCTGCGGCGGCCCGTTGGATAGCCGTACGGGACGCATCCTCTCCCCACCCAATCTGCCGGGCTGGGACGACCTGCCCATTGTGGACGAGCTCCAAGGGCGCACCGGGCTCCCCGCCTGGCTTTGCAACGACGCCAACGCCTGTGCGCTGGCGGAATGGCGATTCGGCGCTGGGCGCGGCTGCTCCAATCTGTTGTTCCTCACGTTTGGAACCGGCCTCGGCGCGGGATTGATCCTCAACGGGCGCCTCTATACGGGGGCTTGCGACATGGCGGGAGAACTCGGCCACATCCGCCTTGCGCAGTATGGCCCCGTCGGATACGGAAAAACGGGTTCCTTCGAGGGATTTTGCAGCGGCGGCGGGATCGCACAGTTGGCACGGTTGTTTGTAATGCAGGAGCTACAGCAGGGGAAAAAGCCTGCCTTGTGCCCAAGTATGGACCAATTGGGTTCCATCACGGCTGCGGACGTGGGCCGGGCTGCACAGGTTGGCGACCCGCTTGCCGTGTCCATCCTTCAGGCTGCCGGCGAGCAGCTCGGGAAGGGGCTTTCCATGGTGATCGATTTGCTAAACCCGGAACGCATTGTGATCGGAAGCATCTTCGCCCGCTGCCGGGAACAGCTTTGGCCCGCCGCTGCGCGTGTGATTGCAGCTGAGACGCTCCCCGCTGCGCGCGCCGCCTGTACGGTGGTCCCCTGCGCGCTTTCGGAATCGGTGGGGGATATTGCCGCGCTGACCGTCGCCCTCTATTACCAAGAAAAGGAGAACCGTCTATGAATACACGCACGCAACAAATCACCCAAGAATTCTATTCGCTTCATCCCGACTTGAGCTTCTTGCAGGAAGAACTTCTGAAAACCTTCCAACTGCTCTCCGACACGTTTCGTGCAGGCGGGAAATTGCTGATCTGCGGAAACGGCGGCAGCAGCGCCGACAGTGAACATATTGTTGGAGAGCTAATGAAGGGATTCCTGCTCAAGCGCCCGCTTTCGATTGGGAAAAAGGCGGCCTTTTCCGAATTATTTGGAGCGGAAGGTGCAGCGATCGCAGATGCTTTACAAGGGGCGCTCCCTACCATTTCCCTTTCAACGCATACCGCATTAAACACCGCTTTTGCGAATGATGTAGAGCCCAGCTTGATCTTTGCACAGCAGGTACTGGGGTATGCGCAGTGTGGGGACGTTCTCTTGGGAATCAGCACATCGGGCAATTCCAAAAACGTGTGCGCTGCCGCAATGACGGCCCGTGTCTGCGGGGCAAAAGTGATCGCCTTGACCGGCCAAGGCGGCGGCCAACTGGCCAAGCTGGCGGACCGGGCACTTATGGCGCCGGACACACGTACATTCCGTGTCCAAGAATATCACCTTGCCATCTACCACTACCTTTGCGCCGCGATCGAATCCGAACTCTTCGAACAGTGAGGAATCCGATTCAGGAATGTTCATAGAAAAGGGAATGTAGGTGCGAACCAGAAGCGCACAGAAATTTGCTGGCCGGTTCGCACCTATTTATGTCCAATCAACACACAAATTCTTCTTAAAATACCCGTACAGGCTGAACGAATCTTGTGTTTTATTGGATATTATGCTTTAATAGGAATAGAAAATGGATGAATTTCTCGTCCATTTTTGCTGTCGCCACCCGCGAGGGTGGTGTGGATTGAAATCGTCTAGCGGATGGACAGAATCTCCTACAGACGCGTCGCCACCCGCGAGGGTGGTGTGGATTGAAATTTAACACGCACGCACCCGAATTTAAGACAGTGACAGTCGCCACCCGCGAGGGTGGTGTGGATTGAAATCGAGGGGGTAGGGGATTGTGAAAAAGTTTCGGTGTCGCCACCCGCGAGGGTGGTGTGGATTGAAATTTGTCCTTGCTCACCACCATCTGCCAATGCTCCGGCGTCGCCACCCGCGAGGGTGGTGTGGATTGAAATCCGTCTCCGATTGTAACATATATAGAAGCACTTGAGTCGCCACCCGCGAGGGTGGTGTGGATTGAAATCACGCTTTTGATAGATTTATCGGTCGGCGACGACAGGTCGCCACCCGCGAGGGTGGTGTGGATTGAAATCTTCCAGGGTGCTTTCCAAGCCGCTGTACGTTTGTCGCCACCCGCGAGGGTGGTGTGGATTGAAATCAGATGAAGCTGACGGATGCACAATTTCTGGAAAACTGTCGCCACCCGCGAGGGTGGTGTGGATTGAAATTTTTCTCTCCCTGTGATTATATTATATAACTATAGTCGCCACCCGCGAGGGTGGTGTGGATTGAAATCCCAATCCACGGGATTCTATTTTTTCTACAGAATAAAGTCGCCACCCGCGAGGGTGGTGTGGATTGAAATTACGTCGGCGTTGGGGCACTCCCCAGTATTGGGGTCGCCACCCGCGAGGGTGGTGTGGATTGAAATTACAGAATAAAGATTTACCGTTGTAAGAACCTTGGTCGCCACCCGCGAGGGTGGTGTGGATTGAAATGGGATGGCGACTATGATTATATCTTAGCTTATTCGTCGCCACCCGCGAGGGTGGTGTGGATTGAAATAGGGCAACTGGCGATCTGCAGAAAGTCCAAAAGGGTCGCCACCCGCGAGGGTGGTGTGGATTGAAATTCCCGCCGCCGCCGCAGCGGTTTAACCCTTGACGGTCGCCACCCGCGAGGGTGGTGTGGATTGAAATTCCTGCTGGCCGCTATGGTGCGGCAGTTTGCATGTAGTCGCCACCCGCGAGGGTGGTGTGGATTGAAATCTTGATAAAGTGGTCGAGTCGATTCGGAAGCATAAGGTCGCCACCCGCGAGGGTGGTGTGGATTGAAATCAATTCCTTTTCGATCTGCTTCGCCGTCATGCCCGTCGCCACCCGCGAGGGTGGTGTGGGTTGAAATTGGATGCCGCTGCTGATTTCAACAAGGCGAAAGGATGTCGCCACCCGCGAGGGTGGTGTGGGTTGAAATTGGCAATGGCTTTTCTTTGTTCAGTCAGCCGTCTACTGTAACTTAGTCACATCCTTTTCGCAACTTTTGGTATTAAAATAGAGATATCATTACGAGCAGCAGGAGGTTTTAAAATGAAGATTTGTATTGTAGGCGGTGTGGCCGGCGGTGCAAGCGCCGCGACGCGTTTACGAAGACTAAGCGAAGATGCCGACATCGTGTTGTTCGAAAAGGGAGATTATATTTCCTACGCAAACTGTGGGCTTCCCTATTATATTGGCGGCGCCATCCAAGAAAAGGATGCCCTTCTGGTTACAAAACCGGATCTGCTCCGCAACCGCTTCCGCATAGACGTCCGGACCGAAAATGAAGTGCTTGCGATCCATCGTGCAGAGAAAGAGCTGCAAGTCAAAAATTTGCGGACCGGAGAGGTCTATACCGAATCTTATGATAAGTTGATCCTCTCCCCAGGGGCCGAACCGAAACGTCCGCCTTTGCCGGGGATCGATCTCGACGGTGTCTTTACCCTGCGCACCGTAACTGATATGGAACGGATCGATGCCTATCTAAAAGGCCGCTCCGCTTCACGCGCCGTTGTGGTCGGAGGGGGATTCATCGGTGTGGAGATGGCGGAAAACCTTCAGAGGCGCGGTCTGGATGTGACCATCGTTGAATTTGCAGACCAAGTGGTGGCCTCCCTCGATCCGGAAATGGCACAAATATTACATAGGCATTTGACAGAGCATGGCGTCTCTTTGCGGCTGAAAACTGGCCTGGCAGGAATCGCACAGGTGGATACCGGCCTGCAGGTGGAGTTATCGAACGGAAGCGCGATCGAAAGCGACCTCGTGCTTCTCTCGATCGGGGTTTCTCCGGAAAACAAGCTGGCAAAAGAGGCCGGATTGCATCTCGGCGTGGGCAACAGCATCGCTGTAAGCGCTTCCTACCAGACGTCCGACCCGGACATTTATGCAGTTGGGGACGCCATCGGCGTGACGCATCTGGTCAGCGGAAAGGAAACGCTGGTTCCGCTGGCAGGTCCGGCCAACAAACAGGGGCGGCTCGCTGCAGAAAATGCGTTGGGCGGCCATCAAGCTGCACAGCCGGTGCAGGGAAGCTCGGTGTTGAAAGCGTTTGATTTGACGGCTGCCTCGACAGGTCTAAACGAAAAGCAGGCCAAGGCGCTGGGCCTTCCCTATCGCAAGACCTATATCCATCCGCAGTCCCACGCTTCATACTATCCCGGCGCAACACCAATCTCTATGAAGATGTTGTTTGACGGCAACGGTGCCATTCTCGGTGCGCAGGCGATAGGATACGAGGGCGTAGAAAAGCGGATCGATGTGCTGGCAACCGCTATACGTCTCCATGGGACTGT
Organism: Anaeromassilibacillus sp. 1001302B_160321_C8; assembly: GCF_015554745.1. NCBI lineage: Bacteria > Bacillati > Bacillota > Clostridia > Eubacteriales > Acutalibacteraceae > Anaeromassilibacillus > Anaeromassilibacillus sp. 1001302B_160321_C8. The sequence goes on along the minus strand of NZ_JADNJD010000005.1, from coordinate 114,606 downwards.
CTACGACCTGGAAGAATTGGAGCTCTGCTATGCACCGCCGTTTTCTTCCGCCAAGGACCCGGTCAATATGCTGGGTTTTACCGCGGCTAATATCCTCAAGGGCGATATGCCCGTCTATTATGCGGAGGATATCCCGGGCCTCTCTCCCGAAGGCACCACTCGCCTGGATGTGAGCACCCCGGCGGAATTCGGTATGAGCACCATCCCCGGTTATCAAAACATCCCGCTGGACGAACTGCGCGGCCGCCTATCGGAACTGGATCCGAATAAGCCGGTCTATGTTACGTGCCGTGTGGGGCTTCGCGGCTACCTTGCTACGCGTATCCTAAAGCAACACGGCTTTGACGCCTATAATCTCAGCGGCGGCATGAAGACCTACCAGTTGGTCCGCGAAACGGAATCTTAAAGCTGAAATGGACTGAAAACACTTGGCGCTATACGAAAGGCCTCAAAAGAGTCCCTTGTTTTTCTCCTCTGTAAGCGGCTCTGACATTTTAAATTTATAGACAGACAAAAGGAAAAGGGCTGCATCGTTCGATGATGCAGCCCTTTTAGAATTTTTCCGCAAAAGCGGTTACCCGTGCGGGACGAACCGCTTAAAAGATAAAGATTATCCATCTTTCGTTTTAGATTTACGATGCATCGTAACAATTGCGATCGAAAAAAGAATCATTGCAATATTTGCAACAATTGTCCCCGCCCATGTCATCCTGGAAACAAACAAGGAGGACATGGCATTGAACATGGTATGAAATAGCACATACATAAACACATACCCTTTTCCTGCTATTTTATAGATTGCCCCTCTAAAAAAACTTAATGACATAACCTGTATATTGAACATCCAAAAGTCAATCAGCCCGTCACAGTGATTTGTTCCAGGAATAAAAAAGAGGGGGATATGCCAAAAAATCCAAATAACCCCAACGAAAATGGAGGAAACAAGGAACCCATATCTTTTATCCAGTCCGGGCTGCAATACATACATCCAGCCAGTTTCTTCCAGGCCGCCGATAAAGAAATTCCCAGGCAAAGAAAGGAAAAACATATAAAACGGAAGCATCTTATCTGTGCCTGCTGCTACTGCCATATGTATACCAAAATACAGTGCAACGCCTGCAACTACAACCAGATAGACAAAAACATTCGTTTTCCAATAAAAGACCGTTTTTATCCATTCCCGCAAACTTGCTACTTCGCCATTCTTTCTTAAAACGACAAATGAAGCAATCGCGGGAGACAAAATATAAATAGCAAAGGGGATATTCATTGCAAATTGTTGTAATGAGCCAACCAAGCCGTAAACTCTATATCCGAATTGGCCAAGCACAATCAACACGCTTGACACACCATAGGCAATACAAAAGGTCAAGGCAGTAAACGGTACGATCACTTTTTTGTCTGACACTTCCTATGCCACCTCACAAATCCATGCATTTGAGGAATAAATTTCTCGTTCAACCGCTTTTTGTTTTACGATTCATCGAGCGCATTCCTGATGGCGATATTCACGAGTTTGTAGATGCTCACGCCGTATTTCGCTTTCAGTTCCTCAAGCCCGGCGAGATTGCTCTCACGAATCAGAAGCGTATGCGTCACAGAAAAATCGTTGTCTGCCTTTTTATAGAGGGAAATCTTTTCGCTTTCGATCAAGTGCTCTAAAGAAGCATTTACTAAGTCGGTAATGGTGGCATCGTATACAGTGGAGAGTTGTTCCAAGCGTACATAGAGGCTGTCGTCTATTTCATAATTCCGCCGGTACTTCTTTTCGCGCTTATGAAACTTCTCGTCAAAATATCCCATATTTCCACTCTTTCATTGCTCAATACTCTTGTATCTAATTTTATAAGTATATAAAGCGTGGTTTAAGTGTATATAAAAACATATTAATATGGTATAATAGTCTTAATAAAAGATGTAAAAATATGTATAAGAAGTCTAGATGTCCGGAGCATTCGCAGGACTCCGCAAGCGGGAAATCGATTGTTTTCTTATTTCATTGTGCCTTTTCCACGTCCCTAACGGAGGATTCCATCATAAACAAAGGAAAAGGACCTGTTCAAAATGAACAGGTCCTTTTCCTTTCCCATCGAGCTGGTTCTCAACAAGCCTAGTTCCATCAAATCATTTGATTTATTTTCTAAGGGATGCAGGCAACTGAGCCCCCAACATATTTTGCCACCACTTTCTGGATTGCAGCGCTTTGTTCAGCAGGGCAAACAGGCCGTACCCCATGACAGCACCCAGCACGTTCATGATCACATCGTCGATGTCCGCGGAACGTCCGGTGAAATATTGCAGCACCTCGATCAACACCGTGATGCCGAGAGCCGCCAGAAGCGTTTTCCAACAGGCGCGCAAACGCGGAAAGACCATCGGCAACAGCAGGCCAAATGGGACGAACATCAGGATATTCAGCACCAACTGGCTGGCCATCCGTTCCATGCCCATCTCATAGGGATGGCGCAGCCATTCAAAGGGCGCCAGGTTTAAGAAATAATAGGGCGGCATGAAATTGATTCCACCGATCAGCAGGGTTGCGTCAAACACTAGAATGGAAAAACAAATCAGTGCATACACCGTCAGGTGGCGCAGGGCGGAAAGATGGAGTTTTCTCTTCCACAGGAAGAAGGGGAAATACAACAGGGCTCCCAACACCAGCGAAAAGGGAATGCCCGTGATCAGCACGCCAAGAAACATTGGGAATCTCCTCCTTTATATGTAATATCTGTATTATTTTAAATAGTACAGTTAAGAGTATTACATATTTCTCGCACCCTGTCAAGTGGTAAATCCATGCAAAAACAAGCGGCAGGATTCCTGCCGCTTGTTTTTACGATATGGAAGATTTCCTCTTTCTTCGATGCCAAAGATAAGCCCCCACAAAAAGTGCACACAGCAGAAGCGGAAGCAATATCCCGATCCACTGGATGGAACCTATGGCCAAACTCCCTGTGACAAAAACCGCGGTCGGCCCATCCGCCCCTCCGATGATAGCGACATCCTCTGGGAATGCTGGTCCGCCTGCAAAAAGTGCCGATAAAACGGCTGGAAGCAACACTTCGCCCAAAACCTTCAAGAGGGCAATTGCACCAAACAAAATCCCCGCGATCAGAAGGAACCAATCCAACGGCGTCCTTTGGGGAAGCAATTGACCGGCAAAATTCTCGTGGAACTCCGCGGCTACTTTGTCCGGAGTCCCCATATCTTTTATAATCTGCTCCTGCGTTTCACCCGCCTCCATACGCGCTGTAAAATCGCTCAGCAAATCGTTTTTGATCCGTTTTTTAATTTTGCGCGGCAGCCGCAAGTTTCGCATCACCGCGCGGATATAAGCTTCCTTTGTCATGTTTTCCCATCCTCCCCTTGTAAAAAATGGTTGGCTACCCTGTCAAATTTGCGCCAAAGCTCCAGCAGCTCTACAAGGGCCTCCTCCCCTTTCGGCGTACAGCGGTAATATTTTTTTGCAACGCTCTTGTCTTCGGGGATACTCCACTCCGAGACAACCAGGCCGTCGTCCTCCAGGCGGTATAAAATCGGGTATAGGGTCCCTTCCTTAATACGGAATAGGCCCCCGCTTTCCTGGTCAAGACGCTGCAAAAGCTGGTAGCCATAGGCGCGCCCCTGGCTCAAAAGCTTGAGGACAACGATTTCCAGCACGCCGCGTTTGAGCTGCCGTTCATACCTTGTATCCATGTCCCTTCTCCTATTTAAATTACTTAGTATTACTAAATATTATTATATATAAAATTCCGGATTTGTCAAGCCATTCTTTAAGAATCCCCCATCTGTACGTTGCTACCCGTTTACCGAATGTTCTATAACCTGCTGTGTGCGTTTAGAGGGGCGAACATCACATATGCCACTTTCCAACAATACGCCATCTTACCGTTACTAAGCGCAAATGGTCTATGATTTTTATGGCGGTAAACGACCTAGCAACCTCCTGATATGGTATAATAAAGCAATCAAACCATTGAGGTGACCATGATGCCAAGATTTTTTATCGATTATATTCCAGAGGAGCGCGCCATTCTGACCGGGCCCGACGCCCATCACATCGCCAAATCCCTGCGGATGCGGCCGGGCGAACCGCTCATCCTCTGCGACAGCATCGGCACGGATTACAACTGCGAAATCGAGCAGATCGACGGGGAAACCGTGACCGTAAAAGTGCTGAATTTCTGCCGGAGTGTCAGCGAACCCTCTGTCTTTGTCACGCTTTATCAGGCTTTTCCCAAAGCGGATAAAATGGATGCGGTCGTCCAGAAGTCCGTCGAATTGGGGGTATCGCGCATCGTCCCCATGCTGTCGGAGCGCTGCGTCTCCCGGCCGGACGAGAAGGCCGTCAAAAAGAAAGCCGACCGCTGGCAAAAGATCGCCGAGGAAGCGGCCAAGCAAAGCGGGCGCGGCGTGATTCCGCAGGTCTCCCCGTCCCTGCCCTTCCGCGCCGCCATCCAAGAAGCCGAAAAAGCGGGGGAAATCCTATTCTTTTATGAGGGGGGCGGCGAGCATATCTCTGCACTTGTTGGGCCGAAGACGCAGAAGCTCTCCCTCTTCATCGGCCCGGAGGGCGGATTTGCTGAGGCAGAGGTCCGTTTTGCCCAGGAGCACGGCGCAAAAATCGCAACGCTTGGCCCCCGCATTTTGCGCACGGAAACCGCCCCCATCGCAGCGTTGGCGGCGATCATGCTCGCCACGGATAATCTATAAGGAAAGGGGCACATACTATGAGGACAGCTCTTGTGACCGGCGCTTCGCGCGGGATCGGTGCAGCCATTGCGCTCGGGTTGGCTGCGGACGGCTACCGCATTGCCGTCAACTATCATAGCCGCGAGTCCGATGCCAAGGCGCTTTGCCGGGAATTGCAGCAAATTACCGGCCTTCCGCACATCCTTGTGCGCGCGGACGTCTCGGACCGCTCCCAGGTAGAATCCATGTTCCACACCATTGGTGAAGTGGATGTGCTTGTCAATAACGCAGGGATTGCACAGCAAAAGCTGTTCACCGACCTGACGGAGGCGGATTGGGACCGCATGTTTGATGTGGATGTCAAAGGCGTTTTCCATTGCTGCCAGTTGGCGCTCCCACATATGATCCATCAGAAGAGCGGGGCGATTGTGAATATCTCTTCGATGTGGGGGCAGGTGGGCGCATCCTGCGAAGTACATTATTCCGCCGCCAAAGCTGCTGTGATCGGCTTCACGAAGGCCCTTGCAAAGGAACTGGGGCCGTCCCACATCCGGGTCAATTGTATCGCTCCGGGCGTGATCGACACGGAGATGAACGCCCTGTTGGGCGCAGAGACCCTGGAAGCCCTACGGGAGGAAACGCCTCTGGAACTGCTCGGTTCCCCGACCCACATTGCGGACGCCGTCCGGTTTCTCGTCTCCGACCGCGCATCATTCATCACTGGCCAGGTCCTGGGCGTGAACGGTGGCATGGTTATTTAAAAGGAAAAGCGGCGTAGACGTATCAATAAAATGCATCAGCCTCTTTGAAAACGTCTCCGGACTGCTTTGCGCTCGAAAGCGTCCCTGAAAATATGCATATTTGTTATAGGCTTTTTCAAAGACATTACGGATTGAAACCCCAGCTTACAATTGTGTCATTTCTATTGCGATTTTTTGAAAATTCCTTATAATGAATGCAGACAACTTCTTTGAAACGATATGCATTTTTTCAAGAAACAAAAGGGAGAATTCCTATGAAATATATGTTGATACGCGTATGCGCAATGATGTTAGCGGTATGCCTCTGTTTGTCCACAGGCGGATGCACCAATCAGGAGGCTCCTTCTTCTGGTACCATCTCCTCTTCCCAGAGCTCCTCCTCCAATTCAGGCTCCCAACCTGATCTCGTTGGGTCTTCGCAGGCACCGCTTCCGGAGGCGCAACCGACAATATCCGCGCCAACGATCTCCATTGAGAACCAAACCGAGGGGAACATCCAGCGGAAAATCGTCACACCGCACTTCTCCGGATTTCCCGGTGCGGACGAGCTCAACGCAAAAATTGTGGCGGAGCAACAGGATGCCATGGCAGACCTGCAGGAAACCGCAGCGGGAAACGGCAGCGCGGGACAGGCGTCCACACTGTTCTACCAGAGTGTATTCGACTACCAGGACAGCGGGCTGCTATCGGTCTGGCTGACCAATGAAACCTACACCGGCGGCGCGCATGGGATGAGCTGGGTTAGTTCTTATAATGTAAACCCGGAGACCGGCGAATTCTACGAGTTCCGCGATCTCTTCCGGAATCCGGAAGAAGCGATCCCGGAAATCACGGATAAAATCCTTTCCCATTTGAAGAACATCTTAACGGATGAATCGCTCTATGAAACCGCATCAGAGGCCGTGCGGGCGTTGGATGGCAATTATTCGTACTACCTCGACGGCGAAAATCTGGTCGTCTATTTTCAGCCATACGACGTGGCCCCCTATGCCCTTGGGATCGTCCGTGTGCCGGTTGCCCTCTCTTCCCTGCCCGATATGACGGTGGCCCTCCGTGCGGCATCGGCGCGCAGGACTATCCGGGTAAATGGGCGGGACACCAGCTTGAACCGCAACATGATGATGGGTTCCGGAGGCGATACAGCAGTGCTCCTTCCCGTCCCAGAAACGGCGCGCCTCTGTGGGCTCCAAGCCACGGTAAAAAACCAAGCCTGCCAGATTGGTGGAAAGGAATACCCGGTCACCTACGCCAACGGGGGCGCTTTTATGACCTTATCGGATTTTCTCGCCATCGCGCCGGACGATTCCAACCATCTGGTTGCCTACGGATCGGACGACGTCCTGCGCATTTATACAGCCGAAACGTAACGTTTCTATAAAAGAAGAGGCCGGAACCGCATGGGTTCCGGCCTCTTCCGATTTTTAGAATTGGATCTTTTTCAAAATGTAATGCACCAGGTCGTCGATCTTCACACGCTCCTGCTCCATGCTGTCGCGGTCACGGACAGTAACGCAGCCGTCCGTCTCGCTGTCAAAGTCATAGGTGATGCAGTACGGCGTGCCGATCTCATCCTGCCGGCGATACCGCTTGCCAATGGAACCGGCGTCGTCGTAATCCACCATAAAGTGCTTGGTCAGGCGGTTGTAGACCTCCTGCGCCTTATCGTTCAGCTTTTTGGAGAGGGGCAACACAGCAGCCTTGAACGGCGCGAGCGCCGGATGCAGGTGCATGACCACGCGGGTGTCCTTCTTTTCTGCATCGACCACCTCTTCGTCGTATGCGTCGCAGAGGAAGGCCAAAGTCACACGGTCCGCGCCGAGGGACGGCTCCACCACATAGGGGATGTAGCGCTCGTTGGCCTCCTGGTCGAAATATTCCAGGCTCTTGCCGGAGTGCTCCTGATGCTGCTTGAGGTCGTAGTCCGTGCGGTCTGCAATGCCCCAGAGCTCGCCCCAGCCGAACGGGAACAGGTACTCGATGTCCGTGGTGGCTTTGGAATAGAAGGAAAGCTCCTCTTTGGCGTGGTCGCGCAGGCGCATGTTCTCCTCCGTCATGCCGAGGGACAACAGCCAGTCGCGGCAGAAGCCGCGCCAGTATTCGAACCATTCCAGATCGGTGCCCGGCTTGCAGAAGAATTCGCATTCCATCTGCTCAAATTCACGGATACGGAAGATAAAGTTGCCCGGCGTGATCTCATTGCGGAAGCTCTTTCCCACCTGGCATACGCCGAAGGGGACCTTTTTGCGCGTGGTGCGCTGGATGTTGTTGAAGTTTACGAAGATGCCCTGGGCGGTTTCCGGGCGGAGGTAGAGTTCATTTTTTGCATCCTCCGTCACACCCTGGAACGTCTTAAACATCAGGTTGAACTGACGGATGTCCGTAAAGTTAGAGGAACCGCAGTTCGGGCATTTGATGTCGTGCTCTTTGATGAAATCCATCATCTGCTGGTTGCTCCAGCCGTCCGCCGGCTCCCCGGTGAAATCCTCGATCAATTTATCGGCACGATGGCGCGTTTTGCAATCGCGGCAGTCCATCAGCGGGTCGGAGAAGCCGCCCACATGGCCGGAAGCCACCCAGACCTCCGGGTTCATCAGGATTGCGGCGTCCAAACCGACGTTGGTGGGGCTTTCCTGGACGAACTTCTTCCACCAAGCCCTTTTCACATTGTTCTTAAACTCCACACCGAGCGGGCCGTAATCCCAGGAATTGGATAGGCCACCGTAGATTTCAGAACCCGGGTAGACAAAGCCGCGGCTTTTGCAAAGCGCTACAATTTTTTCCATGGTCTTTTCCGTTGCTAACATGTAAAATCCTCCATTGGCCGGGGCGCTGGCTGCGCTCCGTTGATGATATTGGGGAAATGCGCTCTACTGCGGGCGTTTGAAAATAAACAGTTTGCTGAACACATAATTGAGAACAATTACAATGACATTCATGAGGACTTTTGCCAGCCAGTCGTTCCAGGTGAGAACGTCCACCAGCAGCCACATGCCTGCGGTATCCACCGCGAGGGAAAACAGGCGCGCACCCACAAAGGAGACCAGCTCCCGCAGCACCAACTTGGCCGCAAAACTTTTGCTTCGGAACACAAAGACCTTATTGGTGAGGAAGGCGAACGCGACGGAGAGCACCCACGCGAGCGTATTGGCCGTCAGCAACTGCCATTGCAGGACATCCCGCAGCAGCCCAAAGGAAAGGATATTGACCGCCGTGGTCAGGATGCCGAACAAAATGTACAGAAGCATCTCTGGGGCAGTCAAGAACCGCCAAATTTTTTTCAGCTTTTCCACATGAATCCCATCCTTTTCGTATGTTTATAGTTTATCATTCTATGCCCCGGCTTGCAAGGCAGATTTTTGCATCTATGATTTTCTTTTGGTTGCGCAGGGCCTCCGCTATGAGGATTCTGACATATTCCCCTGATTGGGATGAAAACCATTTGCAAATGCGGTTTCCTGATTACAAAATCGATAGGCGCGCCACAGAAAAGTACATCTGTAGCGCGCCTATCCACATATTTTTTCAAAAACTGCCTTTATCCTGCCGTGCTGCTGGACGTACTGCTTTCTTCCGTCGGCTGGGTCCCTTCCGAAGAGGCGGCGTCCTCACCGGTTGCCGAACCTTCCCCGGCCTCCTCCGGGATGGCGTCCGTCCCCTGCGCGCTCTGCGTCCCGGGGATTTCTGCAACTGCCGCCCCTTGGCGTACCAATGCGCTGACGGCGGCTTGCAGCTGCGCATCATCGGTATGGGCTAGTTCATCGCGCGCCAGCAAGTCCATCTGCTCCTCGGTCAAGGTGGCGGATATATCTGCGGCAATCCCTACGCCGTTGAACACGGTCCCTCCCGGCGTCAAATAATTCGCCACGGAAAGCGTAATCGCAGAACCGTCCGAAAGGGGGATGACCTCGTCCTTTGTGCCATATCCCGCCGTCGGTTGTCCGACAACCAGGCCCTTTTTGAATTCCTTTATATCCGCAGCAAAAATTTCTGCTGCGCCAAAGGTGGTCTCATTTGCAATGACGCTGATCGGAAGCGCAATCTCGTTGGATTTCGATGTATATTCCACCGTCGTCTGCCCATTCTTATCCTGCGTGGTCACCAGGTTGCCCGCCGGCAACAGGGTGTCCAGCATGGACGCCATCGCCTCCACGCTGCCACCGGAATTGTTCCGCAAGTCAATTACCAAACCCGCTACTTTCTGCTTATTGAGCGAGGAAAGGGCGGAATTGAATTGCTCGACGCTGCTGTCGTTGAATTCAGAGATTTTGATGTATCCCACATTCCCGTTGATCACGGACGAAGTAATGCTCTGCTTGGTGTATTCCGCCCTGGTAACGGTGATTTCCAGATACTCCCCCTGCGGTTCCGTCCCAGACGAGTCTGTGCCGTCCGCAACAGTATTCTCGCTCTCCGCGGCGGCTTCTGTAGGCTGGGCTGCGCGGTAAATCCCCAGGGTGACGGTCGTTCCGGCTGTCCCGTCCAGGCGGTTGAGCGCGTCGCCATACGTAATCCGGACAATCTCGCGGCCGTCCATCGAGACAATAGTATCGCCCTTTCGGATGCCGCTCTGCTCCGCGGGGGAATTCGGCATCACCTGGATGACTTCCATGTTGCCGTCCTCGTCCATGACTGTTTTAATCCCAACGCCGGTGTTTTTCCCCGCCGTGCCGGTCTGATAGGTCTTATACCGTTCCGCGGACATGTACTGGGCCTGTAAATCGCCCAACCCCGCAATATATCCCGCGCAAATGCCATCGGTCAACTGCGTTTCGTTAATCTCACCGACGTAGTCCTGCCGCGCCTTTTGGTCGATCTCACTGAGCTTTGTGTACATCGCCTGCCGCTCGTTGACGTCGGCCACCTTTTCATTGAAGCTGTTCATCGCGTATACGTATGTCAGGGATACGGTGACCGCCGCTGTGATCCCAGCAACAGCAACTGCCGCCCCCAGAGATATTTTCTTACCCATCACATATCATTCCTTACTATGCAGGTATTTCCATCTTTCCGCCCCGCATCCATATTCCAAGAACCCTTTCATCCCTGAAAAAGATTCCGGCGGAGCCTGTTCATGTGTCCCCGGCCTTTTTTACTATCATACCGGATTTCGTTTTCTTTTTATACGGCGAAATGTAAATTTTCTGTCAATCCTACCCGTTTTTGGCCCTTTCCAGCCATATATTGCCCGCTCCAACGGTCCCATCCGCTGTTAACCATTGCCGGTCAACCTGCGGAAAACCAATTGAATGGGTTCTGCCGGACGCCGTCGACGCGCACTTCAAAATGCAGATGCGGGCCTGTAGAATCGCCTGTACTGCCCACATAGGCGATGGTCTGGCCCCGTTCCACCTGCTGGCCCGTGCTCACTGCCAAGCTGCTGGCGTGTGCATATAGGGTGGAGTAGCCGCCGCCGTGGTCGATCATCACAAAGTTGCCATAGCTGTTGTCCCAGCCCGCTTTTACTACCTTTCCGCTGTTCGCCGCCACAATCGGCGCCCCATCAATGCTGTTTCCATTGGTGCGGTTGATGTCGATCGCCTTGTGGTCGCTGCTGTAGCCGCAGGAAATGTGGGTATATCCCGGCACTGGCCAAGTAAACTGCCCGCCCACGTATTCCAGAGGGGCGTCGTTCACAACCGGTGGCGCGGAGGATTCCTGCTCGGGTTCTTCCACCGGCTGTGTGGAACTTTCGCTTTCCTCTTGGTTTTGCTGCGCCTGTTCCTGCTGTTTCCGCTGCTCTTCCTCCTGCTGGCGTTTGAGCTCCTCCTGTTGGCGCTTCTGCTCCGCATAATAATCGGCCCACCACTGGTCGATCCGGTCGCCGGCCTCATTTTCTCTCCGGCGGATCTCCTCTTCCTCCATGGAGAGCGCGTCGCTCTCCGCCAGGATACCCTGTTCCTGGCTGGCAATGCCGTCCAAAACATTCTGCGCTTCGCTCTGCAACGCCCCCAATTCGGTGCGCTTTTGATCCAAGGTGCTCTTCGCTTCGGTGAGATCGGCCCGGTTCTGCTCAATCTCCGCTTTCTCCGCCGCAATCCCCTGCATCTCTTCCTTGAGGCCATTGATCAATGCGACGTCATGCTCCGTAATGCTGCGGAGCAAATAGGTCTTATTGGCCAGATCCATTACATTTTGGGAACTTAGGAGGATCTGTAGGGTACTGGCTTCCCCTGTCTTATAGATTGCGCACAAGCGCTTTTTCAATTCATCAAAGGTCGTATTGACTTCCTGCTGCTTGCCGGAAAGTTGTGCTGTCTTCTCCTGGATGCTGGTGTCCAGTGTTGAAACTTGCTGGTTTAAAACATTGATCTGGCTCTGGACATTCTGCATCTGGCTGTCCAGGGTTGCCTTATATTCCTGCTGCTTTGACTTATCCGCGCGCAGTTGGTCCAGCTTTGCTTTCGTCGCTTCCTGCTGTTGCTCCAATTTCTCACGCTGCTGCTCCAGCTCCTGCTGTTCCTGCTGGAGTGCATCCAGATCCCCCTCGGAAACGGCCGCGTCAGCGCACCGAAGCGACGTGGTAGAGGAGCACAGCACAGCTACCGCCGCCAGAACCGCGGCCACGCGCCGGATTTTTTTTGACTGCTTCATGGATTCCCTCCTTTGCACAACCCCTTTTATCCGATTTGAAACAGGCATGTCCCGCCGGAAATCCCATCCGCCGCAGGGCCTGCCACCCGCAAGCAACGACGGATCTGCGGACGCCGCTGCGGGCGCCCCTTCCCAAAAGGACATGCCTGTCTAAAATGCGCTTCTAATTAAGAGAACCAATTGAACGGGTTCTTCCGCACGCCGTTGACACGAATCTCAAAATGCAGATGCGGCCCCGTCGAATTCCCGGTGCTGCCAACATAGGCGATGGTCTGCCCGCGGCTCACGGTTTGCCCTTTGCTGACCGCCAGGCTGCTCGCATGGGCGTATAAGGTCGAATATCCACCGCCGTGGTCGATCATCACATAGTTGCCATAGCTGTAATGCCAGCCTGCCACAACCACTGTACCGCCGTTTGCCGCCACGATCGGCGCGCCGGAAATGCTCTTTCCGTTGGTCCGGTTGATGTCGATGGCCTTATGGCCGCTGCTGTAACCGCAGGAAATGTGCGTATAGCCCGGCACCGGCCAGGTGAACTGCCCGCCTACATAGCTCTCTGGCGCCGTGGTGTTGCTGCTTCCGCCGCTATTCCCACCGCTGCTTCCACTGTTCTGGGAGGCATAATAATCCGCCCACCATTGGTCGATTTCCGCGGCAGCCTGTGCCTCTTCCTGCTCAATCCTTCTCTGTTCCGCAGCAAGGCTGTCGCTCTCCGACTGCATCGACTGCTCGTTTGCGGTCAGCTCATCCAGCACGCGCTGGGCCTCGCTTTCCAACGTACCTAATTCGTTGCGCTTGTTATCGAGCTCCGTCTTCGCTGCGGCGACCTCTTGGCGGTTCTGCTCGATCTCCGCCTTTTCGTCTGCAATGGACTGCAACTCTTCTTTGAGCGTATTGATCAATTCTGTGTCATGCTCGGTGATTACCTGCAAGAGATGGGTCTTATTGGCAAGATCCATCACATTCTCGGAATTCAAAAGGATCTGTAAGTTGCTCGCTTCGCCCGTCTTATACAGGGCACAGAGGCGTTCCTTTAGCTGCTCATAGTTAAAGTCAATGTCGGCCTGCTTGTCGGCAATCTGCTCTGTTTTTTCCGTAATGTTTTGATCCAGTGTGGAAATTTGCTCGTTCAGCACCGTGATCTGGCTCTGGAGGTTTTCCATCTGCTGATCCAGTGTATTTTTGTATTCCAGCTGTTTTTCTTTATCCGCCTTCAAACTGGCCAGCTTCTGGTCGGTTGCCGCCTGCTGCTTGGCCAACTCCTGCTTCTGCTGCTGCAAGTCCTTTTGCTTCTGTTGCAGATCGGAAAGCTGGTCGGACGAGGCTGCATCCACATGCAGCTGGATCGCGCCCGGCGCGCAGAATACGGAAAACGCCAATACCAATGCCACAAACCCCTTGAGCCATCTCTTCTTACAGGCCACCTAAATCTCCTCCTTCTTTCTTCAGGTATTTACCGAGCGTAATCAGGCCGCCCAGGGCGCCAAACAAGGCGCCGGCCAACATAAAGATCAGAGTAATGCGCCAAGTGATGGGCCCGATGTCCACCGGCGAAAACAAGGGGATCGACGCAATGGAGGACACCAGCTTGTTATAGACGAGCACCAGCAACCCGCTGGCCACCCCGCCGGACAGGAGGCCGATAATCACGCCTTCCACGATAAAGGGGACCCGGACAAACCAGTTTGTCGCACCCACGGATTTCATAATGCTGATTTCCAACCGCCGTGAGAACATCGTCACACGGATCGTATTGGAAATGATAAACAGGGAAACAAGGCTCAAAATCAGGACAATCCAAAAGCCTACGGAGGTCACTAGGTTGTCCAAGCTGGTGAGCTGCTCCGCGATGTCGGAATAATCGATGATCTCGTCCACGCCATTGATCGCTTCAATCTGCGCCGCCGTCTCATCATACAGATTCAGGTCCTTCATCGAGATGCGGAACGCATCCGGCAGGAAATTTTCATCCCCCAAAAGGCCCTCCAATACGGTGCCGTCGTCGCCCAGCATATCCAACATATTTTGCACAGCGTCCTGCTTTGAGACAAATTCACATTCTTCAATATTGTCCAGCTGCTTGATCTCCTGCCCCACCCGGAGGCTGGTCAAGGTGGGCAGCCCTTCTTGAAGGTAGACCGTCGTGGAGTTGTTCCCCTCCAGCGACTTCATCGCCACATCCACATTCATGGAAAAGAGCACCGCCGCGCCCGTCAACAGCAGGCAGGAAACCAGCACGCCAACGGAGGCGAAACTCATGGTCCGGTTGCTCCAAATATTCTTAACGCCCTCTTTCAGCAAGTACCCCAAGCTGGAAAGCCGGGAACCGGACCGTTTCTTTTGGGTACGTACCGTTTTAATCTTGCGCATCTGGTTCCACCTCCATCGAAGCTGTATCGGCCACGATCCGGCCGTCATGAATCTCTACCACACGCTTATGGAAGTGCTTGACCAAAGAGTGCTCATGCGTCACCATGAGGATGGTGGTCCCCCTCCGGTTGATCTCGCTGAGCAGGTCGACAATTTCAAACGAGAGCGCCGGGTCGATATTCCCGGTGGGCTCGTCTGCGATGATGAGCTTCGGGTTGTTGACCAGCGCACGCGCAAGCCCAACACGCTGCTGCTCGCCGCCAGAGAGTTCGTTCGGGCGGCATTTCTGCTTATCCTGCAAATTTAGCAGGCTCAATATGTAGGGCACGCGCTTTTTGATTTCGCTCTGTGTGGCCCCGATCACATGCATAGCGAAGGCCACGTTTTCATAGACCGTCATGTTATCGATCAAACGGAAATCCTGGAAAACGATGCCCATCATGCGCCGGAGATACGGGATCTCCCGCTTTTTTAGGCTGGTAATATGGGTGCCGTTGACGATAATATCGCCCTCATTGGGCGTTTCCTCACACATAATCAATTTCAAGAACGTACTCTTTCCGGCGCCGGAAGAGCCTACGATAAATACAAACTCCCCGTCTGCAACGGTCAAATTCACATTTTGCAGTGCATGTGTCCCGTTGCTATATGTCTTGCTCACATTTTTAAATTCAATCATTTTCTCTCTCCCAAAGCCCTGCGGTGCATAAAAACCGCGCCAAGGGCGCAGATCCCCCTTGGACCATAAAAGACCGGTTATCAAAACGCCGTGCGGTTTTCAAAGCACACGATGGTTTCTATCTCGAAACGGGATGTTCCATCCCCGCGTAATTGCCATATCTGCCCAGCCGGTGCGGCTGTAAGCCGTTTCAACAGGCCGTTTTCTATACACAGAACAGCACCCACCGGCATGTTTACATAATACCAATGGGTGCTGCATTTATTGTTTTTAAAAAGAAATAATTTGTAATATTTTTGTAATTTTTTAAGCTTCCGACAACCTCCGGCAAAAATCCCTCTATTAGAACTTGACCGGATTCGAAGAAAGGTACTTTTTGACCATCAGCGCCACTTTAAAGACGATTGCGTCCTCGAACTCGCGCAGGTCCAAACCGGTGATCTTCTTGATCTTCTCCAAGCGGTACACCAGCGTATTGCGGTGTACAAACAGCTTACGGGATGTCTCCGAGACATTCAGGTTGTTCTCAAAGAAGCGCTGGATGGTAAACAACGTCTCGTGATCCAGGGACTCGATCGAGCCGCGCTTAAAGACCTCTTTGAGGAACATTTCGCACAGGGTCGTCGGCAACTGATAGATCAGACGCGCAATGCCCAGATTGTCATAGCTGACGATGGCGCGCTCCGTATCGAACACCTTGCCGACCTCCAAAGCAACCTGCGCCTCTTTAAAGGAACGGGCCAAATCCTTGATGCCAACTACAATGGTGCCGATGCCGACCACGCAATGCGTATAAAATTCGCTGGAGAGGGTATCCACAATGGAACCGGCCAGCTTTTCCAAGTCCTTCGGTTCAATGCCCGCCCGGATCTCCTTGACCAACGCAATGTCCGTCTCGTTGATGTTGATGATAAAATCCTTGCTCTTATCCGGGAAGAGGTTCTGGATCACATCGTAAGCGGAAATATCGGACTTGTTTGTAATCTTAATCAACATGCAGACCCGGCTGACGTCGGAATTAAAGCGCAGTTCCCGCGCTTTCAGATAAATATCGCCGGGAAGGATATTGTCCAAGATCACGTTTTTAATAAAGTTGCTGCGGTCATACTTTTCATCGTAGTATTGTTTGATGCTGCTCAAAGAGATGGCAAGCAGCGATGCATACCGGCTGGCTTCCGGGTCTGAACCGGAGACAAACACCGCATATTCCGGCCGCGGCCTGCTGCCAAAGGATTTGTAGGTGTAACCATTCACCACAAAGGTTCCCGGAGCTGCCAAGACATCGGCGGTAATGCTGTCGTTGACCTCGCCGATCCGCCCCAGCTCGCTGCAGGCAATAATGACGGACGTCTCGTCGATCACACCGATTGTGCGGTCAATAGCGTCCCTCATCTGGTGAATAACCCCTTGAAATAGTCTGTTTGACATGCTGCTCCCTCACTTTATCTATATTTGCTAATCTTGATGGTGGATTCTATAAAAAGGCTACATATATTTTAC
Source organism: Anaeromassilibacillus sp. 1001302B_160321_C8 (assembly GCF_015554745.1). NCBI lineage: Bacteria > Bacillati > Bacillota > Clostridia > Eubacteriales > Acutalibacteraceae > Anaeromassilibacillus > Anaeromassilibacillus sp. 1001302B_160321_C8. The sequence continues at coordinate 98,013 of NZ_JADNJD010000005.1, read as the reverse complement.
ATAAAAGCAGCACACATTTCAACTATATATCACAAAATAAAAAATTTTTTTGTGGAAATTGCCGCGTAATTTACAATTTGTTCATATTTCAGAGGGCTATTTTTCTAGCTGAGCTTTCCCAAGCCACAGAAAGCCTGTTCAACGCCAAATCGTATGCTCTGTATCGCTGTCGAAAAGCTTTATTTTCTCCATATCAAAGGCGATTTGGATCGGTTCGCCGCTCTGCCGCATCGCATCTGCGTCAACCCCTGCTGTGATGGAATGTCCGCTGCACGTCAGATAGAGATAGGATTCCCCGCCAACGGACTCCATAACCTCGACTTCTGCATTTACAACGCCCTTTTCCATTTTTTCCACAAAGGCGGGATCGTCATGGACATCCTTCGGGCGCACCCCCAGGACAACGTTCTTGCCCACATAGCTCTTCAAAACGCCGGTTTCATCCCAGCCTTGCGGCATACGCACGGCACTCTTTCCGAACGTGAACGTATAATCCGAACCGTCCGCGCCCACCTTGACATTGAGGAAATTCATCGGAGGATTGCCAAGGAAGCCCGCCACAAACTGGTTGGCCGGGGACGCATAGAGTTCTTCCGGCGCACCTGCCTGCTGGATAAAGCCTTCCTTCATTACGGCAATCCGGTCCCCTAAAGCCACCGCTTCGGCTTGATCCTTCGTTGCATAAAGGATGGTGATCCCCAACCGCTTATGAAGTTCGCGAAGCTCCTTCCCCATTTGCGCGCGCAGTTTTTCGTCCAAATGGACAAATGGCTCATCCAAAAGGAGGACCTTATGCCCTTGCACCATGGCCCGGGCCAGCATTACCATCTGCTGTTGCATGGAAGTAAGCGCGCCCGGCTTCCGGTCCAGCAACGGATCGATTTGCAACAAGCCGGCAACCTCCTGCACATGCCGTTCCACCTCTGCCTCCGGCATCCGGTGCATTTTTAGGCGGAACGCTAAGTTCTCCTTGACCGTTAACTCCGGATAGAGAACGTGGTTCGGCAGGACCATCGCGATGTCCCGTTGCTGCGGAAAAAGCTGATTCACCACCACGCCGCCGATATAGATATCCCCTTCGGTTGGCGTTTCCAGGCCGGCAATGAGCCGAAACAAAGTGGACTTTCCGGAGCCTTCCGGACCCGCCACAACCAGGAATTCCCCTTCGGCCGCTTCCAATGTGCAATCCCGCACCGCTACCACTCCATTGTGGAACGTCTTACAAACATGCCTCAATGATATGTTCGCCATATTACAAATCCTCCAAAAAGCGAGTCTTTTCCTTGTATTCCGTCAAGAACCCTGTTTCCCTCTGCAACGATGAAAAACAAGCGTCCCGTCCCTATGTCAAAAAACGGGGCTAGTCCTTATCATATCAGATGCCCCCCTATTTGAACAGGCGATTTTTACCCAAAAATGCAACAACACCTTTATGAAAATCCGCTAAAAGACAAATGCTTTCTTAAAGCGCTACAGAATCTTTCGCACGAAAGATCTTGTCCCGTTCTTCCGGGCGGAGCGGACGCGCCTGCCCGGGGGCCAACGCAGGGTCCAGTTCCAGCGCGCCGATACGCAGGCGTTTGAGGTGCAACACGGTCTTTCCAACCGCGTGGAACATGCGCTTGACCTGATGGAACTTGCCCTCGCAGATCTGCACCTGCACCCGCGTAGCATCCAACAGCCGGAGCTCCGCGGGCAGGCATATGCGGTCGCTCAATTCCACCCCGGCGGCAAAGGCCCTGACGTCCTCCTGCGTGGCCGGAAGGTCCAGCTCCGCCTCATAAAGCTTATAGACGTGGCTCTTTGGCGCCAGCATCCGATGGGCGAAATCCCCGTCGTCCGTAATCAATAGCAGCCCTTCTGTATCGCGGTCCAACCGCCCTGCCGGGAAAAGACCACGGCGTTTCAACTCCGGGGGCAAAAGATCCAACACGGTCTCCTGGCGTGCGTCCCGCGCCGCCGAGAGCACCCCTGCGGGCTTATTCATCATAATATAGGAATACCGCTGGAAATGGAGCGCTTGTCCCCCCACGGTGATGACGTCTTGCTCCGGGTCCACCTTGCTGTCCGCTTGGCGCACCACCTGCCCATTGACGGTTACCACACCGCGCCGGATCAGCGCGCCGGATTCCTTCCGGCTCCCGATATTCTGCGAAGCCAATACCTTGTCCAACCGTTCCTTTGGCATGTTTTCACATCCATCCAAATTTGATTCCTCTATTATATCGGTTTTCCCCCGCGAATACAATCGTTCTTTCCGCAAAGAGCAAAATCCTCCCGCTGGCCAAACGCACGAACATGGCACGATGCCGCGAACGTTTTGCGGCATCGTGCTATGCCTTTTCCTCAGTCCGTCGGCCAGGCGTTCGCGGGGATCTCCGAAGAGGAGACAGGAGCTCCCTCGGACGAAACCGGCGCCTGGGACGAAACCGGGGCCCCGGAAGAGACCGCGCTCTCCGGAAGGGCGGAGCTCCCGGCAGAGGAAGCTGCGCCCGCATTCCCACTGCCCAGCGCGTCAAACGGGAGCATAAAACCGTCCAATTCCGTGGAACAGATATCGCCGCCGACCACGCGGTCCTCATAGACCAGCAGATTGGCATGGACCGGGGTTTCGGCTGGATAATTGGTCACCTCGTAAACCCATTGACGGCAGACCTTTCCCGCCAGCGGTTCCAAATCAAACCCCTGTTGCTTTTGCAGGGCATTGTATTGGAGGTACACCTCGTCAAATGGGTCTGGGATGGCCACATCCCGGATCTCCAAAGGTTCCGCCTCCACCTGCCAGCCGAACTGCGCTAAAAAGGCAACGCGCTCGTCGTTGTTGGATGCCACACAGCTGTACCCCTTGGCGTTTCCGGATTCCGCGGCAGCATTCCATTTCCCAAAGGCCAAAAATACCGTTACAGCCACCAAAATCACCGCCAGCGCAACAATCACCCACTTCTTCTTTCCCGCTTTTATGGAACATACAAACATAACGGATCCCTCCCCGCGGCGGCCGCCGCTTTTTCATCTCTAATGGATATGCGGCCGTGGGAAAAATCATGCCTTTTCTGCACAGGGAAGGCTGCAAAAAGAAAAGCACCCATCCCGGCAGTTTGCCGGAGCGGGTGCTCGGGGGAAGTTGAAGATCTAAGAAAGAAGATATTTGCAAGATTTCAAATCGATAGAAAACGATTTTAGCTTAATAAACACAGGGGATCTTATTCAACAATGTCGAACTGGAAGGTGATGTTGCCCCAATAGGTGCCGGTCACCGGGATGATCTTGGACGGGATGACTCTGTAGCGGTACTCGCCGTCCTCATCAAAGGACATCACTTCTTTATTGAGTTCGCTGACAAAGTGGGATGTACCGTCCTTATAGAAGCCCTGCACCTCATACGGCACATAGTTGTGGCCGCGATAGAGCGCGAAATCCGGGCAGTCATCCGGCATACCGGACTTGCGGGTGCTGGTAATCGAGAGCACAATCTTGCCGCCGTTCAAATTCGAGATGCCTTCCGCCTTGAACGTGGAGGTTGTGCCGCCCTTGACGAGCTGTACGCCCATCGGGATGGTGATGGTATAGGTCGGCTCCGCCACAGCGTCATATTCCAGTTCTACGCTGGCTTTGCCATTGATAAAGGAATCCTGATCGAAAATGACACTGCCGGGGTTTACGTCTTTTGCCGCTGCAAATGCGGAGGTCGTCATACCAGCCGCCATCATCGCTGCCAAGCAAAACGCCATTGCTTTTTTCATAATTTGTTCCTCCATTATTGTAGAAATCTCTATCTAAATGCCCCTGTAAAGGGATCAGAATAGACGTTAGCCAACCAGCAGCTTTGTTTTGACGTTCGCCCCATTCATCTGGGTATTGGTATCCAAAGAATAGGTACTGATTTTAATCGTCGCCTCATATTCACCTGCATCCAGCGCACGGGAAAGCGTCTCTTCCTGGATGGCCTTGCCTGGCGCTACCATCTTCGAAGTGTACAGTGTCTCGCCCGTCTCGTCCAAAACCAGCTCAAAAATAAAGTAGCAAGGGTTTTCTTCCGGGTTCAGGAGCAGGATCTTAACATCTTTCTCCCCAGCTGGCAGAGCGATGGACGCATAGCCCGGGATCTTGATCCCCTGCTCTTCGCCATTTGCGCTCGGCGGTGTGTTGCCATTCCAGTCCTGTGCCGCCTCGTCGAGATCGGGGGTGAACGTCTGCTCCTCGTTATACGGGGCATCCACCCATTCCTGGTAATGCATCCCTGCAAAAACGCCTGCACCCATCAAAAGCAACATACACAGGATACCAGCAGCGATCAGCACGCCCTTCTTCTGGGCGCTCCATGTTTTCTTGTTTTCTTCCATTTTTTAACAACCTTTCCCATCCGGCTTTGATAAGCCGTATCAATTCCCTACGAAATTTACCGATACATAGAATAGATGGGCAGCGTTAAAGGCATGTTTTCCCTTTGTTAAATCTAGGCAAAAAATAAAGCAACCGTTCCAGTCGAAATGGACTGGAACGGCTGCCGGTTCTCTTACATAAATTTTACAAAAACGTTCTGCTGGGAAAGGCGGCTTTTTCATGCCCCTGCTGGAAGCCTTTATTCGGCACCCGCCTTGGCCTGCTCGATCACCTTCTGGGCAACCTGGGCGGGCGCTTCTTCATAGCGGGTAAAATCGAAGGTATAGCTGCCGCGTCCCTGGGTAACCTGGCGGACAAATGTACAGAAGTCGTGCATCTCTGCCACCGGGACCTCTGCCTCAACCGTCTGCTTGCCGGGGCCAGCGGGCTCCATGCCCAACACACGGCCGCGGCGCTTATTGACTTCGCCCATGATGTCGCCCATGTTCGCGTCCGGAACCGTGGCGCGCAGGGTGCCAATGGGTTCCAACAGCACCGGGCTGGCCTGCGGCATACCTGCCTTGTACGCGAGGGAGGCCGCGGTCTTAAACGCCATTTCCGAGGAATCCACCGGGTGATACGAACCGTCATACAGCGTGGCGCGCAGGCCTACCACTGGGTAGCCGGCCAACGGGCCGTGCGCGATGCACTCCTGCAATCCCTTTTCGACCGCTGGGAAGTAGCCCTTCGGGACGGAGCCGCCTACAACGCGCTCGCCAAACTCCAGGCCCTCGCTGTCGCAGGGCTCGAACTCGATCCACACATCGCCGAACTGGCCGTGGCCGCCCGTCTGTTTCTTATGGCGTCCCTGGACCTGCACCTTCTTACGGATGGTCTCGCGGTACGGGACACGCGGCTGCTCCAGCGTGACCTCCACGCCGAACTTCGCTTTCAGCTTGGAAACGATGACGTCCAGATGCTGCTCGCCCAGGCCGCTGATGACCATCTGATGGGTCTCGGCATTGTTCTCAAATTTGATGACCGGGTCCTCTTCCATCAAACGGAACAGGCCCTGCGCCACCTTATCCTCTTCGCCCTTCTTCTTCGGCAGGATCGCCATGGAGAGCGTCGGGACCGGATAGGTAATTCCGTCCAAGGTGACCTTGCGCGTCGGGGAGCACAGCGTGTCGCCCGTGGAGACGTTGCCCAGTTTGAGCACAGCGCCGATGTCGCCCGCCGTGATGCAGCCCATCTCTTCCTGCTTTTTGCCGCGCATCATGACCGTCTTGCCGATGCGCTCCACGTTGCCCGTGCGCATATTGATGAGCTGGGCGTCCGTCGCAACCTTGCCGGAGATGGTCTTGATGAAGGACATCTTTCCAACAAAGGGGTCCGCGATGGTCTTGAAGACGATCGCCGCCGTTGCGCCGTCCGGGTTGACCGAAAGCTCGACCGGGTTCCCGTCGATGTCGGCTGCAATCTCGCCGCTCTTTTCCAAAGCGGACGGGGCCAGCCAGGTCAGGCCGTCCAGGAACTGCTCCATACCGCGCATCAGGAGCGCGTCGCCGCAGAACACCGGGCAGATCGCGCCGGATTTGACGCCCTTGCTGACGCCCACGATGACCTCTTCCGGCGTAAAAGGCTCGCCGGAGAAATATTTCTCAAACATCTCGTCGCTGGTCTCCGCAACAGCCTCATAGATTGCCGTGCGCAGGCCCTCCAAACGGTCGCCCATGGGCGGCATGGCCACTTCAACGGGCTTGCCGTTCGAGTAATCGTATGCCTTATATTCCAAAATATTGACATATATGTTTGCTTTGCCGTCTTCGATGTACGGGACAACCACCGGGCAAACCGAGGGGCCGAAGCTGGCCTTCAAGTCCTCGAACACGCGATAAAAACGCGCGCTCTCATCGCACAGGCCGTTGACAAAGAAAATCTTCGCCAAGCCGCGGGCGTCCGCCGCTGCAACTGCCTTTTCCGTGCCGACGTTCACGCCGTCCTTGCCGGAAACCGCGATCAGAACCGAATCCGCCGCGCGCACCGCTTCACACATGGCCCCCTCGAAGTCAAACAGTCCGGGAGCATCCAGCAGATTGATCTTATGATTTCTCCACTCCAGCGGGGCGATTGCCGCGCTGACGGTTGTTTTTCTCCTGATTTCCTCGGGGTCATAGTCGCATACCGTATTCCCCTCGCCGACCTTGCCAAAGCGGTCTGTGGCGCCGGAAAGGTAGAGCATGGCCTCCGCGATAGAGGTCTTGCCTGCTCCGCTATGCCCCGCAATTGCAATGTTCAGAATATCTTTTGCATTGTACAACTTCACCTTAAAAACTCCTTTCAGGGGTTGATTGGTACAACTTTACAATTGTTCAATCAAATTAATAACAATTATATCGTATTCTCACAAACATTACAAGCCAAAATGCAAAAATTAACGGAATCGAAATAGAAAGTTTTTCTGGAAAGTTATAAATTGCATGCAATTCTCTGTATAGTTTATACAAACTGGGTTCTCTTTTCTGGCCAAATGCGCGAAAATCGAGGGGTTCCCCCAAGAAAGGACGCAAATCGAATTCAAAATTTTGCCGTTCCGTCCTGCTGAAAATGCATAGAAAAAGCCGCCGCCCTTTCCAAAGTGGAAAAGGCGGCGGCAAACATTTCGATTGGAAGCGTTACAATTAGGCTTTGCCCTCGCAGCCGAGAACCGTCTTGATCTTATGCTCCACGAGGCCCTGGATGGCGTCGCGCGCAACCCCCAGATACTGGCGGGGATCGAAGTGGGACGGATTCTCCGCAAAATACTTGCGGACGGTTGCGGTCATCGCGAGGCGGAGGTCGGAGTCCACGTTGATCTTGCAGACTGCCTTGGCTGCCGCTTCACGCAGCATCTCTTCCGGGATGCCGATTGCGTCGGGCATCTGGCCGCCGTACTGGTTGACCATCTGCACAAACTCCGGGAGGACAGAGGAGGCGCCGTGCAGAACGATCGGGAAGCCCGGCAGGCGGTTGGAAACTTCCTCAAGGATATCAAGGCGCAGCTTCGGCTTCTGGCCGGGTTTGAACTTGTAAGCACCGTGGCTCGTGCCGATTGCAATGGCAAGGGAGTCCACGCCTGTCCGTGTTACAAAATCCTGTACCTCGTCCGGATCCGTGAACTGTGCTTTGTCGTCTTCTACCTTGACGTCGTCCTCAACGCCGGCAAGCTTGCCGAGCTCGGCCTCTACCGTGACGTTGTACTTGTGTGCATACTCGACCACTCTGCGGGCCTCTTCCACATTCTCCTCATAGGGCTTTGCGGAACCGTCAAACATGACGGAGGTGAAGCCGTCGTCGATGCAAGCCTTGCACATCTCAAAGGACGGGCCATGGTCCAAATGCAGGGCAACCGGAATATCCGGATTCTCTTTTACAGCGGCCTCGACCATCTTTACCAGATAGGCCGGGTGCGCATACTTGCGGGCGCTGGAAGAAACCTGCAGGATCACAGGGGCCTTCAGCTCCGCGCAGGCGCTCATAATGCCCTGGATGATTTCCATATCGTTAATATTGAACGCGCCGATCGCATAGCCGCCGTCGTATGCCTTTTTGAACATTTCCTTGGTATTTACCAATGCCATTGGAATCACTCCTATCTTTTAGATGCCCTTATTATACCGCATATTCCACAAAAAAGAAATACCTTTTGGCAAAAAAGCAAGCGGAGAAAGGGCGAGTTTGTAAGCCGCAGCGAATCTGCAAAAAATTGGCCGGACCCAACAAAACGTATCCTCCTTATGGAAAGCCATCGGACCAAAAACCGGGCACGGGGCGAAAACGCCCGTGCCCGGGATGGTTGTTTGAATTGGTCTTTTTGACGACGTTAAGCGCTCACGGATTGCCCGCCCGGCGGCGCCGTGCGGATATAATGGAACAGGTATTGCTGGGCAATGCCGGCATACGGGCCGAAGTCCTCCGGTTTCCTGCCGGGGAACCATTCCTTCATGGCGCGCTTCATCCACACATCCATTGGGAATGCTTCCAGCCGGTGCAGGCCATAGAGCAACGCGCAGTCCGCCACCTTGGGGCCCACGCCCACAATGGCCATCAGCTGCTCGCGCGCCTGTGCAAGGGGAGCGGCCCGCAGGGCTTCCAGATCGACTTCCCCGGAAGCCACCTTCCGCGCCGCGTCGAGTATGTACCGCGCGCGGAAGCCGCAGCGCAGGCACGCGAGGTCCTCTTCCTCCAGGCCGGCAAGACGTTCCGGCGATGGAAAACACCGGACCCCTTGCTCCATCTCCTCGCCAAAGGCTTCGCACAGCCGCGAAATGATCCCTTTGATCCGGGGGATGTTGTTGTTCTGGGAGATGATAAACGAACAAAGCGCCTCCCACGGGTCCTGCTGCAAAATCCGTATCCCGGGCGCAAAGGACGCAGCCTTTGCCAAAACCGGGCCGGACGCGGACAAGGCCTCCCGGATGGCCGCATAATCGCGGTCCAGGTCAAAATACGCGCGCCAGAAGGGATCGTCCATGGCCGCTTCCATATGGTCCTGCGAAACACACAGGGCCTTCCCCCCGGCGGTCCCCCGATAGGAGCCGTCCGGCTGGCGGTCCCAGCGGAAGCACTGCCCGCATTCCAGCGTCGCCCCCAAGTCAAAATCGCGCAGGGCGGTCATTTAATCTTCCAACTCCACGTCGATGCCCTTGCGGTAGAACGGCTTCTTGTCCTCGATGGCCTGTTTGCCAAATTTGCCGCTGGACGGCATCAGATCCAGGAATTCGCCCGCCTTCATCGCCTTATGGCAGGCATCGACCGTCGCTTTAAAGAGTTCCTGGTGGTTGACGCCCTGGGTCAGGCTCACGATCACCAGATGGTGCGGCTCATTCATGTTGGTCTTATAATTCGCCGTGAACAGCCATGCACTGAGCACCTCTGTGCGGGTCTTAAAATATTCGCACAGCGTCTGCACCAGCTCCTTCGGATACGGATCGGGCTTGGAGAGCACCACCATATCCGGGCTGATCGGCCGCTGCTGGAGCGGATTGGCGATTTGCTCCATCGTATTGGTGCGGATCACCAGGTTCTGGCTTGCCGGGTTGACCACAAAGCCCGCGATCTGCCCCTTCTGGCCCAGGACCAACGTGCGCAGCTCGGTAAAATCGAGCGTCATGGCGTCCTTTGTATCGGGCGCCCATTTCTTGAGTTCGTCCATGTCGGAGAACATTGCAAAGAAGCTCTCCCCTTTTGTGGTGGTCGCTGCACGGAACTTCACCTGGGTCTGCTGGTTCGGCTTGCCTTCTTCGGGACTCGGATCCAGCGTCACCGGGGTGATGTAGTGCATTTTCCGCATCTCTTCGATCAGTTCCAGTTCGTCTTTCCTTGTTTTATTTGTATCAAACTGCTTCAGTTTGCTGATAAACGCAGGATTTTGAACAGGTTGGTTAAGCTGCATAAATTGGTACCTCCTGAAAATTTGGTATTTGTATGATTATATCCCTATAACGCACATTTTGCAAGTAAAACACTTTCTTCTCCCTGTATTATTCACCACATGTCCCTAAAATCCAGCGGAAAATAAAAAATTTGTTTCTTACCCTTGACAAATGGCATTTCGATTTCTATAATGAAATCAACAAAAGAAACCGTTGAGTAAGGAGAGTACATAGGCAAAGCGCTCAAAAGAGAGCCGCAGGCGGTGCGATTGCGGCGGGCAGCGGCTTATGGAATGGGCTTACGAGGGCGGGGCGAACGGACAAAGACAGTCCCAGTAGCTGCCGACGGGAACTCCACCCGTTACCAAGGGAGCGCGTATGGAAGTATGCGGAACAAGCGGCGCGAAGGCGCAATCCGGGTGGTACCGCAGGAGTGAATGCTCTTGTCCCAGAAAATGGGGCAAGGGCTTTTTTGTTTATAAAAATCAAAAGGAGGAAATTCGCATGGCAAAGATTCCACACAGATTTAATTTAACAGAGGAACAGATGCCCACGCAATGGTACAACCTGCGTGCGGATATGAAAGAACAGCCCGACCCCATGTTGAACCCGGCAACCCTGGAGCCGGTCAAGACCCCAGAGCTCTATCCGATTTTCTGCGAAGAGCTGGCGGCGCAGGAGATGGACAGCACCACGCGGTACATCGACATCCCCGAACCGGTGCTCAATATCTATAAAGCCTACCGGCCCTCCCCGCTGAACCGCGCATACGATCTGGAAAAATATCTGGATACCCCGGCAAAGATCTACTTCAAATTTGAAGGGAACAACACCTCCGGCAGCCACAAGCTCAATTCGGCTGTCGCGCAGGCGTATTACGCCAAGATGCAGGGCATCACCAGCCTGACCACGGAGACCGGCGCTGGGCAGTGGGGCACCGCCCTCGCGGAGGCCTGCGGCTATTTCGGCATCCCGCTGACCGTGTTCATGGTAAAGGGTTCCTACAACCAGAAACCCTACCGCAAAGCCATCATGCAGACCTTTGGTGCGAATGTCATCCCAAGCCCGAGCGATACCACGAAGGTGGGCCGCGCCATCCTGGAAAATAACCCGGACACGACCGGCAGCCTGGGCTGCGCCATTGCCGAGGCCATTGAGCTTGCCACCTCGACGGAGGGCTGCCGCTATGTGCTCGGCTCCGTCCTGAACCAGGTTTTGCTGCACCAGTCCATCATCGGCTTGGAAGCGAAAAAAGCCATGGATATCCTCGGCGAATATCCCGACATCGTCATCGGCTGCGCCGGCGGCGGTTCCAACCTCGGCGGCCTGATCGCGCCCTTCATGCAGGATAAGCTCTTGGGCAAAAAGAACCCATATTTCATCGCGGTCGAACCCGCCTCCTGCCCGTCCCTGACGCGCGGCCTCTATGCATACGATTACTGCGACACCGGCAAGGTCACGCCGCTGGCGCGCATGTACACACTGGGCAGCGGCTTCATCCCGTCCCCGAACCACGCGGGCGGCCTGCGCTACCACGGCATGTCCCCGATCGTCTCCAAGCTCTACCACGACGGCTGGATCGACGAGGCCCGTTCCGTCGAGCAGACGAAGGTCTTCGAGGCTGCCATGCTGTTTGCGCGCGTGGAGACCATCCTGCCCGCGCCGGAATCCTCCCATGCGATCCGCGTGGCGATCGACGAAGCGCTCAAATGCAAGGAGACCGGCGAGGAAAAGACCATCCTGTTCGGCCTGACCGGGACCGGCTATTTCGACATGGCCGCCTACACCTCCTTCATGGAGAAGACCATGACCGACTACATCCCGACCGATGCGGACCTGCAGCCCGGCTTCGACTCCCTGCCGAAGATCCCCGGCCGTCCGGCGGAACCCGCCCGCGATCCCGCACCGGCACGCCGGTAATGGGAAACCGGCAACGAATTTGACATCTTCTTTCAACACCTGAAATCCAATCAAATACAAAGGGACCGGAATCCATGATTGTGGATTCCGGTCCCTTTTTCCACGCTTTTGTTTGCAAAGGCATCCTGTTGTGCGGCGGCATCTTCGCCGCGCCGCCCTATCCCATGCGGATAACATTTTTATACGGAAGTCTGGGAAGGCACAGCCTTTTCGCCGCCGGTTGGGTTCTTTTTCCCCCCGATATATCGGACCAGAAGGCCGATCAACAGCCCCACCAATGCGGGGCAGATCCAGCCAAAGCCCTGGCTGGCGAGCGGGATCCAGGTGTCCGCCAGCCTGACCACAGGGTCCAGATGCAGGGCAGTACGCACGCCTTCGGGCAGCGCCCGGAGAAAGTCAAAGGCCGCCGCTGCCGCTGTAAAGCCGGCCGTCCATTGCAGGACCACACGGTCGTTGTGGAACGCCTTCCCGCACAGCGTCAATAGGATCAACACAATCGCCAGTGGATAGAGGAACATCAGGACCGGCGTGGAGTAAGCGATAATTGCATCCAGGCCAACATTCGCGATCAGGAAGGATAGGATGCAGAACACCACTGCCCACACCCGGTAAGACGGCCCGCCCGGGAACATCCGCACGAACGTCTCCCCGCAGCTGGTAACCAGCCCGACCGCCGTCTTCAAACAGGCCACCGTAATCGTAGCCGCCAGGATGAAGGCCCCGGCCCCTCCGAAATAATGCTCTGCAATCTGTGCAAGCGCCTCCCCGCCGTTGCTTGCCACGTCAAACAACCCGCGGCTCTGTGCGCCCACAACCGTGACCAGCACATAGATCAGCGCCATCAGCAGCGAACTGAAAATCCCGGCATATACCGTACGTTTTGCCACTTGCCCCGGTTCCTTGACGCCCAGCCCGCGGATTGCCTCCACCACAACGATTCCAAACGCAAGCCCGGCCAGCGCATCCATGGTGTTATACCCTTCCAAAAGCCCTGTGGAAAACGCATGCGATGCATACGCGCCCGACGGGGCAATCTCTGCGAAGTTCCCCAGCGGGGAAACCAATGCGCGCACCACCAGGATTGCCAGGAAGAAGAGGAACAGTGGGTTCAGCACCTTCCCGATCCACGTCAGGATTTCCCCCGGCCTGAGCGAAAAGAACAGCACCACGCCGAAAAAGAGCAGGGAGAACACCGCCAGTCCCACGGTCTGCCCCGCTCCGGGCAGGACCCGTTCAATCCCGACCGTGTAGGAAACCGTCGCGCATCTGGGGATCGCAAAGAACGGCCCGATCGTAAGATAAAGAACGCAGGTAAAGAAAAGCCCGTACCGTTTCCCGACCCGGCTGCTCAATCCCAGAAGCCCATCCTCGCGGCTGACTCCAAGGGCGGCCACCCCCAAAAGCGGCAGCCCCACCCCGGTGATCAGGAAGCCAGCGGACGCCTGCCAAAGGTTCCAGCCTGCCATTTGCCCCATGGAAACTGGAAAAATCAGATTGCCCGCCCCAAAGAACATGCCAAACAGCATACTCGCCACAACAAGAAGTTCTTTCAACGTCCGTTTCTCCATCGCACAATCCCCCAAAGATTTTCCTGACGATATGGTTGTTTTTTCCATTATACCGCGCTTTATCCGTCCGGTAAACCCCGCCCCTTGCCTCTTCGGGTGAATGGGCCAGCCGGTTGACGATGGCATAATCAGAAGGAACCGGAGTCCATTTTGTGGACTCCGGTTCCTTCTTTGTGGATTTTGGCTTTCTTCGGGATTATCCGCGCGATCCGTGGCAGATCCACCGGTGCGCTGTCCCGGTTTGCAGCTGGGAGGCGGCGCCACATGCTGCACATCGATAGGCATTGTAGGCGTCCATCGCTTCGCGGGCATCCTGCCCGTAAGCAAAATGGGAACAGGCCCTCTGTTCGCCATCGGTATGCCATGCTCCATATTCAATCTGAACCGAAGCGTACCCTGTCTTTTGGCAGGCGGGACATGCCGCGCCATTTGCAATTTCGATCTCCAGGACCTTTTCCCCATCGATGTACAAACCAGCACGTTCGCCCAACTGCCCAATCGCCTTGACCGCATAGACAGCCTCGCCATCGGAGAACCGCTGGACCGTTCCCGTCTGTGCCACCGCGCCGTTCCCGCTGGTATAGCCCGTACCCAGGCTGCCGTCCAGCTTTAAAGAGAACGCCGCAACAGACCCCTCCGGCAGCGCAACAACTGTGCCGGAAGGGACCGCCTTTCCATCCATCGCAAGCTCCGCCCTTCCAGCAGCCTGTGCGGGAACGGCTTCCGCCGCAAGAACGAGCGACAGGAGCATGGCGGATAAAATCGCACGGTTTGTCCTCCGTTTGAGTTGCATGTGAAGCATTGGATTCCCTCCCATCTCATGTGGTTCATTACAAAGGAAAATGATTTTTCCTAATTATAGGATAGCACACACTTTTTTGCGTTACAACCCTTTTTCTTAATGTGCATATTTTTCACAAACCACTCTGCCTGTAAAGCTACCATGCTGGCTTTTAGGCTTTCCGTGGGAATCCTTGCTGGAACCGTTTTCTAGTTCGGATAGGAAAACGGCTCCTCCGGCACATCCTCCAAGGAGTGGTAGAGCTCCGGAAACCACTGGCTCAAATCCACCGGGGTATAGTACGGCCGATTATCAAAAGTGATCGTATGGAAGCCGGTGATAAACACGCGGTGGACATTGCCGTTCTCCCTTGTGCGGAACCAAAACCGCCCAATGGTCCCATTGCCCAACGGCGGGAGCGACGGATAGCAGGGGAGCCGGTTCCAGCGCCCGGCAAATTCTTGGATGTCCTCCGGGTCCTCCGTCACCTTTTGCAAGTCCATGCGTGGGATGGAGGAGACCACCAGCCGGTCCACGGCGTCCCCTTGTATGGTGGTATTTCCCGTAAAGAACCAGATGCAAAAAATCCCCAACAAAAGTGCAGCAGCAAGCAAGAATTTTCTCCACTTCTTCATCCTGTCCACCTTCCTATTCGAACGCACCATAGAAAGTACCGCTCTTGCAGAGCAACCGCCGTCAAATCGTTCATTGCCTGAAAATCAACCGGCGTTTATCGCCTGTTCTTATTTTTATTTTAGCAGAAATTTCTCTAAACGTCCACCGTCTGTCATTCTTTTTCACCGCACAGAACCGAACGGCTACAAAAAGTGCCGCCCTTCGTTCCCACATTTGGGACCGCAAGGCGGCACTTTTCTATTCTTCGTCCAATTGCTCTACAACGACCCGCCCCTCTGCGCGGGTGCGGTTCAGGTCGATCACGCGCTGGTTGCTGCTCCCGCGGAAGTGGAGCGTCAAGTCGCGCTTGTCCTGCTCGTAGCGGCCGTCGATCAAAACGTCCGCCTGCTGCAACAGCGCGTCCGTGTCCGGGTTGTGCTGTTCCAGGAGCTGCTCATAGGTATATCCCGTATAAACGGTCACATCGAGGCTGCTTTCGTGGATTTTCCGGGCCAGCTCTGCCAACGGCGCGGGCTGGCAAAACGGCTCCCCCCCGCTGAAGGTCACCCCCTTGAGCAGCGGGTTTTGCCGCAGCTCCTTCAGGAGGCCGTCCGTATCCACCAGATAGCCGCCCTCGAAATCGTGCGTCTGGGGGTTGTGGCAGCCGGGGCAGTGGTGCGGGCATCCCTGCGTAAAGATCACATAGCGGATGCCCTTGCCGTCCACAATGGACTCCGGCACGACGCCACTAATTCTTAGAGAGGCCATGTTTTACACGGTCGTGCTCTTCCGCGCGCTTTGCATCGTTGAAACGGTCGATCGTGCCGACCAGATAACCGGTAATCCGGCGGATTCTCTCAAAGCCGACGCCCTCGCCGACCAAATTCGTTGTTGCATGGGTGGTTGCCATTGTTATCAAGCTCCTTTTTCGATTGATTTTATTTCTAGATATGTATGGATCATGGTTCTATTCAGGTTTTTCCCGCAAAGTGCGGCACGCCGGGATAGCGCTTGCGCAGCTCGTCGAGCTTTTCCACCGGGACGCCCTCGCCCTCATGCCGGCCGCAGCGCGGGCATACGTCGTCGATCACGCCGGTATAGCCGCAGACCGGGTCGCGGTCCACCGGATGGTTGACCGAGCCATAGCCGATGCCGGCTTCCTTCATGCAGCGGATAATCGACTCGAATGCGTCCACATTCTTGGCGGTGTCGCCGTCCAGCTCCACATAGCTGATGTGCCCCGCGTTGGTCAATGCATGATAGGGCGCCTCCAGCTGGATCTTGCGGTAGGCGTTGATCGGGTAATAGACCGGGATGTGGAAACTGTTGGTGTAATACTCGCGGTCGGTGATCCCGGGGATCACACCGTACTTTTTCTTGTCGATGCGGACAAAGCGGCCGGACAGCCCCTCCGCCGGCGTCGCCAAAAGCGTGAAGTTGAGCCCGCGCTTCTCGCTTTCGTCGTCCATGCGCTTGCGCATATAGCCGATGATCTCCAGCCCGAGCTTCTGGCTTTCTTCGCTCTCCCCGTGGTGCTTTCCGGTGAGCGCCTTGAGCGTCTCTGCCAGGCCGATAAAGCCGATGCTGAGGGTCCCGTGCTTGAGTACCTCGGCGATGTTGTCCTCCGGGCCCAGCTTGTCGGAATCGAGCCAGACCCCCTGGCCCATCAGGAAGGGATAGTTATAGACCTTTTTGCCGCACTGGATCTGGAAGCGGTGCAGCAGCTGGCGGATCACCAAGTCGATGCGCTTATCCAGCAGTTCATAGAAGCGCTTGATGTCCCCCTTTGCTTCGATCCCGATGCGCGGCAGGTTGATGGAGGTAAAGCTCAGGTTGCCGCGTCCGCAGGTGGTCTCATGCGTGCGGTCGTGTACATTGCCCATCACGCGGGTCCGGCAGCCCATGTACGAGATCTCGGTGTCGTAGTCGCCCTCCTTGTAGTACTGGAGGTTGAACGGCGCGTCGAGGAAGCTGAAATTCGGGAACAGGCGCTTGGCACTGACCTTGCACGCCAGTTGAAACAGGTCGTAATTCGGGTCTCCTTCGTTGTAATTCACGCCCTCTTTTACCTTGAAGATCTGCACGGGGAAAATCGGGGTTTCGCCGTCGCCCAGGCCGCGGTCCGTGGCGAGCAGCAGGTTCCGGATGACCATGCGCGCCTCGGGGGATGTATCGGTCCCGTAGTTCAACGAAGAAAACGGCACCTGCGCGCCTGCGCGGGAATGCATGGTGTTCAGATTGTGCACCAGGGCTTCCATCGCCTGATAGGTGGCGTCGTTTGTGCTGGTGGTCGCCGCCTCCACCGCATACCGGTGGGCGTCGCGGGCTTCCTCCTCGATGATCTCTTCAAAGCCGTTCTCCCGCTGGTGGCGCGGCAGATACGCCGCAACCGCCTCGCCGTACTCGCCGGCGTTGCCGAGCGTCACCGGGCCGGGCAGGTCCTTTTGAACCGTGGCCGCCAGCGCTTTCGCGTCGTCCATGGACATCGCCTTTGTGATGTGCAGGTATTTGGCCAGCTCGCGGTAATACGCCTTGCGGAAGGTCTTCGCCACGCCCGGCGCCATGGAATAATCAAAATTCGGGACGCTCTGGCCGCCGTGCATCTCATTCTGATTGGCCTGGATCGCGATGCAGGCCAGCGCCGCATAGCTGCGGATGTCGTTCGGCTCACGGAGGAAGCCGTGGCCCGTGCAAAAGCCGCCCTTAAACAGCTTGAGCAGGTCGATCTGGCAGCAGGTTTCCGTCAGCATATAGAAGTCTTCGTCGTGGATGTGGATGTCGCCGTTGATGTGCGCCGCTGCAATATCCTTTGGCAGCACATAGTTGTTGATAAAGTATTTCGATCCCTCGGAACCATATTTGAGCATGGTCCCCATCGCGGTGTCCGTGTCGATGTTTGCATTCTCGCGCTTGATGTCCACGTCGCGCGCATCCCGGAACGTCAGCTCCTTGTAGATGTCCATCAGGTCGCCCTCGGCCTGGCGGATCTTTGCGTGCTCCGCGCGGTACAGGATGTACGCCTTCGCGGTCTTCGCGTAGTCCTCCGCGATCAGCATTTCCTCCACCTTGTCCTGTACATCTTCTACCGTGGGGATCACGTCGTCTGCAAAAGCGCCGGCCACCCGCTTGGTCAGCTCGTCGAGCGCCGTGCCCGTCATCTCCTCCTCGGCGACGGCCACGTTTGCCTTAAAAATCGCGTTGCGGATCTTTTGGGCGTCGAATTCCACCACAACGCCGTTCCGTTTTTTGATTTGAATTGCCAAAGTCTCCATCCTCTCTTTTGCATCCCAGGGAAAGCCCTCCCGGGCAGCGCTCCAAAACGCCGGCCCCAACCGGCGGCTGCCCCGGCAAAAGCCCCTTTCCGGGCAAAACTCCTAGAAAAGGCCCTCCCGAACCGGCTCCCGCCAGCTCTACGCGGCTTTGCTTGCTTCTACAAGCTCCTCTTACCAGGATTGCATTTTACTACATATTGGGGTCAGTGTCAATATATAGTCTGACAAATACTAGATGTCGTATTTCCCCAAATTTCCTATCCAAAAAAGGCCCAAATCGCCGGAAACGCGCGGAAGAAGCCGTTCTTGCTCTCCGCGCGTCGATTCCATTCTGTATAATCCGTTCGCCAAACGCAACAAAAAATTTTTTATCTTTGGACACCGGTACCCCTTCGCCCAATTGCACGGCATCCTGCGAAGAAACCGTACGGCTCTTGCATCGTCTCTATCAACCGGATACGATGCATCCCAAGCTCTCCGCGAAGCGGACCGCTTGCTCCAGGTCGATTTTGGTCTCTTGGAACCGCATCTGCCGGACGTCCACGCCGTTGAACCTGGCGCCGCGCAGATCCGCCCCCTTCAGGGCGGCGTCCGCAAACACCGCGTGGGAACAGTCGCAGCCGCGCAGGTCCGCCTTTTCCAGGTTGGCCCCCTGGAAGAACGCATGCGCCAGGCAGACCCCCTGCAAATCCATGCGCCGCAGGTCGCAGCCGTCAAACACCGTATCCGAAAAATTCCCGCCGCGGATCGCAAAGCCCGTCAGATTGGCCCCGGCAAAACTGCTGCCGCTGCAATTGCAGCCCTCCATCTCCGCGCTGAACAGGCTGGCCCCATGGAAGGTACAGTTCTGAAACAGCGTGGCGTAATGCATGCTGCCGTGTAGCGAGGCAAAGGAAAAATTGCAGTTCAAAAAGGCGCAATCGCGGGTAATCAGGCCGCCCATCGAAGCGCCGTGGAAGCGGCAATTGACAAAGCGGATGCCGCGCAGTTCCAAATCGGTGAACGTTGCATCCCCCAGATCCTGCCCTTCATACTGTTTACAGGCAGCGTCGAATTCCATCCCAGGCCCCTCCATCAAGGCTTCCGCAGGCGCGGTACGATCAACACCGCCACCAGCCAGAACAGTTCAAACAACAGCAGCGCGGCGGTGCTGAGCTGTTTCAACCCGGAATAGCACGCCAGGAACGCCACCAGAAGGAACCCCAAGATCACCGCAACGGTCTGCAACGCAACTGCAACAGAGATGTTGCTGCGCTGCCGCACGCAGGCGGTCAGCATACGCATCATCGCGGTGGGGCGGCCCTTTGTCGCAAGCAGGGCGTCGGTGCGCTCGTCCGGCGCTTCAACCAGCTTCAAATATTCCTGTCCCAGGCGCTCCGGCAACACGCGGATCCCATGCTCGTCCAGGTCGAATACCTGCGCCAGCAGGCGCGGCGTAATATTCGGGTCGCAGGTGCGCACGATCAGGCTGATCCCGTTGTCCTCCATCCGGCGCAGCTCCGCCGCACGGCGGCGGTCCGAATTGTAAGAGAGGACGAACATAGCCACGAGATCCCCGCCGGAAGCCAGGTATACCACCTGCTTGCCCCCCAGCAGATATTTTTCTTCGTAGTCCCTCGAAGGCGGCTCGATGCCGTACCCCTTCATCAGGTCGCGGTTGCCGACCAAAATTCGCCGGCCCGAGACCCAGCCCACAACGCCCTTGTCGTCCTCATAGCTGAGGTTCTCGATCTTCGGCAGGATGTCGTGGTGGCTCTTGATAATCTGGTCAAATAGGTCGCTCAGGGGCCCCCCTGTGGCGCACATCAGCGCGGTGGCATCGACAATCGCGTCGTCGATGCGCTGGCCCCCAAACGTCTTGATCCCATTGAGGATCACCGTCCCCTTCGGGAACAGGTCCTTTGCATCGAGGATCACCGCATTCGCCGTGGAAAAATGCTCGACTGCGGGATAGCCGACCACCATGGCCCCGACGCGCGTCGCCAGCTTGCTCAGGCGGGCGAGGGGGAAATTGACGCTCAACATATTCATCATCGGCACGCTGATGCAGGTGGCGGCCGCGAATACGGTGATTGCGCCGATCACATCCTGGTTCAACACATAGTACACGATGCACAGCACCAGCGAAAGGATCGCTCCAAGCGGGGCGATGATGTGCGAACTCTGGTCGCTGGGATCGTTCTCATAGCTCAAGCTCAGGAAATGCTTGAGGAAATCCGTCTTGTTCTGGTAGGCGATGGCGGGCGTGTCCGCCACACAGCCCTTGGCCATTTGCAGCGCGGTGTTGTGGTCGTCGAAATACTGCACCGCGTATTTCGGGTCCGGCGACGCGACAAAGCGGAAATTGTGCCGGATGCGCTTGATGAGCGAGAACTTGCCCGCTGTGTTCAAAAACAGGGCGGCGGACGCCAAGACCGCATATGCGTGGACGCTGGACGAAGCCACGCTCTCCGGCGAGAAGAGCAGCGCCACGCTCTGGATCAGCGCCGCAACCGCCGCAACCGCGACCCCGCTGTCGGAATTGGCCTGCAACCGGGCCATGGATTTGATCCCGTTGAAGATGGTCACCCAGCAAAATACCGAGGCAATCCCCAAAAAGATCAGATTTAAAATCAAATACGTCTGCGTCGGCAGGGCGCCGCGGATCGCCCCCGGCAGCAGGCTGGTCATCTCTCCCAAAACGCCGAGCACCAGCAGCAACACGGTGATAATCCCCGTGACCGCCAGGCGCAGCGTCAGTTCCCGGAGGCTGGAACCCAGCTCGTGCGCAACCGAAGGCGCATCCGAGGGCTTTTGGTAATCGTCCAGCTCGTCCGGCTCCTCCGGCAGGTTGTCCTCCGGGTCGTTGTCCGGCTCTTCCTCGCCCATGATCGAGAATTTCTTCTTTTTCTTGGGTGGGGGCGGCGTCTCTTCTTCCGTCTCCGCCTCCGGCCCATCCGCATGGAGGAACGTATCGGCCGGTTGCCCCTCCTGATCCGTTGCCAGCGGCTCCCAAACCGGCAAGGTGGGCTCTTCCACGACGGGGGACTCCGCTTTCGAGACTTCCTCCTCTTTCGCCAGCTCCGCTGCGGCTTCCTCCACCTTTGGGAGCGGCGCGGTGTGCAGCTTTGCCGATGCCTTGGGATATGTTTTCGCCTCTTTTAAGATCACTTCCGCATAGTCGTGCAATTCCACCACGTGGACGGGCGTTACACCCGCCGGACGGTAATCGGCGCGGCGCACCTTCTCCCCCGTCTTTGGACGGAGCGGCTTCTCCTGCGGATATGTATCCGCCGGAGCGGATTCCTCTGCGCGCATCGGCGTCACAGAGGGCTGCACCTCCGGCTGGGTGGGGATTTCCGGCGGCGCCGCAGGCGCGGCGGGTTCGGTATGCACCGGCGTTTCCGGCGTCGAAACCGGCGCGGAGGGCATCTCCACCGGCTGCTTTGGCTCCTGCTTCGGCGCTTTCTTCGGTTTCGCCGGTGTCTTTGGCTCCGCAGGTTGTACCGGCTCTTTGGGCTCCATGGGCTGCACCGGCTCGATCGGGTTGGTGTCCTCGATCTGCGGAGGTACGGCGTACCCTCCCACTGCCGGGAATTCAAAGGTCTCCCCTTCCACCGGCAGATCCGGGGAAGTTCCCGCTTTTTCAGCACTCTTGCGCTGCACGGGCCGGGCAAAGCTTCCCATCGCCGGGAATTCAAACGTCTCGTCCCCCACCGGGAAGCCATCCAAGATGGGCGGCGTCTGCGTCTTTGGCTCCGAAGCCGGTTTTACCGGCTCTGCCTTCGCGGTTTCTTTTGGCGCCGGTTCCACCTTTTTTTCCGGCTCCGCCGCTTTTTTCGCCGCGGGCTGTTTAGAACCCGCCGCCTTCTCTGCGGGCTTCTCGGCTTGCGCAGGCTTTTGGGCCGCCTCCGGAGCGCGCTTGGGGAATTGAATCTCAATGGTGTTTTCATGCACCTTGAATGCGCCCGTCTGCCGGGCGGCTTCCTCCATACGCTGTTTGCGCTCCTGGTGCAGCGTTTCAAACCGGGCGGCGATCTCCTCGTCCATCTCCTCATCGGTCGAATCGAACAAGTAGGAGAAAATCGACCCCGTTTTATCCCCCACGGGCTTCGCCACCGGCCTGGCCTGTGCGGACGTCCGCTCCTTTGGCTCGTCCGCCTTTGCGCTGCCCGATTGCAGCGTTTTTTCGTACTGTTGTTTATATTCCTCCAAGGGCTTCAATTGCAGCCCATAGTAAATATCTTCTTCCTCGGACGGAAACACACCGGACTGCTTCTTCAGCCTGCGGCGCTCCTCTTTGATGCGCTTCTTCTCCGCGCGCCGCTCGGCCCAGCTCAATTTCCGGGGCTCTTCTTCCTCCGGCTGTTCCGATTCTGTCCACTGGATGGGGTCCGCCTTGGGCGCTTCCTTTGCCATGCGCTCCGTTTTGGGCGCGGCCACAGCCGGTTCCTCCACCTTTTTTCCCGGCTCGGGCTCCTTGCGCTCCACCGGACGGCGCACCGGCTCTTTTACCGGCTGCTGCGCAACGGGTTTGCCCGCCTGTTCCACAGGCGTGGCCTGGGCGCGCTCCGAAGCGGACTTCTGATCGGTAGTTGCAACAGAAAAGGTGATCTCCTCCCCCTGCTGCTCGCGCAACAGGCGGGCTTCCTGCAAAATTTCTTCCACGGAAAAGTCGTCGTGGGGCGTATTGGTCCTTTTATCCATTCCTCTTCCCCCTGTCTCACTTGGTCACAATTCCACTGCGCTGGCGCGCCACCTCATAACAGATCACACCGCACGCAACCGAGGCGTTCAGCGAGTTTATTTTTCCCTTCATGGGCAGGGATATGACAAAATCACAACTTTCTTTGACCAAACGGCTGACGCCGAATCCCTCCGAACCGATCACCAGCGCGGTCGGGCCTTTGTAATCCACCGAGCACCAGTTCTGCCCGTCCATATCCGCGGCGTAGGTCCAAACCCCGCGCTGCTTGAGTTCCTCCAACGTGGAGGCGATATTGGTCACGCGGACCACAGGCACATATTCGACCGCCCCTGCCGAGGCCTTGCCCACGGCATAGGTCAGCCCAACGGAACGGCGCTTGGGGATAATCACCCCATGGGCGCCCGCGCACTCCGCGGTCCGGAGGATGGCCCCGAGGTTGTGCGGGTCCTCCAGTTCATCCGCCACGATAAAAAACGGCGGCTCGCCGCGCTCCTGGGCCAGGGCGAAGAGATCGTCCAAAGAGGCATACGTATGCGCGGCGGCCAACGCCACCACGCCCTGATGTACGGCGTTCCCGCACAAATAATCCAGCTTTTTGGCATCCGCCTCCTTGACGGGAATGCCCTGCTTCTTTGCTTTGGCAATCAATGCGCCGATGCTTCCCGTATGCGCGCCTCGTGCTACATACAGGCTGTCGATCGGCCGGCCGCTGCGCAGCGCTTCTGTGACGGCGTTCCTGCCGGCGATCACGTCTTCCCCGCGGCGGCTCTGCTCTTCTTTATTCATAGACACATTTCCCTGCTTCCTGTATCGTAATCAAATGATAAAAATCCCGTGGCGCCCAAACCCTCCCCGACGGAACAACTTCTCGGGGAGGTTCGCGCCTAGTTTCCCTCTGTTTCTCGCGCAATGTCATATGGATTTTATTATACCATATAAAAAGGCCGGACGGCCTCTCCCTTGAACAGAAAACGCCTTGCGATTTCTGTATATGGTTCAATGCTCTCTCAGGCGTCGGAAGGCAGCAAGCCTTTGCGAAGCTGGCTTCCGCTTACGCCGTGAGGTTATCTAAAACATCCAGTCCGTCGAAAGCCTTAGGCCTCTTTCTGAAAGTTACCGAAACCTTCTGGCCGATGTTTCAATGTTCTCTCAGGCGTCGGAAGGCAGCGAGCTTTTGCGAAGCTGGCTTCCGCTTACGCCGTGAGGTTATCTAAAACATCCAGTCCGTCGAAAGCCTTAGGCCTCTTTCTGAAAGTTACCGAAACCCTCTGGCCGATGTTTCAATGTTCTCTCAGGCGTCGGAAGGCAGCAAGCTTTTGCGAAGCTGGCTTCCGCTTACGCCGTGAGGTTATCTAAAACATCCAGTCCGTCGAAAGCCTTAGGCCTCTTTCTGAAAGTTACCGAAACCTTCTGGCCGATGTTTCAATGTTCTCTCAGGCGTCGGAAGGCAGCGAGCTTTTGCGAAGCTGGCTTCCGCTTACGCCGTGAGGTTATTATAACATAAAATTTCCCATGTGAGGATAGGAAAATGCAGTTCTGATAAAGTTGCTTTCCGTATCCTTTCAGGCTGCTTTGCCTGCAAAACAGCACGCAAACAGAGCAGCAGCTAAATATAATATTATAAAGGATTAGCAAGCCAAAAACAACCGCAATCTTTTCCAACAAAATCTCTGTGGAAAAGTTTTGCATCCCGATTGCGGAAATGTGGAAAGCTTGCGCTTTTTTCCTTTTTCGATGGCAAAAACTTTACGCAAAGTTTTTACCGTTCCCTTTATCCGTTTACATAACTTTTTCTTTTTGCACCTTTTCAAAACTTTAAACAGCCTGTACCCGGCATTTCTCCACTGTTTCCACCGAGTTTTCAACATTCTCCACATCGTTTTCCACATGGTTTATGTAAACCTGTGGAATTACAAGCCGTATAAAACCCCCGTTTCACGCGCTATTCTCGCAAATAGTTTTTCAAAAAGAATTATAATGACAAAATCCCCATAGAAAGGGCGGTGGAAAACTCTGTGGAAATTGGTGAAAGTTGTGCAATATCTCCCCCAAAGAATCCCAGCGTTCCCAAAGTTTTTGGGAATTTCCTTCTTGATTCAATGCACTTTGGCCCCAGCAAAAAGGCCCCGGCCGCATCTTTTTTATCGCATCCATCAGAAATATTTCCAAAAATTTCTAGTTCCGTTAACCCCCTCAAATCCAAGCAAAAAAAGCCCTGCCCCGCGGATGCGCTACACATCCGCAGGGCAGGGCCCTCGATTGTCTTTTACTCCTTTCCTTGTGAAATGTTATACCAACGATTTCCCGACTACGAAATCCTGGATGCCCATGGACCCCGGGCCGATTTCGTATTCATCGAAGCTCACGACCACATTGCCGTCCTTGTCGATGTAGAACTTCTGGTCGTCGGCAATCCCCTGGAAGCCTTCGTCCGGCATTTCCGGCGTCGGCACAAAGTACGGCCACTTCTCCGGGTCCTCCGCCATACGCTGGTCGATGGTATCTTTGACGGCCTTGTCAGCGATCTGCTTATAGTCCGGCCCGAGGACGTCGGACAGCGTGAGGTCCTTGCCGGAAGCCAGGTCCAAATTGTAGAAAATTTGCTGCGTATAGGCGCTTGCCGCTGTTTCGGTCTTGTAAATCACAAAGGACAGCGCCTTTTCACTGGAACTCTTGATCTCATAGCGGATGTCCAAGATCACCGGCATCAATTGGGCCGGGTCCTGCCCCCGCGCGATGGCGTCCTCGCGGTTTTGCTTGGCCTCCTGGCGGGCTTCGGCAACAATCGCGTCGATTTTTTCCTGAATTTCATTGTTGACGCGCTTTTCCAACTCCGTGTTCCCTGTCTCAGCAATGGAGGGCTGGTTCACGGTGATCCACTCGGAGTCCGTCTCAATGGCATATTGGCGGAACGTCAACACCTTCGCCACATTGCCCAGCACCGGGACCTCCGCCATCGCATTGGCAAAGGTGGGGCTGATGTTCAAAAGCGCAACAAACAGGATGCATACAGCCGCTGCCGCCGACAGCGCTGGTTTATACCAGGCCAGTCTCCGGCGGGCCGTAGCCCTTGTAAAAGCCTGATCCACGACATTCGGAAGCTTCTCCGGAATGTCCATGGACTCATAAGTCCTTTTTGCCTCTTCAAAATTTCTCATCATAGATGTCCTCCCTAAAAATATATATCAAAAGTTTGTTTCCGCGGCGTTCCCGGGTTGCCGCGGGCAAGCTCAGAGCTATTGGATTGGCTAAAGCATCGTTACGTCGCCATCACCCCCTCCTGCAAATCTACCTTCAAGAGCTTGAGGGCTTTATATAAACGCGACTTCACCGTGCTGAGCGGATCGCCGGTGATGGACGCGATGTCTTCCAGCTTCATGTCTTCAAAAAAGCGCAGGATGACCACGGTGCGCAATTTGGGTTCCAACCTCTGGACGGCATTGTAAAGGTCCACATCCTGCGCGACGTCCCGGTCCTCCGCAGCGGAGAGGGGGGATTCCGCATATTCGTCGAGCGAAACCACCTTTTTCCCGCGCAGGTAGTTGAGGCCCTCATTGACCAAAATCCGATAGAACCACGTTTTCATATATGCGGGATTGCGGAGCGTATGCAGCTTTTCAATCCCTTTGACAATGGCGTCCTGCACCACGTCGAGTGCGGCGTCGCTGTTCTTTGTATAGCTATAGGCCAACCGGTAAAAGGCCTGTTGGTTTTGGGTGATATATTCCCGAAAAGCCTGTGTGGTTGCCACAGTTCATCCCACCAATCTGTTCTGTATTTCGTTTTCTGTCTATTAGACGGCCTCGCGTTTCAAAAAGTTTGCGGGAAAACGAAAAAGCCCCCGAGAAAGCGGGACGCTAGAAGGCGGCAAAGCCGCCTTCCCGGGCGCTTTTGCGCCCGGAACCGGCGCGGCATCGCGCGCCGGTCAGCGTCCCGCGATCCACGGGAGCTGTAAGGTTCTTATTGGCTCGAATCAGACTGCCGGAACCGGCGATATCCTGTTCCGATTATTTGCAAGCCTCGTACACAGCAACAGCGCATGCGACGGTCGCGCCGACCATCGGGTTGTTGCCCATGCCGATCAAGCCCATCATCTCGACGTGCGCCGGGACGGAGGAAGAGCCTGCGAACTGTGCGTCGCCGTGCATACGGCCCATGGAGTCGGTCAGGCCATAGGAAGCCGGGCCAGCCGCCATGTTGTCCGGGTGCAGGGTACGGCCCGTGCCGCCGCCGGAAGCAACGGAGAAGTACGGGCGGTTGTTCTCGATGGCCCACTTCTTATACGTGCCGGCAACCAGATGCTGGAAGCGGGTCGGGTTGGTGGAGTTACCAGTGATGGAGACGTCCACGCCCTCGTGCTTCATGATCGCAACGCCCTCGAGGACGTCGTTTGCGCCGTAGCACTTAACCGCTGCGCGCTCGCCTTCGGAGAATGCCTTCTCTTCGACAATCTTCAGCTCGTCGTTGAAGAAGTCGTAATCGGTCTTCACATAGGTGAAGCCGTTGATTCTGGAGATGATGTAGGCAGCGTCCTTGCCCAGGCCGTTCAGGATGATGCGGAGCGGCTCTTTGCGGGCGCGGTTCGCTGTCTTGGCAATGCCGATTGCGCCTTCTGCGGCAGCGAAGGACTCGTGGCCTGCGAGGAACGCAAAGCACTTGGTCTCGTCGCGGAGCAGACGGGCGCCCAGGTTGCCGTGGCCCAGGCCGACCTTGCGGTTCTCCGCAACGGAACCCGGAACACAGAACGCCTGCAGGCCAATGCCGATGGACTCGGCAGCGTCCGCAGCGGAATTGCAGCCCTTCTTCAGAGCGACTGCGCAGCCCAGGGTATATGCCCAGCTGGCGTTCTCAAACGCGATGGGCTGTACACCCTTGACAATTTTATCTACATCGATTCCCTTGCTCAGGCAAAGGTCGCGCGCTTCCTCGAGGCTGGCAAGGCCATACTCGGCAAGGCACTTTTCGATTTTGGGCATTCTTCTTTCTTTACCTTCAAACTTGACATCGTTAGCCATGTAAGTTGTCCTCCTTTATTCTGCTTTCTCGGCTGCCTCCCCGATTGGGAGACGCCTGACTTGGAATGTTCGGTATGATCCCTGCCGAATTATTCTTCACGCGGGTCGATGTACTTTGCCGCGCCGTCGAAGCGGCCATACTGGCCAATGTTCTGCTCGTAAGCAGTCTTCGGGTCCACACCGTGGCGGATATCTTCCATCATCTTGCCAAGTTTGACAAACTGATAGCCGATGACTTCGTTGTTTTCATCCAGAGCGGTCTTGAGGACGTAGCCCTCGGCCATCTCCATGTAGCGGACGCCCTTTGCACCGGTGCTGAACATGGTGCCAACCTGGGAACGCAGGCCCTTGCCCAAGTCTTCCAGGCTTGCGCCGATCGGCAGGCCACCCTCGGAGAACGCGGTCTGGCTGCGGCCATAGGCCAGCTGCTTAAAGATTTCGCGCATTGCAACGTTGATTGCGTCGCAAACGAGGTCGGTGTTCAAGCACTCCAGAAGGGTCTTGCCCGGGAGGATTTCTGCGGCCATAGCAGCGGAATGCGTCATGCCGGAGCAGCCCAGGGTCTCCACCAGAGCCTCCTGCACAATGCCGTCCTTCACGTTCAGGGTCAGCTTGCAAGCGCCCTGCTGCGGTGCGCACCAGCCCACACCATGGGACAGGCCGGAGATGTCTTTGATCTCATAGGCTTTTACCCACTTGCCCTCCTCCGGGATGGGCGCGGGACCGTGATGGGGACCTTTGGTTACAGGACACATGTTTTCCACTTCATGGGAATAATTCATATCGGTACTCCTTTCGGTTTCAAGTTTCCTTGGTTTAACCACCATACATGATGATTATAGGCTATTTTCCGAATTTTCGCAAGGGTTTGTCCGGGCAAAATTGCAGGAAATCCCAGCGGAATTCCCTTGGTTCCCCAGGATGCGCGCGGGGCGGTAGGGTTCCACCCTTGCGGAGCCTTTGGAGAAAGGCCCTTTCGTTTGCTGGCAAAAAACAACTTTCTTTTAGAAGAACAATTTAGTCATCTACAAAAACAAATAGATCGTTCGGAGTACACTCCAACAATTGGCAAAGCGCCTCAATATTTTGGTATTGAATCGATTTGGTCTGATTATTAATCATCCTATTAAAATTCTGATAACTCATGCCCAACTGTTTATAAAGCCAATAACGAGTATGTCCACTTTTCTCAAGCAATTCTAAAGCGTTTAATTTAATCATATATTATCTCTCCAATATCTAATCTTTTTATTAGATATTAGTGGATAATATCCGTTTACATATAGACTAATACATTATATAATGTATTAGTCTATATTTGAGGAGGCCACATATTATGGAATTAAAGGATTCCCTCCGTCAACTGCGCGAACAACACCACTGGAAACAGACGGAACTTGCCCGTATCCTTGGGATTAAACGTTCCACCTATACATATTATGAAACAGGGAAAACCGAACCGCCCCTTTCCAGGCTCCTGTTGCTTAGCAAAATCTACAACGTCTCCCTGGATACCTTGGTTGGGCGCGACCAGGAAGATGGCGAAGGCCCTGCACCAAGCGAGGATGCTTGATGCAGGGCCTTTTGGGGAGAATCCGCCCTCCTTGCGCCGTTTCAGCACATATAGCGGCCATTCCGCCGCATATTATGTCAATTTTTTCACACAGCAAAAGCGGGACAGGATTTTGCATCCTGCCCCGTTTTTTAAGATTGTTTTTTCTCGTCAAACATCTCTTTGATCTTATCGAAGAACCCCTTGCGCTTCTGGTAATTTTTCTCCTCGGCGCAGCTGTCAAACTCCTGCAAAAGCTGCTTCTGCTTCTGGGAGAGGTTCTTCGGGACCTCGATCGTCATCCGGACGTACTGGTCGCCGCGGCCCCTGCCGTTGATATGCGGGATGCCCTTGCCCTTGAGCTTGAACACATCCCCCGGCTGGGTGCCCTCGCGCACCTGGTAGCTCACGCGGCCGTCGATGGTCGGCACCGTGACCTCTGCGCCGAGTGCTGCCTGCGAGAAAGTGATTGGCATCTCGCACCAAACGTCGTCGCCGCGGCGCTCAAAGATCGGGTGCGGCCGCACGTTGACATAGACGTGCAGGTCGCCGCTGGGCCCGCCGTTTGCGCCCGCGTTGCCCTGGCCGGAAACGTTGAGCATCTGGTCGTTGTCCACGCCCGCGGGGATGTTGATCTCGATGGTCTTTTGCTTGCGCACACGGCCGCTGCCGTTGCACGTATGGCACGGCGAATCGATCACACGGCCGGAACCACCACAGCGGTCGCACGTGCGGGCGGTCTGCACCATGCCGAACGGCGTGCGCTGGTTAATGCGCACCTGGCCGGTGCCGCCGCACTGTGAACACGTGGACGGGCTGGTCCCTTTCGCGGCCCCCGAACCGCCGCAGTCCGGGCACGTTTCAATCTTATTAAAGGAAATCGTCTTCCGGCAACCCTTAGCCGCCTCTTCAAAGCTGATGTTGACAACACCCTCCGTATCGCTGCCGCGGCGCGGTGCGTTTGGATTGGCACGGCGCGTACCGCCGCCGCCAAAGCCGCCGAAGAAGCTGTTGAAAATGTCCCCCAGGTCGATGTCGCCGGTGAAGGGGCTTCCGCCGCCTGCGCCGCCGCCAAAGTTGGGGTCCACCCCGGCATGGCCGAACTGGTCGTACCGGGCCCTTTTATCTTTATCCGAGAGCACCTCGTACGCCTCGTTGACTTCCTTAAACTTTGCCTCCGCCTCTTTATCCCCCGGGTTGAGGTCCGGGTGGTACTTTTTCGCCAATTTGCGGTAGGCTTTTTTAATTTCGTCTTCGGTGGCGTTCTTCGGCACACCCATCACTTCATAAAAATCCCTTTTATCGGCCACACCAATCACTCCTACAAAAGCGCATCGCAACCGGGAACAAGCCCTACCGCCGCCCCTGCTTTGCGCCAACTCTCAATTTCTGCGCGGCAATGCCGCGTCCTCTATCCTATCAGGTTTTTCGCCTGTTGTAAATCACTTTATAAAAAATCGAGATGCGCCATTTTACGGGCTAAAGCTGTTGCAGGTACATCCCGTACCCACAACAGCCTCCACCTCGCACAGAACGCCGTGCCGCCGCACGGCGCCCCGATTTTTATTTGTTATTGTTGTTGTCGTCTACGTCCTTGTACTCGGCGTCATAGACCGGGTTGCCGTTTGCATCCTGCGCCGGTGCGCCTGCACCGCCCGCCGGCTGGCCGCCCTGCGGAGCTGCTGCCTTATACAGCTTCTCGGATACCGCATACAGCGCCTTCTGCAGCTCTTCCATCTGGCTCTTGATGGATGCCGTGTCGTTGCCGGAGATCGCCTGCTTCAAAGCATTGGACTTTGCCTCCAGGTCGGTCTTATCGGAAGCGTCCATCTTGTCGCCGCTGTCCTTGATGAGCTTTTCGACCGAGTAGCAGAGGTTCTCCGCCTCGTTCTTCGTATCGACCTCTTCACGGCGCTTCTTATCCTCGGCCGCATACTTCTCTGCGTCCTTGACGGCCTTGTCGATGTCTTCCTTGCTCATGTTGGAGCTGGAGGAAATCGTGATGTGCTGTTCCTTGCCGGTTGCAAGGTCCTTTGCGGAGACGTTTACGATGCCGTTCGCATCGATATCGAACGTAACCTCGATCTGGGGGATGCCGCGCGGCGCGGGTGCGATGCCGTCCAGCTTGAACAGGCCGAGCTGCTTGTTGTCGCGGGCAAATTCACGTTCGCCCTGCAGGACGTTGACCTCTACCTGCGTCTGGCCGTCCGCAGCCGTGGAGAAGATCTGGCTCTTCTTGGTCGGGATGGTGGTGTTGCGCTCGATGACCTTGGTCATCACGCCGCCCATGGTTTCAACGCCCAGGGACAGCGGCGTAACGTCCAGCAGCAGCAGGCCTTCGACCTCGCCGCCGAGCACACCGGCCTGCAATGCCGCGCCGATGGCGACGCATTCATCCGGGTTGATGCCCTTGAAGGGCTCCTTGCCGGTCAACTTCTTGACTTCTTCCTGGACAGCCGGGATTCTGGAAGAACCGCCGACGAGCAGGACCTTGCTGATCTGGCTGAACTGCAAGCCAGCGTCCTGCATGGCCTGGCGAACCGGGCCGATGGTCTTTTCGACGAGGTCTGCGGTCAGCTCGTTGAACTTTGCGCGGGTCAGGGTCATGTCGAGGTGCTTCGGGCCGGTGGCGTCCGCCGTGATGAACGGCAGGTTGATCTGGCTGGACGTCATGCCGGACAGCTCGATCTTTGCCTTTTCTGCGGCTTCCTTCAGTCTCTGCATGGCCATCTTGTCGCCGGAGAGGTCGATGCCGTTCTCCTGCTTGAAGGAGGTAACCATCCAATCGATGATGCGCTTATCGAAGTCGTCGCCGCCCAAGCGGTTGTTGCCAGCGGTTGCAAGCACTTCCTGCACGCCGTCGCCCATCTCGATGATGGAGACATCGAACGTGCCGCCGCCGAGGTCATACACCATGATCTTCTGCTCTTCGCCCTTGTCGATGCCATAGGACAGAGCCGCGGCCGTCGGCTCGTTGATGATACGCTTTACATCCAGGCCCGCGATCTTGCCGGCGTCCTTGGTCGCCTGGCGCTGTGCGTCGGTGAAGTATGCCGGGACGGTGATGACTGCGGAGGTGACCGTCTCGCCCAGATAGGCTTCTGCGTCCGCCTTCAGCTTTTGCAGGATCATTGCGGAAATCTCCTGCGGGGTGTAGCTCTTATCGTCAATCGTTACTTTATAATTGGAACCCATCTCTCTCTTGATGGAAGAAATGGTGCGGTCCGGGTTGGTGATGGCCTGGCGCTTTGCCACCTGGCCCACCATACGCTCGCCGGTCTTGGAGAACGCGACCACGGACGGCGTTGTGCGCGCGCCTTCTGCGTTTGGAATTACAACCGGCTCGCCGCCTTCAATCACGGCTACACAGGAATTCGTTGTACCAAGGTCAATACCAATTGTCTTGCTCATAATCTATACCTCCAGTTTTCATTCTGCTTTTTCAGTTGAATCTATATATTAGATATTAGAAAGGGGATTGCGGGACAGTGGACGGTTAGTTTGCAACGACCACCGTTGCATGCCGGACGACTTTGTCGCCGATCTTGTATCCCTTTTGATAAACCTGCGCAACCACGTTTTCGGCTGCGTTTTCGTCGTCAATATGGGATACGGCGTTGTGCAGTTCCGGGTTGAACGCCTCCCCTGCGGCGCCCATCTCGGACACGCCCAGCTTTTCCAGCGCTTTTTTCAGCTGCGTCTGGACCATTTCCACGCCCTTGCGCAGGTCTTCGACACTGCACTCCTGCTGCTCCAGCGCGCGCTCCAGATTGTCTGCCACCGGCAGGAACTCGAGCACTGCGGCCGCTGTCGCATCGGAATAAATCGCTGCTTTCTCGCGCTCCGTGCGCTTGCGGTAGTTGTCATACTCCGCTGCGGTGCGCAAGAGCTGGTCTTTCTGTTTTTTCAGGGCCTCCTCTGCTTCTTCAAGCTTTTTCTGCATCGCTTCTTTCTCTGCCTTGGCCTTTTTCCCGCCAAAGCCTCCTTTATCCTTTTTTTCGGCCTTTTCCGTTTCCTGGGAAGCCTCCGGCTCCGCGTCGGTCTGCGGGTCTGTTCCGGCTTCTGTCTGCGGATTCTTTTCCTCCGTATTCAACTGTCCGGACCCTCCTTCGTTTTAAATTGCGCCATTGCGCTCTATCAAACTCTAAAAGTCATAGTCCATCAATTCGGTGAGCATCTTCCCAACCGCGTCGGAAAGATATTCCATATGGGCGATCACCTTCGCGTAATTCATGCGCATCGGGCCGATGATCGCCAACGCGCCGGCGTCCTTGCCGCCGACGGTGTAGCGGGAAATCACCACGCTGGAATCCTTGAGTTCCGGGCGGCCCGTCTCGTCGCCGATGAGCACCTTCACGTTTTTGCTGCGCTGCTCCAACAAGCGGTTCAACTCGTCCGCATGCGCCAGGAAATCCATCATCCGGCGCGCGGTCAGCGAGAGCTCCGGATAGAAGAGCAGGTTCGTCTGCCCTTCCATGCAGATTTCCGCCTGCATGGAATCCCGCGCCACGTCGAGCACCGCCATAAACGCGGACGACATCAGGATCGCCATCTCCCCCATCGAGGCCGCCATGTTCTGGATAAAGGCGGGCGTCACTTCCGAAACCGGCATCCCTGCCAATTTCTCGTTGAACACCCGGAAGAACACCCGCAAGATCTCCTGCGACAGGTCAAAGTCGCAGTGGAACACGCGCGTCTTCATGGTCCCGGCGGAGGTCATCAGGATGACCATCGCGGTGCGGCGGCTGGTCTGCACGAATTGGATCGCGCGGATATTCGCCCCGCGGCCGCTCGGCGTTGTGGATACCGCCGCAAACCGGGTGGCGGCTGCCATCACCCTAGAAACACCGTCCAGCAATTTTTCCGGATCATAGGCGCTGGAGAGCAGCTGGCTGTCCAGATAGCGCTTTTCTTCACGGGTCACGGGCTTTTTCTTCATCAATGAATCGATGTACACCCGGTACCCCATTTGGGTGGGAACCCTGCCCGCCGATGTGTGCGGCTGGTCCAGAAGCCCCATCTCCGCCAAATCGCTCATTTCATTGCGCACGGTGGCGGAAGAGACTGCAAAGTCGAGGTTGTCACAAAGCGCCTTCGAGCCGACCGGCTCGCCGGTGGCGACATACAATTCGACGACCGCCGCCAGAATTTTTTTCTTGCGTTCGCTGAGTTCCAACCTTCCCACCTCTCTTGTTTGGATTCGGAGTTTAGCACTCTTTTATATCGAGTGCTAACTCTAGTTATTAATTTATCATTACTTTGCCCGGTTGTCAATAAGATAAATGTAAATTAATTATGAATCTGCAATGGAGAAACTTAGCAATTTGCCAAAAGGACGAATATGGCAACAAGGTTTCCCTTCCCTGAACCGGTCCTCGCGCCCACCGCCATGCTAATAAATAGAAAAAAGGCCGCACAGACCGGCCAAACCGCCAAATCTACACAACCTTTTGTATATTATTTTTCACTTATTACGTTTCGTATAAAATCTCCGCCAAAAGCGCATTGGAAACCAAAAATCCCTTCCGGGTAAACCGGAAACCCTCCGGCCAACACTCCGTCAGGCCAACGCGGGCATACCGCTGCGCCGCACGTTTCCATCGCTCCGGAATGGGCTCGCCAAAGCGGTCCCGGTAGCGCGCCTCCTGTAAGCCCTCTGCCAACCGGAGTGCCAACATCGCATATTCCTCCGGCCCACCGGCGGGAATCTCCGGGTCGGCGTCCTCCTCCGGCGCTTGCCCTGCCAAAAACGCGCGCAGGTCGCGCGCCTCATAGAAGCGCTTCCCGTTCAAAAAGGAATGCGCGGCCGGGCCAAGACCGAGATATTCCTCGCAGTGCCAATACTTCAAATTGTGCCGGCTCTCAAAGCCCGGCCGGGCAAAGTTGGAAATCTCATACTGCATCAGGCCGTGCCGCTCCAATTCCTCGCAGGCTGCTTCGTAGAGGGAACAGGTCTCGTCCTCGTCCGGCAATTGCAGCTGCTCCCTGCGCTGGTAAAAGGCCGTGCGCGGTTCGATCTTCAACAGATAGGCGGACACATGCGGCACCCCCAGTTCCGCGCAAAACGCTGCGGAACGCCGGGCGCTTTCCACCGTCTGCCCCTCGATGCCGAGCATCAAATCGAGCGAAATATTTTCGATCCCCGATTTGCGTGCCGCCGCCACCGCTTCGGCCGCCTGCGCCGCTGTATGGCGGCGGCCCAAGCGTTCCAACTCCCGGTCGTCCGCCGACTGCATCCCGATGGACAGGCGGTTGCCGCCCGCTGCCCGGAACCCCTGCAAAAAGCCCGTCAAATCCACGCCAGGGTTGACTTCCGCGGTGATCTCCGCGCCATCCAGTCCAAAGCAGGCCCTCGCCTGCCCGATGAGGCGCGCCACCCGTTCGCCGCCCAGCAGCCCGGGCGTCCCTCCGCCAAAATACAGGGTATCCGCCGGGCGTTTGATTTTATCCGAATTGTATTTTAATCTATCAATCATACAATCTGTATATAAATTAAGGGAATCCTCCGAGGCATGGACGGAATAGAAATCGCAATAGGGGCATTTTTTCTCGCAAAACGGCACATGCAGGTATAAACCGATCTTATTCATCCAGCTTCAGCACGCTCATAAACGCCTCCTGCGGCACCTCGACCGTGCCCAGCTGGCGCATGCGCTTCTTGCCTTCCTTCTGCTTTTCCAGCAGCTTCTTCTTTCGGGTGATGTCGCCGCCGTAGCACTTCGCCAGAACATCCTTGCGCAGCGCTTTGACGGTTTCGCGCGCGATGATCCGGCCGCCCACGCACGCCTGGATCGGCACCTCGAAGAGCTGGCGCGGGATCTTCTCGCGCAGCTTTTCCGCCATCTTGCGGGCGCGCGGGTACGCCTTGTCCGCGTGGATGATAAACGAGAGCGCGTCCACGACCTCACCGTTGAGCATGATGTCCAGCTTGACCAGGTTGCTCTTCTGGTAGCCCGCCAGCTCATAATCGAAGCTGGCATAACCGCGGGTGCGCGATTTCAGCGCATCGAAAAAGTCGTAGATGATCTCATTGAGCGGCAGCTCATAATGGATATCGACGCGGTCCGTGTCGATGTAATTCATATCCTTAAATACGCCGCGGCGCTCCTGGCAAAGGTCCATAATATTGCCCACATATTCCTTTGGGGTGTAGATATGGGCGTTCGTAATGGGTTCTTCGGCCTGCGCGATCAGCGACGGGTCGGGATAGTTGGTCGGGTTGTCGATGGCGATCATCTCGCCGTCGGTCTTCGTGATATGGTAGACGACGCTCGGCGCGGTTGTGACGATGTCCAAATTGTATTCGCGCTCCAGGCGCTCCTGGATGATCTCCATATGCAAAAGCCCCAGGAAGCCGCAGCGGAAACCGAAGCCCAATGCGACGGAGGTCTCCGGCTCAAAGGAGAGTGCCGCATCGTTGAGCTGCAATTTCTCCAGCGCGTCCCGCAGGTCCGGGTATTTCGCGCCGTCCGCGGGGTAGATGCCGCAGAACACCATGGGCTGTACCGCGCGGTAGCCCGGCAGCGGCTCCTTCGCGGGGTTGTCCACGCGCGTGATCGTATCGCCGACCCGCGCTTCGCGGACCGCCTTGATCGACGCCGCGATATAACCGACCTCGCCCGCCCGCAGGCAGTTCATCGGCTCAAAGCTGGTGGCGCGCATATAGCCGCATTCCACCACGGTAAATTCGCTCCCCACGCTCATCATCCGGATCGTATCGCCCGGATGGACGGTCCCGTCCTTGATGCGCACATGGGCGATGACGCCCTTATAGGCGTCGTAGTAGGAATCAAAAATCAGCGCACGCAGGGGGGCGTCCTCATCGCCCTCCGGCGGCGGCACCTGCTTGACGATCTGCTCCATCACCGCGTCGATGTTGATGCCCATCTTGGCGGAAATGCAGGGGGCCTCGTCCGCCGGGATGCCGATCACGTCCTCGATCTCCTGCCGCACATGCTCCGGCTGGGCGCTCGGCAGGTCGATCTTGTTGATGACCGGCACGATCTCCAACCCTGCGTCCACGGCCAAATACGTGTTGGCCAATGTCTGCGCCTCGATGCCCTGGGAGGCGTCCACCACCAGCACCGCGCCCTCACATGCGGCGAGCGAGCGCGATACTTCATAGTTAAAGTCCACGTGGCCGGGCGTGTCGATCAGGTTGAACACATAATCTTGATCGTCCTTCGCGTGATAGACCAATGTCACCGCATGGGCCTTGATGGTAATGCCGCGCTCGCGCTCCAGGTCCATGTCGTCCAGGATCTGGTCTTCCATGTCGCGCAGCGCGACCGATTTCGTCTGTTCCAATATGCGGTCCGCCAGCGTGCTCTTGCCGTGGTCAATGTGGGCAATGATGCTGAAATTCCGGATCCGTTCGCGTGGTATTGCCAAATGAATCACCGTCTCTTATCTCAAAAAGTTCCATACAGCCTAACCCTGTGGAGAAAGCTATAAAATCGGCCATAATAATGTATTATACCACAGAATGGATTCCTCTTCCAGACTTATAAACCGGTGTTGCCGGAAAGCCGGTGTTTCTATCCTTTTAGGGCAGATCGAAACCGATTATTTGTAAAACAAACGGGAACGTTCCCCCTCAAACCTCCCCAAGATCAAACTCCGCATAGTACGTCTCCCCATTAAACGTATTCCCATAACGGTAGTGGCCTTGCGTGAGTGCTTCCTTCCCATAATAATTGACCGGGTGGATGCGGTGCTCGCTCTGGGAGTGCGGGGCCGAGAGGATCCCGATGTCGTGCCACGCCGTATCCGGGAGATATTCGAGCATCTCCCATTTGCCGTTGTCCGAGAGGCGCTCCAGCCAATACGCTTCCCCATAGCTGAATTCCTCGTCCGTTCCGTTGTGAATCTGAATGACGATCTCTTCCGGGGCAGCCGGAAGAGCGCCTTCCCCAACGGAGAGGGAAAATTCCCCGTCGTATGCGCCGGGGTCCTCGGAAGACGCCGGGTCCGACACGGAGGAAGACGGGTCCACATGGTGGGAAACCGTCTCCGGCCCTTCGATGGCGCTTGTTGTACAGCCCACAAGCGCCGCACAGATTCCCAACCATACCATTGTGCAAAGCATTCTTTTCATTTGGCATTCCTCCTTCTATTCAGAATACCGCCCGAGAAAAGAAATTTTTTCAAATTTTCCACCGAACCTTACCATTTTGTGGAGAACCAACCGCAAATTCGTTTTGCCCGCAAACGTGTACCCGGCCTGCAAACGGGCCCATTTCCCTTCCTCCTTTTGCCGGGCCACAATCCTCCCCCAAACTGTATAAAATGGCAGCCCTTTCCTCATACTAACCATGAGGTGAAACATATGGAATACGTTTGGGCATTTGTCGTCGGCGGAGCGATTTGCGTCGTCGGACAGCTGTTGATCGATTACACCAAACTGACGCCAGCCCGCATCCTGGTTTTATTTGTCACATTGGGCGTGGTGCTGGGCGCGCTCGGCATTTACGAACCGTTGGTGGAATTTGCAGGCGCGGGCGCAACCGTCCCATTGACGGGATTTGGCTATAATATGGCGAAAGGGACGCGGGAAGCCATCCAGGAGCAGGGGCTTCTGGGAGTGTTCACCGGCGGCGTAACAGCGGGCGCCGCAGGGATTGCCGCGGCGGTGTTCTTCGGCTATTTAGCCGCCATATTTTCAAAACCCGGAGATAAGAGCTAACCGGTACGTCCGGTACGGGAAGTTTGCCTACCGCGGCCTGCGTATCCTGCAGGGGCGCGTGATCGGCATGCTGCTTTACAAGCTGATGAAACACATCTATGAAAAGACGCGCCGCGACATCGAGCGTTGGCGCGAATTCCGGAAAAAGCGCAAAAATAAAACGGGCAGGTAATCCACCTGCCCGTATCCTTTCCCAATGAAGCCAGGAATGGATAGCCCGTCCCTTATTGAATCGAGCAATCCAGATAGTGCTCAAGCTCCTCTTCGTCCTTGCGCTTCTTTTCAAAAAAGAGGACGACGGCCACAGCTGCAGCAGCAACAGCCGCAAGAGCAGAAACGATCGTGATAAAAACAGCAAAATTATTTCCTTTTTTCAATGTGAGCACCTCCATTTGTAAATACAAGCCCGGCGGGACGAGGGGTTCCACCGCAGCGAGGGACTTGTTGATACAACCAAATTGTTATCTATATGATAACCGTTTTCCTACAAAAAGTCAAATGAAATTGCTTTTGGAAATGATTTCCCGTCAAAATGAGAAAAAGCAGAGCATATGCTCTGCTTTCAGCTTTTCCTCGCCTATTCGACTTATGCCTGTGCAGCATTCAGCTTGCGGACGAGAGCGGACTTCTTTCTCGCGGCAGCGTTCTTATGCAGGATGCCCTTTGCAGCCGCCTGATCGATCTTCTTCACCGCAACACGGACGGCCTCCGCCTTGTTCTCCGCACCGGTCTCCACCGCATGGTTCGCCTTCTTGATCTCCGTCTTCAGGCTGGAGTTGAATGCTTTATTGATAAGCGTCTTTGTAGCAGTCACCTTCACGCGCTTCTTAGCAGATTTAATATTCGGCATGGTTCCACCTCCTTTGGTGCTGTCATGTAGTTTTTATTCTACCATCAAGGTTCTAAAAAATCAAGCTTTTTCTCAAAAACCTGCACGGCTACCGAAAATTAAAAAAAGGAGAAATGTATATGGAATACCGCACCGACCTTGCGCTGGAATACACGGAGCCAACGAGCCAGCGCGTTGAGAAACGGAAAAACTGCACCATCACGCGCATCCGGGAAAACGGAGCGGACTACATCACGTTGGAAGTCCCGGCCATTTCCGACCACATCGACAGCGGGGACGAGCTGCTGCACCAGCTGCGGGATGAGCTTAGCGCCCTGCTCCCGGAAACGGGGCTGGTGCTCGTGGCGGGCCTCGGGAACCGGGCGATCACCCCGGACGCCCTGGGCCCACAGACCGCCGAGCAGGTATTGGCAACACGGCACATCCACGGGGAAATCGCACGCATCACCGGATTGGACGGCCTGCGCCCGGTGGCGGTGGTCAGCACCGGCGTGTTGGGATGCACCGGCGTAGAAACCAGGGAACTCCTGACCGCATTGGCGCGGGAATTCCGGCCCTCCGCGGTGATCGCGGTGGACGCCCTCGCCGCGCGCAGCCTGGGGCGCTTGGGGTGCACCATCCAGCTGAGCACCGGGGGGATTTCCCCCGGCTCCGGCGTCAACAACGCCCGGCCGCAGCTCAGCCGTGAGACATTGGGCGTGCCGGTCATCGGGATCGGCGTCCCGACCGTCGTGGACGCAGGCACGCTCGCCGCCGACCTATTGGGACGCGCCGCCCCCAAAGACAAGGTTTCGCCGCGCGGCGCAAGCATGGTCGTCACCCCGCGGGAAATCGACCTGCTCATCACCCGCGCCGCCCGCATGGTCGCCATGGCGATCAACACCGCGCTCAACCCCACCCTTTCCGTAGAGGAGTTTTCCATCCTCGCA
Organism: Anaeromassilibacillus sp. 1001302B_160321_C8; assembly: GCF_015554745.1. NCBI lineage: Bacteria > Bacillati > Bacillota > Clostridia > Eubacteriales > Acutalibacteraceae > Anaeromassilibacillus > Anaeromassilibacillus sp. 1001302B_160321_C8. The sequence goes on along the minus strand of NZ_JADNJD010000005.1, from coordinate 57,402 downwards.
AGCTGAGCGGGAAAAACCGCCTTTCGGCCATAGGGCTCGTCTGTCCCTTCCCTTTGCATTTGACATTTTTTCAAAGCATCCCCCGCAAGGTCTGGATTCCCATGGCCCTGCATACACATTAAGAAGCACGGCTATGGTTTTGCGCTTCAAAAGCTGTGGCAAATCGGTTGAATGGCGGGGGAATGCAAAATATGAGAAATTGGCGACAATATGGACTGATGTTTTGCTCTGCGGTGCTCGCCGCTGTAGCGGTGTTCTGTACGGCTGCCCGCCTGCCGGAACTGCACGCAGGCGATGCGGCGCTCGCAGCGGCGGGGTTCATCCTTCCGGGCGGCGCGGCGGAAGCATTTCGCACAGAGCTCTCCGAAGACGTTGCCGCCAGCGCTCCGGAATCCTCCTCACAGGCGCCGAGCTCCTCCAGCAAACCGGCCGCCAGCTCGTCCAGCAAGCCGGTCTCCTCCTCCGCGTCGTCGGGGACCGTCAGCGAAACGGTCACCGGGACAGTCCGGGAGATGAGCATCAGCAATTCCGGCATACAGTATGAGAATATGTGGGTCAAAAACACAAACCAATACCACGATATCGACATTGCTGCGGAATTGGCCAAGCAACCGGCGGTCAAAATGAAAAAGGACGGCACCAAACAGATTTTGATCTACCACACGCACACCACGGAAGCGTTTGCCGGTTCCTCCCGCACACAGGACAATTCCCAAAACGTGGTGGCGGTCGGGGAGGAAATCAAAAAGCAGCTCGAAGCCGCCGGGTTCGGCGTGGTACACGACACCACCTGCCACGACTACCCCAGCTACAATGGCTCTTATGACCGCTCCGGCGAAACCATCCAACGCAATCTGGAGAAATATCCCGACATCCAGGTCACCTTGGACGTCCACCGCGACGCCATGGGCACGCAGGACGGCATGCGCATCAAGCCGACCGCCCTGATCAATGGGAAAAAAGCCGCCCAGGTCATGATTATCTCCGGCTGCGACGACGACGGCACCCTGGGGTTCCCAAACTGGGAATACAACCTCCGCCTCGGCGTCCGCATCCAAAAAAGCCTCTCTGACCTCTATCCCGGTCTGGCGCGGCCGCTCAGTTTTTGCCCCAAAAAATACAACGAGCACATGACAAAGGGCTCCCTGCTGGTCGAGTTCGGCACGGAGGTGAACACCTTGGAGGAGGTCAAATACTCCGGCCAGCTCTTTGGGAAAGCGCTGGCGGAAACCCTGGAACAACTCACATAAGCCTTTGAAAGGATAGGACGTATCATGAAACGGAATACAAACGCGCGCATCTTTGCCGTATCGTTTTACACAACGCTCTGTGTGTTGGTCCTGGCGATCGGTATCTTAGAAGTGGACTACTACTCCCGTCAAACCGGATTTGGCGACGATCAGACCTTGATCCATGCGCTGACCGGATGGGATTTGCACCTCTAACCGGATTGTTCATAAAAAATTCACCTCTGGGCGCGGCTTCGCCGGGGTTGGTTTGGTTGCTTTCTGTTCGAAATATGCTATAATAACTTGTAACGTGTCGGATGCACGCGATCCGGCAAAATCCCCCATTCGAAGAGATTCGCCGTCCATTCCCACGGTGGGACCCTGCGGCCTTATGCCGCCGCGCCCTGCTGGTTATCTCAGGAGGTTTCAAATTTGAAAAAACATAACAGGGCTTTTTTGCTCGTTTTTACGATACTGTTTGGCATGGTTTCCACGTTTGGGACCGTTTCGTTTGCGACCGAAACACCTGTCGATCCGTCAACCAATACGCAGCAGCAGGTCATCGGCCGCACGCCGGTATCTGAACCGCCTGCTACCGACCCTGCAACACCAGTTACCGACCCCACTACCCCCACCGTAGACCCCACTGTGCCAACAGAAGATCCCACTGCGCCGGCCGTAGAACCCACCCCGGACCCCACCACACCTTCCTCGGAGACGCCTACCACCCCCACGGAGCCATCCACGCCCGAGCAGACAACGCCGCCCGTTACGGAGCCGCCGGCGACGACCCCTTCTTCGGAGCCACCGGCGCAGCCGGCACAGAACTCCGAGAATACGGATACGCAGCAGCCTTCGCAGACGCCGTCTACCACCAATCAAAACCGTCGTCCTACCACTTCCCGTGAAGATCCCGAAGAGGAAGAAGAGGAGGAATCCTCGTCAGAGACTCCTTCCGAGCCGGAGGAATCCTCCAGCTCCGTCTCCCTTCCCTCCGTCAGTGTGCCGGACGACAGCAGCCTGCTCCCCTCTTCCAGCATGGCCCCAACTTCCAACCGGACGCTCAATTGGATTGGCATCATTGCGTGGGTCTGCATCGGCCTGGGCGTGATTGTCGTGGTGATTGTCATCTTGAGCAACCGTAGGCCGCCGCGCGGCGGAAGCGGGCGCAAGCGTTACCGCAGGCCGAAACGCCGTAAAAAGCATTTATTGAATGATAAATATTATCGCAATTTAAAATATTAAACCGTTTGCAGGCCCCTATGATTGGCGTGGGGGCCTGTTTTTTCTATAAAAACATCGCTATACCAATCATTTTTCTATAAATTCTGGATAGAATTTTAAAATGCAATTTTACATTTCACACAACTCCGCTAATTATTCCAGTTTAATTCTATGTTCATTTAGCCACCGTTTGGTTGCATTTTCGTGTTTTTGGTACTACAAAATAGTAGCATAGAGTAAAGAGGTGGAACCATGTTTTTCCAACGCATCGAAGACTTGCGGATCGACCACGATAAAACGCAGCAGGAGATTGCGGACGTGTTGAGCTGTAAACGGGAGGTCTATCGCCGTTACGAAAAAGGCATCCGGGAAATCCCGGTCTGGGCGGTCCTCAAGCTTGCTACATATTACCACGTTTCAACCGATTATATTCTGGGATTAAGCGATCAAAAAGGAGGGGCATATGAGTAGGAAGGCAATCTTCTTTGATATTGACGGCACCCTGCTCTCCTCAAAGAATGAGCGGCACTTTTTTGTTCAACCTAGCACATGGAAGGCGCTTGAACAATTAAAGCAAAATGGGCACATTGTCGCCATTTCTTCTGGAAGGCCGGAGCGGTTTATTCATAAATATTTCCCAGGGATCTTCTCAAATTATGTTGCCATGAACGGGGCGCACGTTGTTGTGGATGGGAAAACCGTCTTCGAAGAATTCTTTTCCCCCACCGAGGTTCGGGAATTTATGCAGTATTTCGACCAGTATGGATGCTGGTACAATTTTGTTGGGAACAGCCGGGGATGGGCCCGCCATGTCCCACCGGAGCAGATCGAACCGCTGAACGAGAGCTACGGCATGCCCGGATACCTGCAAACCGAGTGGGAACCGGAGGACGTCCATGCCAGCATCATCGACTTTGTATTCCGGGACGATGCGCACTATGAGCAGTGCAAGCCCGCCTTTCAGGAACCGATGGTGCTCAACAAGCACCCGGGCAGTCTGGCGGCAGACCTCTCCTTCAAGGGCAAGGATAAATCCCGCGGGGTCAAGATGTTCCTGCAGCAGGCGGGCATCGCCCCGGAGGACGCTTATGCGATCGGCGACGGATACAACGACATCACCATGATGAAGGTGGTCGGGCATTCCATCGCGATGGGGAACGCTGTAGACGAGCTGAAGGAGGTCGCGGATTACGTCACTGCGGACATCCTCGACGACGGCCTTTACAAGGCTTTTGAACACTACGATTTACTTTGATAATCCCTTTGTTTGAACCTCAGGAAACAAAACGGGCCTCTTAAACCTTTCCGGGGGTTGCACAGGCCATGGAAGCCCTGCTACAGCAGGGCTTCCCACACACTTTTCAGACACCCACACAAAAAGGACGCCAGAAACGTTTGCAGCTGCGTTTCTGGCGTCCTTCTTTATAAGGATTCCGTTTTGGCCTCTTTTTGGCGCCGGGCGCGCAATTCTTTGAAAAAGGCGGTCAGCACCCCCGCGCATTCCTCCTCCAGCACGCCGCTGGTCACCCCCGGCGCATGGTTGTACGGAAGCGCAAACAGGTTGACAACCGACCCGCACGAACCGGCCTTCCGGTCCCTGGCGCCGAACACCAGCCGGGGGATGCGCGCATTGATGATCGCCCCAGCGCACATGGGGCAGGGTTCCAAGGTCACATAAAGCGTACATTGCCACAGCCGCCAGCCCCCCAAAGCGCGGCATGCGCCGTCGATGGCCTCCAGTTCCGCATGGCAAAGCGCATTTTTGCCAGTCTCCCGCCGGTTTCTCCCCCGTGCAATCACACGGTCTTGATAGACCACCACCGCGCCCACGGGAACCTCCCCCTCCGCGGCGGCCTCCCGTGCGAGCTCCAACGCCTCGCGCATAAACGCTTCATCCCTGTTTTCCAGAACAAGCCCTCCTTCAGGGTTATAAATACATCATCATCACACAGGACAACACGCAATAGCCGAACAGCACCAGCCCGCCCGGATTGACGATCAGCTTGATAAACTTTTGCCCGGCTGTCAGAAGGCTATTGGGCTTGTGCAGGTGAAAGAACCCCTTTCTGCGCAGGGCCAGGAATACAACCGAGGCAATCCCCAAAAGCACCCAGGCGGAAAAGGCGATCAGGTACACGGCGTTTGCCAGCACGTCGCCCTGGTACCATTGCAGCAGTGTAATGGCAGCCGAAAGGCCGTTGTTCAGGAAATGGATGACAATGGACACCCAGAGGTTTCCAGTCTTGACAACCACAAAGGCCAACGCCAGCCCACAGAAAAAAGCAAACGGCAGCTGGACCAGATTCCCGTGGAACATACCGAACAGGAACGCGGAACCAACAATGGCAAACCCATCCCCGAACCGGCGCAGTCCATGCAGAACGGCACCGCGGAACACCAGCTCTTCCACGAGCGCTGGGATCACTGCCAGCGAAATAACATACAATGCCTGGATGGACGGTTCACCCGTGAGCGGGGAGTCCGGCACGGTGCCGTTGTAGCCCGCCCATTCCAGGAAGTCCATCATCCAGTTAGCCGGGAAGTTGGCCAGCATACACACGCCCATCCCCAAAAAGACGCACGCCAGCGCCGTGCTGAACCGTGTCTTTTGGAATGGCAGCACCTGCTGCAGCGGCAGCCGTTTGACGGCCATATACAGGAGGGGCGGCAGTGCAAACGCCAAAAGATACGTCACCCCATTGACCAGATAATACAGCAGGGGCGTATACCCGCTAAACTGCAATTCCCCTTGCCAACGGTATCCGATCATGCGCAGGAAGCTGGTCTCCACGGACGGCAGCGCCGCCATCAGCAAAACCACCAACAGCAGCATCCAGCTCAAGCCGCTGGCCGTTTTTCCCAGACGGTGTTTCTCCTCACGCCTCTGCTCATAAAACGGGTCCATACCAACCTGCGGATAGGGCGTGTACATGGGATTTTGTTGCGGTACATATGGATGATCGTAATTGGCCAATTTCAGCCCCCCTTTTTAACAATACAGCCTATGTTTAAATAAAACGTATTATAGCACACTCGGAGCTATCCCGCAAGACGCGGGCCGGTTCCAATTCTTTTCATCAGGGCAAATATACCGCGCCTGTTTCAGGAACAGAAGGCGGCCTTGACCCGGCTCGCCATTCGATGGTACAATCGGAACGGCCGTTTTTAACCGGCCCCCACAGAACCACATGGAGGAAAGGTAGTTGATTCCCATGTACCAGGGCGCTGTATTTTTTGATGCGGACGGGACATTGATCGATGGGCCGTCCGGCATCATTGCCCCCACTGAAAAGACAAAAGAGGCCATCGTGCGTTTACGTGAACGAAACATTCTCACCGTGCTCGCCACCGGCCGTTCGAAATGTTATGTGCTCCCCAGCCTGCTCCTGTTTGACTGTTACATCACGGCAAACGGCGCGCGGTCCGAAGCAAATGGGACAGTGATCCACAACCAGGTCCTTGCGCCGGAGGCGCTGCGCACCCTCGTGGCATACCTCGATGCGGCGGGGATCAACTCCGTCCTAGAAGAACCCGACTATTGCTATTGCCGGGATCTCTCCGAGGAGTATTTCCAGGGGATGATGCAAAAATATGCGTTCCCCATCGACCGCTTCCTCCCCCTGCAATCGCTGGAGGGCCTGCGCATCAACAAGCTGATGGTCACCTACGACCGGATGGACAAGCGCGACCGCTTTATGCGCGACTTTGGCGACCGGTACGACATCACCGACCAGCCTGGCAACCAAGCCTGCGACGTCGGACAGCGCGGCGTCTCAAAGGGACTGGGCGTTCAGAAGGTCCTGGAGCATTTCCAAATTCCAAAAGAAAATGCCTATGCATTCGGGGACGCGGACAACGACTATGAAATGTTCCGCGCCGTCGGGACCGGCATCGCTATGGGCCGGCATACCCCCAAGCTGGGGCAGGTGTCCCGCATGGTCACAGGGACGGTCCAACAGGAAGGTATTGCTACAGCGCTGAAAGAATTGCATCTCATCTAACAGAAAGCGGCTGTCCGGTAGGGATAGCCGCTTTTTCCCATGACAAAAAGAAGCCCCTGGATTCCAGGGGCTTTTCAAACGCATTAAAGGACCAACGAAGGCGCTGCATAGGTGCGCGCCGCCAACTCCTGATCCAACAAATACAGGGATTTTGGATCACTGCCAAAGAGCTCCATCTTTTTCAGGAGGTCTTCCGCGTTCTTCTCTTCCTCGCCCTGCTCCTTGACAAACCAGTCGAGGAACTGCATGGTCCGGAAATCCTTGACCGAGTAGGCCGCGTCGTAGATGGCGTTGATCAAACCAGTGACATACCGCTCGTGCTGCAATCCTTTTTCAAGCACGGTCATATCCTTATCAAAATCCTGCTCCGGGCATTCAATGGCTTCCAGCGTAACCTTCTCGCTGTTGTTCTTCACATACTGCAAGAACAGCATGGCATGGTCGCGCTCTTCCTGCGCCTGAACCTGATACCAATTTGCAAACCCATCCAAGTTCCGGTCCGCAAAATAATTAGAAAACGCCAGATACAGGTAGGCCGAATAAAACTCTTTATTGATCTGTTGGTTTAATAGGTCCTTTACTTTTTCATTCAACATAAACCAATCACCTCCACCGCTATTATAGTACAACATAAATCCCTCTGCAAGGCAGAATCCCGCCGAATTTTGGGAGCGGAGTGGCCGGTCCGGGTCCCAGCGATTTCTCTGCCTGGCTTTTCTCTGGGAGGCCCCAGCGGTTCTCCGCTCTCAGCTTCACCAGGAAACGGTTGCGCGCAACGCGGGAAGCCTCCTGAAAAGCCTCCTATCACGTTTTTTCCCCTTCGGAATAGAATGGAGAAAAAGCCTGAAGGCGGTGATTGCTTGGACAATCCGGTATTTGCAATCCTTGAGCCGCTCGTGCTCGTCACCGCGCTCTCGGTGGACGCCTTTGTCGCCAGCTTTGCCTATGGGACCAATCAAATCAAAATTCCCTTCCGCTCCGTTGCGGTCATCAGTGGGATTTGCAGCGCCATCCTGGGTGTTTCGTTGTTTCTTGGTTCTCTGGTGCGTCCGTTCATGCCGGAGCATCTGGCCGGGGTGCTCTGTTTTTCCATCCTGTTTCTGCTCGGCATCGCCAAACTGTGCGACAGCGCCATCAAATCGTTGATCCGCCGCTCACAGGGAATCCACAAAAAGATTTCCTTCTCGGCCATGCATCTGCGCTTTATCCTGGATGTGTACGCCAACCCAGAGAACGCGGACAGCGATTGTTCCAAAAGCCTTTCCGCCGCGGAAGCCGCACCCCTGGCCATCGCGCTCTCCCTGGATGGTTTAGCGGTCGGGTTTGGCGCGGCCCTCTCGGAGGCCGCCCCCCTCCGCGCGGTTCTTTTCTCCTTAGTGGCGAATGTCATCGCCGTATGCGCAGGGAGCTTGACCGGCAACAAGGTTGCGGAAAAAATTCCTCTGGACCTCTCGTGGGTCAGCGGCCTTCTCCTGATAGTACTGGCCTTTTTAAAGCTTACATAGGCCAGCTGCGTCCGCCCTTTCGATCGACGAACCCTTCTCTCGAAAGGGTTTCCTACAAGGCGGGACCTCTTTTCCATTCGTAAAACCTAAAAGAGCCGCGCAGTGCATGCACTGTGCGGCCTTTTGGAAGGGGCAGTAAAAATCGATCTGTTCGGCGCGGATACGAAGTTTTCGGCAAAACAAAAGCCTGGAGCGCGAATTGGCTCCAGGCCCTGGCCGGATGGCACCCCCAGTAGGAATCGAACCTACAATTAGCCCTTAGGAGGGGCTCGTTATATCCATTTAACTATGGAGGCTTATGCATCTGTTTCTATATTATAGGGGCTTCCCGAAAACTTGTCAATATTTCCATTTCGTCTCCAGGCTGCCTCACGATTTCTTTTCCGCCTATAGTCCTCCCGCCAAGCTGGTCAACGGCTTCCTTTGATCCGGTCCCTTCCGGATGAATATGCGGATTCCTTCCATCGCCTATCTTACCAAAAAGAAACACGCCTCCCTCCACCCCTGGGAATACGCCTCTATGGGACGCTGCTCCAACCGGACGTCTTTCTCCATAGAACGCTCCCGTTGCCGGCCTAAAAAGGAAAAGGACTTTAGCCCCAGCTAAAGCCCTTCGGTTTTGGCGTCCCACTCTGGAAACCGTTCCATGTTGCTTACTTTCTTTTGGCAAGAAACCCTATTTCCCGGCAAGACACAAATGTGGCTTGGCTCCTTACTCCGTCTTCTCTGTATACTCTTTGGGAATCCCGCGATAATTCGTCAGCCCCAAAAGATAGTCCGTCGTTGTATGATGATATTTCGCCAGGCTGATGAGAACCTTTGTGGGAATGTCCCTCTGCCCGAGCTCATAATTGCTGTAAACCTGCTGCGAGCAATATAAAATCTGCGCCATTTCTGCCTGTGTCAGGTCCTTGTCTTCCCGTAAATCTCTGATACGTTGGTACATGCGATCACCTAACACCAGAATAACGCAGTCCTGTTTATTTATTCGTTCTTACCGCAAATTGCAGTATTGACGGATACCGCGTTATGCAGTAAAATGAAGAAAACCATCGAAAAAGGAAGTGTTCGCATGTGGCTTCTGTTGTGGCAAGCCATTTATTTCCTTGCAATCCCCTGCATTCTTTGCTATCAAGCGCTCAACTAAAAAGCACCTACGTTGGCAAAATCTGCCCGCACCATAAAAACCCACTGGACAGACAAAAGCCCCTTCCCGAAATCGGGAAGGGGCTTTCTGAACCGTGTGCTATCCTGTTAGCTAACTCGCTTTATTATGCTCTTTTCTCTTTCACAGCAGCCTGCGCCGCAGCCAGACGTGCGATCGGCACGCGGAACGGAGAGCAGGAGACATAGTCCAAACCAACCTTATGGCAGAACTCGACGGAAGTCGGGTCGCCGCCGTGCTCGCCGCAGATGCCCAGGTGCAGGGCTGCATTTGCTTCGCGGCCAGCCTTTGCGCTCATCTCTACGAGACGGCCAACGCCATCCACGTCGATGTGCACGAACGGATCGGACTCATAGATCTTGTTGTCATAGTAGGCATCGAGGAACTTGCCAGCGTCGTCACGGCTGAAGCCGAACGTCATCTGGGTCAAGTCGTTGGTGCCATAGCAGAAGAAGTCTGCGTCCGCAGCGATCTTGTCCGCGGTCAAAGCGGCGCGCGGGATCTCGATCATGGTGCCGACCTCATACTTCAGCTCGACGCCAGCGTCAGCGATGAGCTTGTCCGCCGTTGCAACGACGATCTTCTTCACGAAGTCGAACTCCTTGACCTCGCCTACCAGCGGGATCATGATCTGCGGGATGACGTTGACGCCCTTCTTCTGGACGTTGATTGCTGCGTTGATGACAGCGGTGGTCTGCATCTCTGCGATCTCCGGATAGGTGACCGTCAGACGGCAGCCGCGGTGGCCCATCATCGGGTTGAACTCGTGCAGGCTCTCGATGACCTCGTGAACCTTCTCAACCGTCACGTTCAGCTCCTTGGCGATCTCCGCGATGTCCTCTTCCTTGGTCGGGAGGAACTCATGGAGCGGCGGGTCCAGGAAGCGGATGGTGACCGGATAGCCGTTCATCTCTTCGAACAGAGCCTCGAAGTCGCCCTGCTGATACGGCATGATCTTGTCCAGCGCCTTCTTGCGGTCCTCGGTGTTGTCCGCAATGATCATCTCACGCATCGCCTTGATGCGGTCGCCCTCGAAGAACATGTGCTCGGTACGGCAGAGGCCGATGCCCTCTGCGCCGAACTCGCGAGCCTGGTGCGCGTCACGCGGGGTATCCGCATTGGTGCGAACCTTCAGCTTGCGATACTTGTCCGCCCAGCCCATGAACAGGCCGAAATCGCCCGCGATGGAAGCCGGAGCGGTCGGGATGGCTTCGCCGTAGATGTTGCCGGTGGAGCCGTCGATGGAGATATAGTCGCCCTCGTTGTAGGTCTTGCCGCCGAGGGTAAAGTTCTTTGCGTCATAGTCGACGTTGATTTCGCCGCAGCCGGAAACGCAGCAGGTACCCATGCCACGAGCAACAACCGCTGCGTGGGAGGTCATGCCGCCGCGGACGGTCAGGATGCCCTCAGCAACCTGCATGCCTTCGATGTCCTCCGGGGAGGTCTCGCGGCGGACCAGAACGACCTTCTCGCCCTTCTTGGCCCACTCTTTTGCGTCCTCAGCCGTGAAGACGATCTTGCCGCAAGCTGCGCCAGGGGAAGCCGCCAGGCCCTTGCCAACGACGGTCGCCTTCTTCAGGGCGTCCGCGTCGAACTGCGGATGCAGCAGAGCGTCGAGCTGCTGCGGCTCTACGCGCAGGACTGCCTCTTCCTCGTCGATCATGCCCTCGTGTACGAGGTCAACGGCGATCTTCAGGGCAGCGTTTGCGGTGCGCTTGCCGTTACGGGTCTGCAGCATGTAGAGCTTGCCATTCTCGATGGTGAACTCCATGTCCTGCATATCTTTATAGTGCTTCTCAAGACGGTCTGCGATCTCTGCAAACTGCTTGTACACTTCGGGCATATCCTGCTCCAGCTGGCTGATCGGGGACGGCGTACGGACGCCGGCCACAACGTCTTCGCCCTGTGCATTGATCAGGTACTCGCCAAAGAGCTTATGCTCGCCGGTTGCCGGGTTGCGGGTGAACGCAACGCCCGTGCCGGACTTATCGCCAGAGTTGCCGAAGACCATGGCCTGCACGTTGACAGCAGTGCCCCAGTCGTACGGGATCTCGTTCATGCGGCGATAGACGTTTGCGCGCGGGTTATCCCAGGAACGGAACACGGCCTTGACCGCTTCCATGAGCTGCACCTTCGGGTCGCTCGGGAAATCCTCGCCCTTGTTTTCCTTATAGAAGGCCTTGAAGCGCTTGACGAGGTCCTTCATGTCCTCGGTGTCCAGCTCGGTGTCCTGCTTGACGCCCTTCTCTTCCTTCTTCTGGTCGATGATCTTTTCGAATTCCGGCTTCGGCAGCTCCATAACAACGTCGCTGAACATCTGGATGAAGCGGCGATAGGAGTCGTATGCGAAACGCGGGTTGTTGGTGAACTTCGCAAGGCCCTCAACCACGACGTCGTTCAAGCCGAGGTTCAGGATGGTGTCCATCATGCCGGGCATGGAAGCGCGGGCGCCGGAACGGACGGAAACCAGCAGCGGGTTCTCCGGATCGGCAAACTTCTTGCCGCAAATCTCTTCCATCTTGCCGAGATACTCATAGATCTGGGCCTGGATCTCATCGTTGATCTTTCTGCCATCCTTATAATACTGGGTGCACGCCTCGGTGCTGATGGTGAAACCCTGCGGAACAGGCATCCCTGCTTTTGTCATTTCAGCAAGGTTTGCGCCCTTGCCGCCGAGCAGTTCACGCATGTCCTTGTTTCCTTCAGAGAAAAGGTAGACATACTTATGGCTCATGAACATATACCTCCTAAATAAAATAAATAACGAGCACAGGTCACACACATTCTCATTCTTGCTCTCCCCGTATTATATCAAAAAAGCCGCTGGATTACCAGTTCTTTTTCAATAAAACCCACCGAGATTTGTAAATTTTCCGGCGCAAAACCGAGGAAGTTCCACAAATCCGGCTGGAAACATGAATTAATGCTTGAAAAATTCCGTACATATGAGATAATAATAACAAGAGCCGGGTGTGCTTATAGCAAGCCAGGCGTTTTCGTGCTTGCGGCCGGATACAGGGAAGGCCCAAGCGCCAATGGAACTTTTAAAAGTTTATGCGGAGGATTTTGCCTATGCCAGAGCAGACCTGTGCCGTTATCCTCGCCGGCGGCGAGGGAAAGCGCATGAAATCAAACCACCCGAAGGTGTTGGCTTCCGTGCTGTTCAAACCCATGCTGCAATGGGTGATGGACGCCGCGGAGGGCGCGGGGGTAAAGGAACTGTGCGTGGTGACGGGACATAAGCACGAGCAGGTGGAAGCTTACCTGCAAGCGGCGCAAAAGCCCGGCGGCGCGAACCTGCACCATGTGTTGCAGGCGGAACAGCGCGGGACGGGGCACGCCGTGATGATGGCGGAGCCGTTTTTGCGCGCGCACAACGGCGGGAACACGCTTGTCCTCAACGGAGACGCGCCGTTTGTCAGCGCGGAGGTGCTCAAAACCGCCTTAGCAGCGCATGTGGGCCAGGGCAATGCCGTCACGGTGATCAGCGCGGAGCTGGACGATCCATCCGGCTACGGCCGCATCGTGCGCGACCCGGCGACGGGGCTCGTGCGCGCCATTGTGGAACAGAAGGACGCCGACGAAGCGACCCTTGCGGTGCGGGAGATCAACTCCGGGGCCTACTGGTTCCGCACGGACGACCTGCTCTCCATCTTAGGCTGCATCCGCAACGACAATGCACAGGGCGAGTATTATCTCACCGACGCAGTGCGCCTCTTGATCGAACAGAATAAGAACGCGGGAGCCTACATCGCATCCGATCCGGCGGCGGTGATGGGCGCGAACGACTGCGTGCAGCTGAACTCCCTGAACGAAATCGCCAGGGAGCGGGTTTTGCATGCCCAAATGCTGGCGGGCGTGGAGATCCCCTGCACGGACGGCGTCCTAATCGGCCCGGACGTCACCATTGGGCGTTCCACCCGCATTTTGCCAAACACCATCCTGCGTGGGAATACGGCGGTCGGGGCGGATTGCTCCATTGGGCCAAGCGTTGTTCTGACGGACTGTACGGTGGGCGATGGCGCGTCGCTGTGTTTCGCCTCCTGCGAACACACCAATATTTCATCCAGCCAGGCCGTTGCGCCTTTTACGGTGATTGGGACGCCTTGATGCCGGGGCATTCCAAAAGGGAAAGAGTCACACAAAATATAGGGGGAAGCAAAAATGAATTTTCATGGCAAGGACATCAAGATTTTTGCCGCAAGCGCAAACCAGCGCATGGCAAAGCAGATTTCGGAGTGCCTGGGATTGTCCATGGGCAAGAGCGAGGTCGGCACGTTCAGCGACGGGGAAATCTCGGTTTCGCTCTTTGAATCCGTGCGCGGCTCCGATTGCTTTATTGTGCAGTCCACCTGCGAACCGGTCAACAACAATCTCATGGAACTACTGATTATGATCGACGCCATGAAGCGCGCGTCCGCCGCCCGCATCACGGCTGTTATGCCCTACTTTGGCTATGCCCGTCAGGACCGCAAAGCCAAGGCCCGCGACCCGATCTCTGCAAAGCTCGTTGCAGACCTGCTCACCACGGCGGGCGCCGACCGCCTGCTGACCATGGACCTGCACGCAGCGCAGATTCAGGGCTTCTTCAACATCCCGGTTGACCATCTGCTGGGCGCGCCGCTGCTCTCCTCGTTCATGAAGGAGCGCGTGGGCGAAAACAGCGACGAATACGTTGTCGTTTCTCCCGACCTGGGTTCTGTCACCCGTGCGCGCAATTTCGCGGCCCGCATCGGATGCAGCCTGGCGATCGTGGACAAGCGCCGCCAGAAGGCCAACGTCTGCGAGGTTATGAACATCATCGGCAGCGTTGAGGGCAAAAAGGTCATCCTGGTCGACGACATGATCGACACCGCAGGCACCCTGTGCAACGCTGCGGCGGCCATCATGGAAAAGGGCGCGAAGGACGTCACCGCCTGCGCCACGCATGCGGTCCTCTCCGGCCCGGCGATCGACCGCATCCGCGACAGCGCGATCAAGGAGCTGGTGCTCCTGGATACCATCCCGCTGCCGGAAGAAAAGATGCTTCCGAAATTCACAGTCCTGCCCGTGGCCCCGCTCTTCGCGGAAGCCATCGAGCGCATCTATGAGGACAAGCCGGTCAGCCCGATGTTTGTATAACCGGGCGCGGTCTCTCTGACTGTTTTCCTTTGATTTTGTACACACGGGCGGGGTAGCGCAGCTATCCCGCCTGCTTCTTCTGTCCGGCAAAACCGACGGGTTCCGCAGGGATTCGCCGGTTTTCGCGCAGAAATCATATACCAAACGGGCGGATGGGCCACGCTTTCCGTTCCATCCGCCCGTTTTCGTGCGGCAAAGCGCCCGGCCGGTCCGGGTGCGCCCCCAGGGGCGGCCGCATCGGTTCACGAGGCATTCCAACGCCGGGCGCCCCTTAAAAACGTGCCGCCCGGCAGTAGAAAGGGAGTTTTTATGTTTCAGAAGTTCTTCAGACGGCCCGCGCCGGTCACCGGGCCTGTGGAATATCTGGTCGTCGGCCTGGGCAACCCGGGCAGCAAATACGACGGCACCCGGCACAACACGGGCTTTATGGCCATCGACCGGATTGCGGAAAAGGCCGGCGTCCAGATCGACCGCCTCAAATTCAAGGGGCTCTGCGCGCGCGCGGAGGTCGGCGGGAAAAGCGTCCTGCTGCTCAAGCCCTCCACCTTTATGAACCTCTCCGGGCAGAGCGTGCAGGAGGCCATGCAGTTTTATAAGCTCCCCGCGGAGAAGGTGATCGTCCTGTTCGACGACATCTCCCTGCCGGTGGGCCGGATGCGCATCCGCATGAAGGGCAGCGACGGCGGGCATAACGGCATGAAAAATATCATATATTTGAGCGGAAAAGATACCTTTCCCCGGATAAAGCTCGGGATTGGCGCAAAACCCAACCCCGGGTGGGATCTGGCGGATTGGGTGCTGAGCCGCTTTACGGAGCAGGAACAGAAGCAGCTCTCCGATGTATTCGACCATGCGGCCGAGGCCGTGGCCCTCATGGTCAACGGCAACAGTACGGAGGCGATGAACCGCTTCAACGGGGCTTGAGTTGCGCCGGTTCCCTGCCCCTATCTTCGTATACAATTTGGATTGTTTGTGTAAATTGATACATATAGTATATTTTATAACAGATGCTTCCGCGTGTTGCTGGCTGTCTTTGATAGGCTTTCAAGCAACGCCTCCCCACCGTTCATCCGCTTTTTGGCCTTACTTATGTTATCAAATATTTCCTATTTGTAGTTTTTTATTTCTGATTAACAGAACGTAATGCATTTGCATTGCGCACAGTATGGAGTCGATATGAAATTTCTTTGCAACACCTTAAACCGCTTAAAAGAATTTCAAACATTGGACAATGCCGTCCAAACCGGGCAGCTTCCCGCCGCGGTCAACGGCTTATCCGGCGTGCACAAGGCGGCCTTTATCTACACGCTCTGCGCCAACCAGCATCGCAAGGCGTTCATCCTTGCCGGGGACGAGAGCGAAGGGCAGCGCCTTTGCGACGACCTCTCCGCCATGGGGATGCACCCGCTGGTTGTCCCCATGCGTGATTTCACCTTCCGCGACGCGGAGGGCGCTTCCCATGAATACGAACATCAGCGCCTACAGGCCCTAGCGCGCATCCTGAACGGCGAGTGCGACGCGGTGATCGCCTGCCTGGACGCGACCCTGCAATATACGATCCCGCCGGAGGAGCTGCGTAAGCGCACCATCACGATCTCCGCCGGGCAGAGCATCCCCATGGAAGAGGTGGTCTCCGCGCTGGTCGCCTGCGGTTATGAGCGCGCTGCGCAGATCGACGGCACCGGGCAATTCTCCCAGCGCGGCGGCATCCTGGACATCTTCACGCCGGACGCCGCCAATCCCGTACGCCTGGAATACTGGGGCGACGAGATCGATACACTCTCCCTGTTTGACTTGGAGACGCAGCGCCGCACGGAATCCATCGAGAAGCTGACCCTCGCGCCCGCTGTGGAGGCGTTGGTCGACGACCCGCAGGCGCTCGCCAAAAAGATCGAAAAACTGGCCTCCTCCCTGCGCGGAAAGGCCGCGCCCAAGGCGAAGGAGATTTTGCGCGCACAGGCGGAAAAGCTGGAACAGGGCGTCCATCTCGGCTGTGCGGACAAATTCTTCGCCCTGCTGTATGGGCGCATCGCCACGCTGTTCGACTACCGGACGGACGACATGCTCCTGTTTGTCAGCGAGGGGACCAAAGTCAAGGACCGCGCCCGCAGCACCGCCTTCCAATGGGGCGAGGACCTCAAGGACTATTTGGAGGAGGGCACCCTCTGCCGGGGATTGGACACCTACAGCGCCGATTGGACCTATGCGGTAGGGCAATTTTCGCACGATACGGTCTATCTGGATACCTTTGCGCGCGGCAGTTATGATACGCCCATCCGCACGCTCATCGGCGTAACCGCGCGCCAGCTCTCTGTGTGGGGCGGCAGCACGCAGCTCCTGGAAGAGGACCTGCGGAACATGCTCCACAACAAGTGGTCCTGCGTGGTATTGGCCGGAAACGAACGGAGTGCGCGCACCGTTGCGGCGGACCTGCAAGCCGCCGGCCTGCCCGCGGACTACCTGGAAAACCCGCAGACCATCCAGCGCGGCACGGTCGTCGTGACCGCCGGCGCGCTCTCCGCCGGTATGGAAATTCCCGGCGCCTTTTTCGGCTTGATCACCCACGGCCGCCTGCTCACCACCAAGCAGCGCAAGCCCAAGCGCGCCAAAAATAGCCAGGAGATCTACAGCATCGCGGAATTGCAGCCGGGCGACTATATTGTACACGCTTCGCACGGCATCGGCGTGTTCGAGGGAATCCATAAAATCGACATGCACGGGGTTGTCAAGGATTACATCAAGCTCAAATACGCCAAGGGCGATACGCTCTATGTCCCGGTCACCCAGCTGGACATGGTCTCCAAATACATCGGGCCGCGCGAAGACGCCAACATCAAGCTGAACCGGCTGGGCGGCACCGAATGGCAAAAGACCAAGGCCCGCGTGCGCACCGCCGTGAAGGACATGGCGAAGGAGCTCATCAAGCTCTACGCCGACCGGATGCAGGCCAAGGGGCACGCTTTTTCCGAGGACAACGAATGGCAGCGCGACTTTGAATCCCATTTCGAATTCGACGAGACGGAGGACCAGCTCCGCTGCATCGATGAGATCAAAAACGATATGGAACGGGAAGCGCCCATGGACAGGCTGCTCTGCGGCGATGTGGGCTTCGGCAAGACGGAAGTCGCCCTGCGCGCCGCCTTCAAATGCGTGTGCGACTCCAAGCAGTGCGCGCTGCTGGTGCCCACCACGATCCTGGCCTGGCAGCACTACCAGACGGTGACGCGCCGGATGGAGGGCTTCCCGGTCCGCGTGGAACTGCTCTCCCGCTTCCGCACGCCGAAGCAACAGGAAGAAATTATCCGCAAGCTCAAGCGCGGGGAAATCGACATGATCGTGGGCACCCACCGCCTGGTCAGCAAAGACGTGAAATTCAAGGACCTCGGCCTGGTCATCATCGATGAGGAGCAGCGGTTCGGCGTGGCGCAGAAGGAAAAACTGAAGTCCCTCTGCAACAATGTGGACGTATTGACCCTGTCCGCAACGCCCATCCCCCGCACCTTAAATATGGCGTTGTCCGGCATCCGCGACATGAGCGTCATTGAAGAAGCGCCGCACGACCGCCATCCGGTGCAGACCTATGTGCTGGAACACGACAACGCGGTCATCAACGAGGCCATCCGCCGGGAACTGCGGCGCGGCGGCCAGGTCTACTACCTGCACAACGACGTGGCGTCCATCGAGCGCACCGCCGCGCGCATCCAGGCGCAGATTCCGGAGGCGCGCGTCGGGTTCGGCCACGGCAAGATGGCGGAGCACGAGCTCTCCGAGGTCTGGCGGAAGCTCCTGGAGCACGAAATCGATGTGCTGGTATGCACCACCATCATCGAAACCGGTGTGGACGTGCCGAACGCCAACACGCTCATCATCGAGAACGCGGACCGCATGGGCCTCTCGCAGCTGCACCAGCTCCGCGGGCGCGTGGGCCGTTCCGCACGGCGCGCCTATGCCTATTTGACGTTCACGCCGAACAAGGTGCTCTCCGAGATCTCCCAGAAGCGGCTGTCCGCAATCCGGGAATTCACCGAATTCGGGTCCGGGTTTAAGATTGCGATGCGCGACCTCGAGATCCGAGGCGCGGGGAACATTCTGGGCGGCGAACAGCATGGCCATATGGAGACCGTGGGCTACGACATGTACCTGCGCTTGCTCAGCGAGGCGATCAGCCGCGAGAAGGGCGAAGAAGTGCAGGAATACGGCCAGGAATGCCTGGTGGATATGCAGATTCAGGCGCACATCCCGGACAGATACATCGAGAATCTCAGCCAGCGGCTGGAAATTTACCGCCGCATTGCAGACATCCGCACCCGCGAGGACGCGCTGGACGTGACCGACGAACTGATCGACCGCTTCGGCGAGCCGCCGGAGAGCGTCAACGGCCTGATCGAAGTAGCGCTGCTGCGCAACCTGGCCTCCGGCCTGGGCATCAGCGAGGTCAAACAGCGCGACGACTGCCTGCTGCTGTATAAGCCGGGCTTCAGCCTGAAGAACCCAGCGGACATGGCGCAGATGGCGGCGCTGACCTCCACCCTCAAAAAGCGCGTGACGCTCAACGCAAGTGGGAAGCCATATATCAGCGTGAAGATCCTCCCCCCCATGACCCCGCTGGACGTGCTGGGCGAAACGCTGAACTTGATGGAGGACACGCGGAAAAGCGTAAAGAAATAAATCTTTATAGAAATTGTAACTCCCGGAGCAGGGTGTCGGATGTGCGCCTGTTCCGGGAGTTTTCTTTCTCATTTAAACTATTATTTGATTGATAATCCATAAAATCATCTCGTCAAATCCTCTAAATTACACACAACTATTTCTAATTTGCAAATCTACCATTTTTATTGACATATTTTTAATAA
>NZ_JADNJD010000005.1:0-38207 GCF_015554745.1 Anaeromassilibacillus sp. 1001302B_160321_C8 | reverse complement strand
CATCTCGTCAAATCCTCTAAATTACACACAACTATTTCTAATTTGCAAATCTACCATTTTTATTGACATATTTTTAATAAAACGTTATTATTATAATAAAAGAAATCTGTTAAAGATTTTCGAGAGGTGTGATTAGTCCAATGGAAATGTACAGAAAATATAAAGAAAATTTACTAATAATTTTGAGTAAAGAAGAATAAAAATGAAAAAGCTTATTTCTTTCATTTTGTCTTTGGCAATGATTGGTAATATTTTAAGATACTTCGCCTCTGCTCTTCTATTAATTTCAATTTGTTTTAATTTTCCCCGTCCGATCCGTCTTACTTTTGGCCTTGTTGCCACTGGAATTATTTGTGTAACTGGGGTCCTTCAGTATCTCCTGTTATGGCGGGAAGAGCGAACGGCCATAAACAAATGGAAACTCTTATTATTTACGGGATTTTCTTTGATCTGTCTCTGTTTGGTAATCGGTTCCTATTTTTGGTTGACATGACAGGCCCTTGGCTTACATATGGAGCTTACATAGTAAGCAGGAGATAAAAGTTCTAAATATTTTCCCAAATAAGTGCATCAACTGTCGACTAAAAAAGTTTCCGCCTTGGATTTCCCGCTGAACCTAATGGAGGACGCACGGAAAAGCGTGAAGAAATAAATCTTTATAGAAATTGTAACTCCCGGAGCAGGGCGCCGGATAGACGCCTGTTCTGGGAGTTTTCTTTCCCATTTAAAATATTGTTTGATTTATAATCAATAAAATCGTCTCGTCAAATCCTCTAAATTACACACAACTATTTCTAATTTGCAAATCTACCATTTTTATTGACATATTTTTAATAAAATGTTATTATTGCAATAGAATAAATCTGTTAAAGATTTTCGAGAGGTGTGATTAGTCCAATGGAAATGTACAGAAAATATAAAGAAAATTTACTAATAATTTTGAGTAAAGGAGAATAAAAATGAAAAAGCTTATTTCTTTCATTTTGTCTTTGGCAATGATTTGTTGTGTTATTTCTGTTCCAGCTTCGGCAGTAGAGTCTCCTTCAAAAAGCCTCTATGATATTCGCATTGAGAACTTAGTCGAACGGTCAGGTACTGAATTTACATTTTCCAAAACACAAATACTTCCTGAAAGCAGAAATACCATAGGAGTATCAAATTATAGGACTGATCTGAAAAAACTTATATTTAATAGCGATGAAAATGCAGATAAATTTGAAAATGCACTTCGTTCATCTGGTACTAATACTGAAGAAACTATGGACGATAGTCTACTTGTAACTCTTACGACTACAATATACTACTCAATTTCCCCTTCTAATGTGGACGATCGAGAATTGATTCATCTTACAAAAGTAACTGGCAGTTACACTTCACCATATGCGGCAGGAGATTATATGGGGAATGGAGTATATTGTGTAGGAAGTGAAGTTAGACTAGGACAGATTGGATTTAGACTAAGTGGTGGAAGTATCACCAATCAAGTCAAAAACTATGATATGGGAACGAAACGAAGTTGGAGCATTACCCCTCCTTCAAATTGGGAAAGTATTGTTGTAGGAGATCAAGAAGCGGTTGGATGCCGTTATCAGGTTATTTTATCCAGAGGCAGTAGTGAATGGATAGCCGAATTGAGCAATAATCATTAATGTCACATTCATGATGCTATGATGCAAAAAAATTCTAATCCAACAATTATTTTTCAAAAAATCATTCTGTTATTTGTACTCGCAATTATAATTATAACAACACCTTTTATTATCGGATTTTTGGACAAACAGCGTTCCCTTACTTATGAGCCCCAATGGTTTGTTATAAAGTGGGGCTTTGTATTCGTCACGGAAATTGCCTTTGGATTTATCCTGTGCCTCTTGGCGACTCCCTGCGAGGGACGCTTGCACCGGTTTTCCTTCGGTTTTCTCTTGTTGTTTGTCGGTTTGGTTGGACTTACCTCGGCTTTTTATTGGGGAATGTTCTATCCAGTATTGGCTCCCGAAAGCGGGACCATCACATTGCTGCATGTCCTATCCGGTGTAGCCCTTTTCAACGTATTTTTCAGGAAACGGGGGATTCCTCTTGAGGACGGATCCATCTCAAAAGTATGAAAATCTCCATCGTTCCTGGCGGCCGGATATTTCCACATCGGTATTGCTGTTGATTCTCATTGCTATTGAAACGATCCCACATATTTTTTCAATAATCCGTTCTATCTGGGAAGTGGGCCTTTTTAACTCCTTTTTCGGTCGCTGGTAAACGGTATGCACAATCCATGCAATAATCCTGTGCGCAAACAAATTCCCCGTAGAAAGGCGGCAGTTGGGCTGCATCGCTTTGATCTATGTGGCCCGTTTAACGGATTCCCGTTTGTTTACCTCCTATGCCATACTGGAAAGGCAGGGAATTCCCTTGAAGCTTGCAGAACCGCGAAATCCTAAATGCAAAAAAATCTTGCTTGTTGTTCTTCTCTGTTTCCTCTTGGCCGTCTATTTTTTCTACACGCGCCCCTTCTCCGTGGACGGCCTAGCCGGGGGAAATCCCCTCATATCTGCAAATATTCTGAAATACGAAGTCTCGTTTCAGGCGGGGGACGCGCCCCCAAAAACTACTACAACCAGTATCTTTACCAAATCCCCCTCCGAATTGGAGGATCTCGCATCGTTTTTGAACGGGTTCCCGGTCAACCGGAAGGTAAATTGGAAAAGCTGGATTGGCATCCCCGACAATGGCAATTTTGTTGAAAATGGCGGCATCGTTTTTCTGGACATCTATCTCAGCTACGAGAAACCGGACGGCACCCTGGATTCCGTGTCCTACGGCACCAATTCCCAAGGGAAAATGAATCTGGAAGGGTCCCCCTGTGGAATCGGGCGGTTTGGGCAACGAAATCAAGCGTTTTATGAAGCGCTATTGCGTCTGTTTGCCGAGAAATCCCATTCGCCCCTTTGGGAAGTTTCCTCCTAACGGTCTTCCTCCCGGCATCCACGGCCGTATCCTGTGGGAAATCTGATCCCGTTGTCCTTTTAGGAGAGTTGATAAAAATAACTCTAAAAGAAATCCGCTTCCCCGCGCAACGCTTGCGAAACCCCATTCCCCGGCCTTTGATCTGGATTGGCATTCTCTTGGCAATGCTCCTCTGTTTCGCCCTGTTCTTTCATCCAGCCTCTCTGGGGAATGTTGTGCGGGACTTCAGCTCTACAGAAAAGGTCCATATTGTAAATTACTATACCGTAGCAACGTCGCATCTGCCGCCTCAAAAAGGAGGGGGAGCTCTCTTTTTCCTACACGGATACAGAAAAACAGGAAGCTTTTCTGGAGATTCTGGACCGCTATGTCCTGTTTAAAAGCCCGAATCAGACATATGGCGGTATCGGGGAAGAAGTCTACCGCCTCGCGATTGATCTGACGGACGCGCACGAACCATCGGGCATCCTGGCCATTACCGTCCACAGCACGGGGGACTTCACCATGAACGGCACCCAGTATGACGTCGGGTTTGGGGGCATGCACGGCCAGCAGCTTTATCAGGACTTGGCCGCTTTTCTGGAAGAATTCGCTTAATTTGCATGGGCAAACGCCTTGCAAACCGAGGACGGTATGGAACTGCTTTTTCCAAGCATAAAGAAGGGGCTGTTGCAGAATCATCTGCAACAGCCCCTTCGTATTTGTATCTGTTCAAATTTAGCCTGCAATCTCCGCAAGATTGTTGACCGCTGTCTGCCAAAGCTCCAGGAACTCCTCGTACTTCGTCTGGCCTTCGGAGAGCTTATCGCTGACAATCGTCAGATCCCCGCCGTCGCCGAGGTTGTTTGCCATCTCACGGAATGCCGCTGTGCCTTCCAAAGCTTTATCCACGGCTGTGTTGAATTCTTCCTGCACCGCCTGGTACTTCTCCGGCGCTTCCACGGCCTTCAGCGCGTTGAAATCCTCTTCCAGGGTGTCAATCGCATTGAGCATCGCCGTCTGGGAGTCAGCGTCCCCCGGCTGGATGCCCGCCAACGCCGTATTAAAATCGGTCTGGGACAGCGTGATGTCATTCATGATCGCTGTGACGTCCTCTTCCCATTGTTTCTCCTCCTGGTTCCCACCGCAGCCGACCAGCGCGGCAATCATCAGAAGAACGATCGCAAGGACGCCTACCTTTTTGAATGTTTTTGTCATATTCATAAGATTCTTTCCTCCAATATCATGCAAAAGTATGGAATGTTTTATTATTTTATCATCTTTGGCGTATAAAGTCCACCCTTTTTGAACGATTCGTTAGAACAAAAAAGGACCCTCTTCATGGAACATCTCCAAATTCCGTGAAGGGGGACCCACCGATACAATCAAATGGTCTTTGCCTTCCGCCCCTCATAGCGGTCGATCACCGCCATGAGCACCACCGCAAGGACCACCGTCAGGATCGTCTGCGGGATCATATAGAGCGCATTGTAGGTCAATGAATACTGCCAGACCGCCCAGCCTTCGGGCGTATACTCCGTCCATACGGTCACGCCGGAGAGGAAGCTGCACAGCAGGCGGATCAGGCATACCGCACAGGTTCCCACCGCCACGCTGACGCTGCGGTTCCGGAACGGCTTCCCAAAGACCGATGCCGCTCCAACGACGGTGAAGGCAATCACATAATCCAACAAAATCACCACGGCAAATGCACCGAATGTCTTGGCGGGCGGCGCGTCAAACCGCATGAGCATCTGCAACAGGCTGTGGGTGAACGCCGCGCCAATCCCCCATTTCGGGCCCTGATGGAACGAAAGCAGCACCAGCGGGACCATCCCACAGGTGACGGTGCCGCCAAACGGCATCTGCCAGAGCTTGAAGAAATCGAGCACGACCGAAAGGGCGATCATCAGCGCGCTCTCCACCAAGATCACCGTTGTGTTGTTCTTTTTCATAAACATTCCCTCCTGTGTGCGGGCGATCCCGCCGGCCTGTGTCCGCCCCTGAGCGCAGGTCTGCTGGAATCGAAACGCACAAAAATACCCCGCGGACAGCCGCGGGGCACAAACCATAATCTTCCTACGCTGGCATTATCCAGATCAGGTACGGTTGAAACGCGTCGATTCGCGTTCTCTCAGCCGGGAACACCCAGCACCCCTTATTCATTTCTATTTATCATATCTGCTTCCAGATGATCTGTCAAGGAACGGCCCTTTTTGCCATCAGGCCGCTTTCCAAAAAAGCGCCGGAAATCCCGCGCAGGGCCATCCCTTCCTCCCCCTTGGAGACGAATCCCTCTCCGAATCTTGTATGGATTTTTCTATCCAAATCCATCTGTCTTTTTCTGTTTTATTCTCCGGTTTGGTATGCTATAATAACAGAAAAGACTTGTAAATATTTCCACGGATGGTTGGAAAACGGCAAAACCCGTCGGAAAACGCGCCACAGGGGGTGTGGGAATGAAGGTCGTGGACCTGCGCAACATCTTTGCCAATTGCAACGATCAGCTCATCGAAATCAGCGACAACCGGATCTACTATGCCGAAGAAAAAAACGAGGAGGGCCACAACAGCCTTTTCCTTTTGGAATACAACCGGATCACCAGGCGGGAGCGCATCCTGGCCAACTATATCCTGGACAGGCCCGCCTTTGTGCCGCATTTTTTCAGTTTTTCCGATGTGATCCTGCTGGTCCTGGAGGACGGCAGCAGCAATGTGGAGCTGCTGTCCATCGATAAGATCACCGGCGAAGAGCGCCACGCGGTGGTGCTGAGCCTGGTGGGGAATTTTTCCGAATGCGCCGCGCTGGACGAGAGCCGCATCATCCTCTTTACAGAGGAGGACGATACACACGCGGAGCTCTTTTCGGAAT
The DNA here is from genome assembly GCF_015554745.1 of Anaeromassilibacillus sp. 1001302B_160321_C8. NCBI lineage: Bacteria > Bacillati > Bacillota > Clostridia > Eubacteriales > Acutalibacteraceae > Anaeromassilibacillus > Anaeromassilibacillus sp. 1001302B_160321_C8. Next base: position 32,396 of record NZ_JADNJD010000005.1, on the reverse strand, counting down.
ACCGCCGCCTGACCGGGTTTGCGCGCGTGGCCCTGCTGTTCGATCTGGAAGAAGAAGCCTATTATTACCTGCGGGACCCGCGCATCTGCAACGCCGCTGCCCGCGACCTCGTTACATACAGCCTGGACGGCGACCAACAGCTTCTGGTGCTTCAGCCGCACGGCGATGAGACCGAAAAATGGAACTGCTACCGCAACCGGCGCTGGCTCGGCGACAACATCAACGACAACGTCTGGCTGTGCCCGCTGTTTGATTTTATCGTCTCCGCCAAGGCGGGGGAAAAGCGCGTCCCGCTGGAATTGATCCTGAGCGCAGGCACGGCTGGGCTGGTCCGCTACGCGGGTATGAATGCGGAATCCATCTATTTCCGTGCGAAACATTTCCCCTCCAACGACCAGCGCCTCTGCGCCGTCGATAAGCGCACCGGGAAGCGGCAGATTGTGGCGCAGCTCAACCTCCGCCCGGACGAGCAGGAGGGGTATTTCTGCATCGACACGGAGGACGGCCGCGCCTACAAAATCGTGGACCGCGGCGATTATTTGGAGGCCGTGGGCGTGCTGAATTCCAGCCTCCACGCGCGGTACAGCAAGGAGCTGGGCGACTTCATCACCTGCGTGGAGGACCGCTTCATCATCGCCAGATACATCCTCGCCGACGAAAAGGATTCCTTTGAATTCCATTCCATCTTCGACTGCCTCACCGGGGAGCAGCAGAGCTATGAATGCGCCTGCGCGGTGGAAGGCGGCACGGTGGTCCTGTATTGACACTTACGCTTCATTGAAGCGTCCACATAGCCCAACAGATGCGGTTGCCCCTGCTGCGCGCGGGGAAGCGGCGCCAGCTGCCATTTGACAGCGCTCCATTGAACGAAAGCCGAAGAAGCAAAACTGTTTCCGGCCCGCTCCCAGGATTGCCCATCTTATGTACCCGCCGGAAACACACAGATAAAGCCAAACAAATTGCCGCCGTACAGGATCTTGTCCTGCACGGCGGCTTCTTTTTCTCAATCAGAGCTTCACCTTGTCGGGGTCGCTGAAATAAATGTCGTACCAGATCAGGAACACGTAGATCGTCCAGATCTTGCGGTTGTTGTCGCACTTGCCCTGGAAATGCTCGTCCAGGAGCTTGACCAGCGCATCCGTATGGAAGAACTGCTTTGCCGTCTCGCCGGTAAATGCCGCCTTGACAATGTCGTAATACTTCTGCTCCCGCAGCCACACGCGCGTGGGCACCGGGAAGCCCAGCTTCTTCTTCTGGGCCGTGGCGGGCGGCAGGTGGCGCATGGCCGCTTTGCGCATCGCATACTTGGTGTTTTCCGGGTTGACGCGCAGGCGGCGCGGCAGCCGGGAGGCTACTTTGAACACCTCTTTGTCCAAGAACGGCACGCGCAGCTCCAACGAGTTGGCCATGCTCATGCGGTCGGCCTTGAGCAGGATGTCCCCGGCCAGCCAGACGTTGATGTCCAGATACTGCATCTTGGTCACGTCGTCCTTGCCCTGGACGCGGTCGTAGAAGGGGCGCGTCAATTCCTGCGGGCGGGTGCAGGGCATCCCCTCCCGCAGCAGCTTGCGCTTCTCTTCCATGGTGAACATGCTGCAATTGCCGATGAAGCTTTCCTCGATCGGCTGTGCGCCGCGGATCAGGAAACTCTTGCCACGGAAGCGGAACGGCAGCGCCTTGGCGATCGCCGCAAACGCCTTGCGCAGGAACAGCGGCAGCTTTTTATAGCCCGCCAGGTCGTCCGGCTCGTGGTAGATATTGTAGCCGCCGAAGAGCTCGTCCGCGCCCTCGCCGGAAAGGACCACCTTGACATACTCGCTCGCAATCTTGGAGACAAAATACAGCGCAATGCAGGAGGCGTCCGCGAGGGGCTGGTCCATATGGTACTGCACCTTGCGGATGCTGTCCCAATATTCCTCCGTGGAGATCACTTTGTAATGGTGCTCCAAGCCGACCTCTTTGCTCAACCCCTTGGCCCAGTCGATCTCGTTGTACTTTTCCCCGTAGTCAAACCCGACGGTAAAGGTCTTTTGCCCCTTAAAATAGGTGGACACATAGCTGGAATCCACGCCGCTGGACAGGAAACAGCCGACCTCCACGTCGCTGATCTTGTGCGCCGCGACGGATTCCTCAAACACCTTCTCGATCGCGTCCACGGCCTGTTCCTCGGTCATGCTTTCGTCCGCGTCAAATTTCGGCTCCCAATAGCGCGTGGTCGTGACCTTGCCGTCCTTATACCAGAGGTAATGGGCAGGCATCAGGCAGAACACGTTTTCAAAGAAGGTCTCCGGGGGCGGGGCGTATTCAAACGAAATGTAGTTGTCCAGCGCATGGCGGTTGAACTTCTTCTGGAAGCCCGGGAATTCCAAAATGCTCTTGATCTCGGACCCATAGACGAACGAATCGCCCACCTGTGTATAGTGGAGCGGTTTAATGCCGAAATAGTCGCGCGCCAGGAAAAGGCTGTTGTCCACCGTGTTCCAGATGGCAAAGCCAAACATCCCGCGCAGGCGGTTCAAAAGGCCCTCTTTCCACTCCTCAAAGCCGTGCACCAACACCTCAGAATCCGTATTGGTATAAAATTTATGGCCCTTTTCCAGCAATTCCTTGCGCAGGTCCTGATAATTGTAGATCTCCCCGTTGAAGGTCAGCACAAGGGTGCGGTCCTCATTATAGATGGGCTGGTCGCCCGTGTTCCCCACGTCGATGATGGACAGGCGGCGGAACCCCATTGTCACGCCGTCCCCGGCAAATACGCCGGAGCTGTCCGGGCCGCGGTGGGTGATGACGTCCGTCATCCGCTTGATTACCTCGTCGCGGTCGAGCACTTCGCCCGTAAAACCACAGATTCCACACATGGTTGGCACCTCACTTATTCAAAAGCGCCGTGCATCCGGCGCCGGAATTTCAATCCTCTTCTTTATATGCGTCGAGAAGCTTCTGCGCGAGCACCGGGTCCACCGGCGCAAAGCCCTTCTGCTCCGGGTGGACCTCTTCCACAATCTCCAGCGAACGGCGGTAAGCGTCCATCCGGGTGGTTTTCAGCACTGGCTCCGCGCTCCCCTGGAAAAAGAACACAAACCCGATGCGGTTCTTTTCCTCCTCCGCAAAGGAAAAATACCCTTCCCGTGGCTTTTTTCCATCCTTTTTCTCCACCACAGCAGAAAGGGCCCATTTCACCAGCTCGACCGCGCGGTCATCCAGGCCGGCTTCAAAGATCAAAATCTTCTCCTTGAGCTCCGCCAGGGAGGAAACCACGCGCTTTTGCACGTAACCGATCTGCGGGAATGCGCGGTCCACATCGACCGCATCCAGTTCCTCTTTCCCTCCGTTTGGAACCAGATAGACCATCAATTTACGCCCCTTGTCGTGGTACAGGCAGGGATAAGCCATCTGTGCGACATAGCCGCAGGCGGGGCACGTCCAATTAAACAGGGTCTCCTGAAGCACCTGTTCCCGCAGGTTTGGGTTCACCTCGGCGTTGATGCCCGGCCACATCCGTGTTTCCACCGCCTCCCCGCACCGCGGGCAGCTCACCGGCCGGCTGATCTCGGTTGACATGCATCGTTCACTCCCTAGTTTCTCAAATCATCCCGGGCTGTATCCAGCCTTTTGGAAAGAATGTCGTTTAAAAATTAGTATAACACAATCCCTTGCAAGGTACAACGTTTCAAGCCCGGAAAGGAAAATTCCGTCCAACCGGATACAAATTTTTCACTGTTCTTTTTGCCTATTTTGCGGTATAATAAGGTTAATTCAAAAAGAGCGCTTGGAGCGCATCAGAAAAGGCGTCATGCCAAATATCGCCGCATCAGCGGGACCGGAGGGAAAACGATGGGTATTTTCAGTGTAATTGGCAATGAAGTAACAAAAGCCGTCGACTATGTCGTAGAGAAAAACCGCAAAGCCGCCATGATCAACCGGCTCCGGATCGTCATCAAAAACGAGCGGGAAAACACCGCGCGCGCCTATGTTGCGCTTGGAAAATATTATATGGAGCACCTGCGCAATCCGGAGGACGCACAGGCGGAGCAGCTCTGCAAGGCTGTAGAGGAAAGCGAAGCGCGTATGCGCAAGGCGTTCAACAAATTGGACGAGATCGCCTCCCCGGTGGAAGAGGAAGACCAGTGCGCGGGCTGCAACGACGATTGCGACGTATGCCCGTATTATGAAGACCTGGATGCGGCGCAGCGGGAAGAGCTCGCCCACTGCGCCGGCCATGCGGATGAAGCCGACGACGATATTCCAGCGGCGCCCTTTGTCAATGAGGCGCACGATGCGGCCGCAGCGGAAGAGGAACGCCAGGAGGCCGAAAAGCACGCAGAGTTGGAGGATGCGCCCGCCCCTGCATCCGACGTAACCGCAGGCAAGCCGGACATCTTTGGCGAAGCGGCGGAGGACGACGCGGAATAATGAGCAAGAAGAAAGTTCTTTTGGGCATGAGCGGCGGCGTGGACAGTTCGGTCGCCGCTCTTTTGCTGTTAAAAGCCGGCTACGACGTGACAGGCATGACCATGCGCCTGCGGCCGGACGCCTACATGCAGCAGAGCGCCTCCGGGGGCTGCTGTTCCCTGGACGACATCGACGACGCGCGCCGGGTGTGTTACCAATTGGGCATCGAGCATTTGGTCTTGAATTTCACCGAGCAATTCGAGCGCGACGTCATCCAATATTTTGCCGGGCAGTACGCGGCGGGCCGCACGCCGAATCCCTGCATTGCATGCAACCGGCACTTGAAATTCGACGCGATGCTGCAAAAGGCGCGGCTGCTGGGGTATGATTACATCGCCACCGGGCACTACGCGGTGATCGAGCAAAACAGCGCCGGGCGCTGGCTGCTGAAAAAGGCCCCGGCCAGCAAGGACCAGAGCTATGTGCTCTATTCCCTGACACAGGACCAGCTCGCGCATACGCTGATGCCCCTGGGCGCATACACCAAACCGGAGGCCCGCCGCATGGCGGAGGAAGCCGGGCTCCGCGTGGCGCACAAGCCGGACAGCCAGGAAATCTGCTTTGTTGAGGACAACGACTACGCCGGTTTTTTGGAGCGCTATACGGGGAAAAAAGCCCCGGAGGGCGATTTTGTGGATGCGGAAGGCCATGTTTTGGGCCGCCACCGGGGAATCACGCACTACACCATCGGCCAGCGCAAGGGGCTGGGCGTCTCCTTCGGCAGGCCCATGTATGTGACAAAAATCGACGCTGTCTTGAACCGCGTCACCCTTGGGGAAGAGGGCAGCCAATATGCGTCGTCCCTGCTGGCGGACGACCTGAACTTCATCCCCTTTGATACATTGGACAAGCCCTTACAGGTACAGGCAAAGGTCCGCTACCAGGCGCGCCCCGCCGAGGCAGTCTTAACCCCGGTGGAACACGGCCGCGTGCGGGTGGACTTCGCAGAGGCGCAGCGTTCCATCACGCCGGGGCAGGCCGTCGTCTTCTACGACGGGGACCTGGTCGTCGGCGGCGGGACGATTGTCTGAATCCAGGAAGAAAACAGACCTATAAAAGGAACCAAGCCGGTCCAAGGCAATATGCCTACGGACCGGCTTGGTTTGTTTTGAATATTTTTATTAGAGATTTATAAGCACTTGAAATTCGGCACATGGCCAAGCTCCTATTGAACCTCTTACATCTCTTTTTCTCGGTTTTCCCGAAATTTATTTGCCGTTTCCACCAGAAGCCCTACCTCGATCGTATCCAATCCTGTAACAGAAATAGTGGCTGTATCGTTTAATCCTAATAAATAATCTGTACTCACTTTCCAGATCCGTGCGAGTTCTACAACATACTGTGTGGACGGGACAGAAAGACCGCTTTCCCAGGCGTTTACACTGCTTCGCGTAATATTCAACAATCTTGCCAAATCATTTTGCGTTAGTTTATTCCTCTCTCGCAGCTCTCTTATTTTTTCCCCTATCATACAGCCGCCCCCTCCCATATCAATACAATACTCTTTACCTAAAGATATTGCATTATCACAAAGATGTTTATACTTGACAACTGATAACATTTTTTGTAATATCGAGAGGGAATCTAAGGAGCAAGGGGATATTGGAAATGAACTTTTGTGAGAATCACCTCTGTGTTTACTGGCAAAATCATACATGCTGCCTTGACTTCGTCCGTGTGGACGAATCTGGAAGCTGTGCAAGCTGTATTTTCGTTTCCATTCCTCAGGAAATAATCGAACGCGAACGAAAGAAACAACTTCTTCGCTATGAACAGACAGACAATCTTCTATAAAAAACACGCGCCGGGAACCATTTGCATGGCCCCCAGCGCGATTCTTATGATGAAATTATGCGGCTTCCGAAGAGGTTTCCTCGCCGGAGCCATCCGTGCCCTCCTGCGAAGAGGTCTCGTCCGTGGACGCGGCAACCGAGGACGTCTCCTGTACAAACATATCCGGCTGGTAGGAGTCGATCGCACTCTGGTTGACCGTCGCATTATAGCTGTCCGCTGCGTCGTCGATCTTTGCTTGGAATTCTTCCTGCTTCATGGTTTGCAGGATGCTGGTGCGGCTCGTCTCGTCGCTGATGCGCTCGTCCGCCGTCGCGTTGATGTCGTCCTTGACCAGCAGGACCTTGTACAGCCCCTGCACATCGATGACGCTCGCCTTGCCGTTTTCCAGCGTGTCCAACTCCGTGCCGAACTCCAACGGATAAGAAGCCGTCTCGCCGCTGAAATCCGCCGCATCGGTGTAAACCTGCACCGTGTCGTCGCCGGAAGAAGCCTTATAGGCGTCGGCCGCATCCTGGATGGTCATAGAACCGTCGTTGATCTGGGAGGCATACCCCTTAAATTCCGTATCCAGCTGGGAAAGCTCGTCGTCGCTCAGGCTTGCACCGGTGGTCATGTCGATGATCGGCGCCATAACATACGAAAACGCCTTATAATTGGTCAGATAATAGTCCTTCACATCCTCGTCGGAGACTTCTTCCGTCCCACCAGGGCCGTAGGTTGCGTCAAACACCTTGGTAAACTTGGTGTAATAGTCGGCATACGCCAAGTTAAACGAAGACTTCGCCACGCCATATTCGGTCATAGCAGTAGAGATCGATCCCCAGAAGCTGTCGGTCTGGTCGGAAACCTGCTGCAGCTCGTCCTCGGTGAGGCTGAGGCCCATATCCCGCATCATGTCGTCGATCACCAGGATGGACTTGGTCTGGCGCAGGGCAAAATCCTTCATCCAGGTAGCTGCATCCTGATCCTCCACGGTCTGCTCCAATACAGGCTGGGTGGCGTCCTCTACCATGTAGTACGCCTGCTGATAAGCGCTGTACAGGTTATAGATATAAGCGCCGATCGGAACGGTGAGGTTCTCACTCTTGACCGCCCAGCTTTTGTCCGTCCCAGAACAAGCGGTAGCGCTTACCATCATGACCAGCGACAGGACAGCCGCCAGGCACTTTTTCCATGTTTTCATGATTACACTCTCCTTAATTGCCGGCACGCAAATCCATTTTGCGCAGTTCCGACGAATCATTTTTCGGCATTTTTAGCACATTAGACAATATTATACACCAGATGTTTCATTTTGTCCATCAAAAAATCGATTTTTGTTGAAATAAAAGTATTTCATGTGAGAAACATCTTGCAAAGCGCCATCGATTCCTGCCGCCATTTCTTTCATTCGCCGGATGGGACATCTCCGCGCTGTGCATAAAACACCGTTTAGTTGGACTGGCTGCGTGCCTGCGCCTTTGCGAAAAAGCGCTCCTTTTCCACGCTGACGCGCTCGTGGGTGCCGCGCGCAATCACGCCCGCATTGTCCCTGGCTTCCAGCGTAAAGCGGTACATACGCCCGTCCACTTCGGTCAATGTTGCGGTCGCCTCCACCTTCACGCCCGTCACGGTGGGGCAAAGGTGCTCGATGGTGATTTGGCTTCCCACGGTGGTCCAGCCATCCTGGAGTTCCTTCTGCGCCAGCTCTGCGGCCGCGCCCTCTAAAAATGCAGCTACCATCGGCGTAGCCAAAACCTCCACACTGCCACTTCCCACGGCGGTTGCCAGCATCTCCGGCTTCACTACATATTCCTTTGTCAAAGTCTTATCCATTGTATTTGCCTCCTATTCCTGTTATAATTCTGATGAGTTTGCCGTCTTATTATAGCAGACATTCCCTTCGGAAGGAAGTTCTTCCGTTTCCCATTTTCACAAAGGAGCGACGAATATGGAACAAACGGAGCGTGCAACGAAGCGCATTCATCTGATGGACGAGCTGCGCGGCTTTGCCGTGTTCTGCATGGTATTCTATCATGCCTTCTATACGCTCGCCTATCTATTTAACTTGGAGTTTGGCAAAGCCCTGCTCAACTTTTTCATGCCCGCAGAACCCTGGTTTGCCGGCCTCTTTATTTTGATCGCCGGCATCTCCTCCAACCTCTCGCATTCCAACCTGCTGCGCGGCCTCAAACTGGCGGGGATTGCGGCGGTGGTCACATTGGTCACGTGGCTGGTGGTCCCGGCGGAGCGCATTCTATTTGGCATCTTGCATTTCCTCGCAATCTGCATGATTTTATTCGGGCTGATCCAGCCGCATTTGCGCAGGAAACGCCCGTTCACCTGGATTCCCACCATCCTTTGCGCGCTTCTCTACCTATGTACCCGGCAGGTGGGCAGCCGTCTGCTCGGCATCGGCCCCATCAGCATCCCGCTCCCCGATGTGCTCTATGCCACGGATTGGCTCGCGCCCCTGGGCTTCCACAGCCCCAACTTTTTCTCCGCAGACTATTTCCCGCTTTTGCCGTGGATTTTCGTCTTTTTTGCCGGAACAAGCATCGGCCGCCTCGCGGTCGAGGGGCGTTTCCCCGCTTTTGCCTACCGCTCCCGCGTGCCCTTCCTCTCCTGGCTGGGCCGCCACGCGCTGGTGATCTACGTGGTGCATCAGCCGGTGATCTACGGCATTTCCTGGCTGGTCACCATGATCCTGTCCAGCGTCTCTTAAAAACCATTCATACGCTGCCCTGTGCGAACCGCACGGGGCAGTTATTTTTTGTCCGGCCCGTCTTCCTCCTTCTTTCCCTTGGAAAACAGTTCCCGTATGCCCAGGATCAGCACAAATACGGCAAATCCCTTGCTGACCCATACAGGATGCAGGGCATTTGCAAGCCATACGCCCAAGAACGCGCCCACCACGCCAAACGGCGCGCATTTCAGGGCGAATTTGTAGTCGATCAGATGGTGCTTCATGTGGATGTAGATCGAGACCGCGGCAAGGGGCAAGAAAAAGATCAGGTTGATGCCGCCCGCCTGCATCTGCTCCATCCCGAGGAACAAGGTCAGATAGAGCACGAGGATCCCGCCGCCGCCCAGCCCAAGCGCGCTGACAAACCCCGCGACCAGGCTTGCGATCCCCGCGACCAGCCACCCGCTCATCGCAGAAGCAGCCGCACGGCTGCATAAATCATGAAGGCCCCGAACGCCTTGCGCAGGAGCTTATCCGGGATCTTCTCCATTAGCAGCGCGCCCAGGATCGCACCAAGGAGCCCGCCTGGTAAATATGGCCATGCATCGGAAAACCGGATGGTCCCGTTGGCCAGGTACAGGATCGCGCTGACGATGGAAACCGGCAGGATGACCGCCAGGGAGGTCGCGTGCGCCTTCTTGAGCGGGATGCCCGACGCCTTGAGCAGCGGCACGGCGGCAATCCCTCCCCCCGCGCCAAACAGTCCGTTCAGCATACCGCAGAGCGTGCCGATTAGCGCCGGGGTAAATTTCTTCAGGCCGCGCAATTTTTCCATCTTCCTGCCTCCCTCTGCCTAAAATCTCCTGTTAGCATTGGAAGGTTGGTATCGTTTTATACCGGCATTTGTTATACAAATCGTATTATTATTTGTTATTTATACAAATCATTCATCCTATCTTGCCCCACCGGGGGCATTATGCTATGATGAAATGGAAAAGAGGGGATGCAATATGTTTCAGCAGGATTGGATTTTACGTCAGATTGAAATGATCGGCGTGATTTTGGCGCGTCTCCTGTTTGGGAAGGACAAGCCGGATTATGAAATCGTGGAAAAGGAAAAGCTTTCGGATTCGGACCAGCTCTACATCGAATTGATCCGCATGTTGGACGAGGGCAAGATCAACGAGGCGGAAAACCGGCTCTATGAGGAGCTGGACCCCGCACGCTTACCGATGCTGGAGCTGGCTCTGGCCTTTTACTCCCGCTTGAACCAGTTTGACGACGCCTATTTGGAAGCACACAACTATTCCCGGCAGGAGATCGAAGAGGGCCTGCACGCCGCGACAAAGCTCTTCGGGATTCAGCTGGAATAAAGCCGTTCCACGCTCGAGGAAGCTTGCAAGCAAAAGAACGTCCCATTCTCCGTGTCCGCGTAGGCATCCCTAGCCAACCGGATACCTCATTTTTTCGGGAGGGAAACCGATGAAAAGCATTTTACTGGCAGGGCGCGACTGCCCTCTGTTCGTACCGGAAGGGAAAATCCCGCCGGGCGGCTTTTCCCTGATGCTCTCCAACGACGGCGACATGCCCGCCGCGGACTTTGAGGCCATCTTCGCCCATATAAAACAGCAAAACTGCGTGTTCCTGGCCGTCCCTCCCATGGACCGCGACCGGGAATATACGCCTTGGCCAGCGCCTGCGCTCTCGCAAAAAGCGCCCGCCTTTTCCGGGGAGGGCGGGGCCTATCTGCAATTTTTGACAAAAACGCTCCTGCCGGAAGCGCGCAAGGCCCTGCCCGTCACAGCAGACCCCGCCCGTACAACGCTGGTGGGCTACTCGCTCGGCGGCCTTCACGCCCTTTGGAGCGCCACGCAGTGCGGGGCGTTTGGGCAGATCGGCTGTCTCTCCGGCTCCCTCTGGTACGACGGCGCGGCCGAATACTTCCGGTCACATCCGTTAAACCCGGCCGTCCGGCGGGTCTACCTCTCCCTTGGCACGGCGGAGGAGAAGGCCCGGAACCCGCGCATGGCCCGCGTGGGGGATTGCACCCGCGAAATCCACCAGCTTTTGAAAGGCCATGGCGTTTCCTGCACCCTGGAGTGGAATCCCGGCGGCCATTTTCGCGCGATTCCCGAGCGCTTCCTGCGGGCAATCGACTGGCTTTGCGGTCAAAGCTTTTAAACCGCAGCGGAACGTCTGGTGCAATTCCAGGAAATGCCGTCTGGCGGGCGCATGAGAACCGCCCTATGCAGTAGTCTGGTTTCCCAGACGGTTGTATTTTTTGGGGATTCCATTTCGGGGGCTTTACACAACAAAAGCAGCGGAGAAAGGCCGAAAACCATTCTCCGCTGCTTTTTTCTTTATCCAGGTTCGTCCCTCCGCAGGGCGGCGGGCACTTATTGCACAGTAATCCTACAGGCACACTCCTGTGCGCCGCGCAGGATCGTGCCGCACAGAGTCACTTCAAAGCGCTTTTCCGGCCAGAGCGTCCGCAAAACGTATAGAACGCTTTGCCTGGAGCACTCGCACAGCCACGGCGACCGCACATATCCCTCTGTAACAAGCGGGCAAGAGCATTGCGCAAAGGCAAGGAGGTAGACCGTATCCGGTTCCATCACCTCGCCCCGCAAGCCAGGGGTGTCGTTGACCGCCTCAAAAAAGCGGTCGAGGTTGCCTTCCGCCGTCCGGTAGAGCGACTGATAAAACTCCAAAGTGCCCTGCTGTACGCAATTTTTCCCACATTCATGAAACAGCGCTTCCTGTTGGGATGTTCCCAACGCGGCGACGCCTTGTTCGAATCCCTGAAACCAATAGCGGATCTTGTCATCCATACAATTCCCTCCATGTTCCTCTCGCCTTTTGGCGCTGTCTTCCCACCGTATGATAACATAAATCTTGCACGGGCGCTATATCGAAATGGGCGCATTGCAGGCATGTTCCCTTTTAAAAGCAAAGACGCCGGATTCTCCCAAACGGAAAATCGGCGTCTTTGCCTATTAAAAAGAGGATTTCTTATCCGTTGCCTTCTTGGAGCGCCACTGGGACGGACGGCTCCGGCACCTCCTGCCCGGAGGTGCGCAGAGCGCGCGACGCGTTCAGGATAGCCAGCACGGAGACGCCGACGTCTGCGAACACGGCCTCCCACATGTTGGCCATGCCGAAGGCGCCCAAGGCCAAAAACAGCAGCTTAATGCCCAGCGCAAATACGATGTTCTGCCGCACAATGCGCAGCGTTTTGCGGGAAATCCGGACCGCCACCGCCAATTTGGACGGCTTGTCGTCCATCAGTACGATGTCCGCAGCCTCGATCGCCGCATCGGAACCGAGTCCGCCCATGGCGATGCCGATATCCGCGCGGGAAAGCACCGGCGCATCGTTGATGCCATCGCCCACGAAGGCGAGCTTCCCCTTGCCGCTGGTATTCTTCAGGAGGCGTTCCACCTGATCGACCTTATCGCCCGGCAAAAGTTCCGCGTGCACCTCATCGATGCCGATCTCCCTTGCCACAGCCTCGCCGACCGCCTTGACGTCGCCGGTGAGCATCACGGTCTTTTTGACCCCCTCGCGCTTGAGCGCTTCAATGGCCGCAGCCGCATCCGGCTTGACCGCGTCCGAGATCACAATATGGCCTGCATATTCGCCGTCAACCGCCACATGCACCACCGTGCCGGTGCGGTGGCAGTTGCGCCAGCTCGCCCCAATCCGATCCATCCATTTGCCGTTTCCGGCATATACATCATGCCCATCGACCTTCGCGCGCACGCCGTGGCCGGAAATCTCCTCCACGTCGGTCACACGGGAGGCGTCCACTGGCTTCTGGTACGCCTCGCGCAAGGAACGGGAAATCGGATGCTCGGAATAGCTCTCCGCCAGCGCGGCAAGCTCCAAAAGCTCGCCTTCGCTGATGCGGTCCGGGTGTACGGCCGTGACCTGGAAGGTCCCCTTTGTCAGGGTACCGGTCTTGTCAAACACCACCGTCTCGGTCTTGGCCAACGCCTCCAAATAGTTGCTGCCCTTGACCAGGATGCCCTGCTTGGAGGCCCCGCCGATCCCGCCGAAAAAGCTGAGCGGCACCGAGATGACCAGCGCGCACGGGCAAGAAATCACCAGGAAGATCAATGCGCGTTGCAGCCAATCGCTCCAATCGCCCCCGAAGAGCAGCGGCGGCAACACCGCCAGCAGCACGGCCCCAATCACGACGACCGGGGTGTAGTACCGCGCAAAGCGCGTGATAAAGTTCTCCGCGCGCGCCTTTTTGCTGCTCGAATTCTCCACCAGGTCGAGGATCTTCGCCACTGTGGATTCACCGAACACCTTTGTCACGCGCACCTTGAGCAGGCCGCTCTGATTGATGCAGCCGCTGACCACATCGTCCCCGGGGTCCACATCGCGCGGCAGCGATTCGCCGGTGAGCGCCGCCGTATCCACGGCGGAGCTGCCCTCCAACACCACGCCGTCCAGCGGGATCTTTTCGCCCGCCTTGATGACGATCGTATCGCCGACCGCCACATCCTCCGGGTCCACCTGGACCAGCTTCCCATCCTGCTCAATGTTGGCATAGTCCGGGCGGATATCCATCAAAGCAGCGATCGACTGGCGCGAACGCCCCACGGCATAGCTCTGGAACAGCTCGCCCACCTGATAGAAGAGCATTACGGCAACGCCCTCCGGGTATTCCCCAAGGGCAAAGGCGCCCACGGTGGCGATCGCCATCAGGAAGTTTTCATCGAACACCTGGCCATGCGCAATGTTGCGGATGGCCTTCCAAAGCACATCCCAGCCGATGACAGCGTACGGGATGAGGAATAGAACCAATTTCACGATTCCGCCCACCGGAATGAGTGCCGCGGCCACCAAAAGGACCGCGCTGAGGATAATGCGAACCAGGGTCTTTTTCTGTTTCTTGCTCATAGAAATCCCTCCTGCATCAAAAATGAAGTGATTTCGCCGACCGAGTTGCGAAAAAGGGACGCACACTTAGAGGTTGATGACGCAATCCGGCTCCACGCGTTTGCAGACCTTGACGACTTCCTGCATGATGGCGTCAAAACGGGCGTCGTCGGCATCCACCATCATCTTCTGCGTCAAAAAGCTGACGTTCGCATCGTTGACGCCGTCGATCTTTTTGATGGCGTCCTCCATCTTGCGGGCACAGTTTGCACAATCAAGGTCCGTCAATTGAAAGCGCTTTTTCATGGAAAAATCCTCCTTAAAAGTTGTTATTCTGCCACGTGCTCCATGCCCTGGTCGATGATCGTCCGGACATGGCCGTCCGCCAGGGAATAGAAGACCGTCTTCCCCTCCCGGCGGTATTTCACCAGCTTACTCTGCTTGAGCGCGCGCAGCTGATGGGAAATGGCGGACTGCGTCATATTCAGCAGCTGTGCAATGTCGCAGACGCACATCTCCGATTCAAACAAAACGTACAGGATCTTAATGCGGGTGGAGTCGCCGAAGATTTTGAACAGTTCGGCCAGATCATACAGGATCTCGTCGTCCGGCATATCCCGTGTGACCTTCTCCACAATGTCCTCGTGCGCATGGATAAATTCACAGCGCTCCACACCGTTTTGGTCTGTCATGTTATCACACTCTTTCATATGAGCTGTTGTTCATATATTATTATATACAAGTACTTTGAAAAGTCAACCCTGTTCTTATGGGCCTGCAAAAAAAACTTGCCGCCCATTTGCATAGGCAGCAAGTTGTTCAGTAGAATCTTCTTTTTTGGGCTTTTCTACAGCTTCTGTGTTGCCCGGCCTGTAAACCGCTGATAAAGCAAAAAACAACGGCAACCAAAAACAATCCGACGCTGATGTACTGCGAGGTGGATAGGCCAAACCAGATGCCGCGGTAAGTATCCCCCCGGCCAAATTCAAAAACAAACCGGCCAACCGAATAGCAGAGGAGATACAGGACGAGCCGCTTCCCCTGGAATTTTCCTTTCTTTTGTAAGGTCCACAGCAGGAAAAACAGCGCCAAATTGAACGCCGCCTCTACTAGCTGGATGGGGAACCGGCTCACCCCGTTGGCCTGCTCGATCAGGTTGTGCGTATAGGTAAACCCAAAGCTGCAAGGGACGCCATAGCAGCAGCCTCCTAAAAAGCAACCAATCCGTCCAAAAAAATGGAACAGCGGGATGGCCGGGGCCAAGAGGTCAGCCCACTCGGGCAGCGCAAACCCCCTTTTCCGGACATACAGTGCGCCGGCAAAGATCCCCCCCAGCAGCCCGCCATAGAAGACCGAACCGCCAAACAAGATATAAGCGTTCTCAAAAAATGCCTTTGGGGAATCGCTGGCTAGCAAATTTGGGGCGGACCCTGGCGCGCTCAGCACATTGACCAACCCATACAGCAGATGCCCACCCAGCAATACCCCAACCGCAGACACCAGCAACACCATAATCATATCATTTTCATCCAGGCCCTTTTTCCGCGCCTGGCGGCAGGCATAAATCCCCGCTGTGAAAATGCCCACGAGCGCTAAGACGGGATAAATCCCGAAGGTCTTTCCAAAAAGTTCAAATGTAGGAATCAAGGCAATCTCTCCAAAAAAAGATGCAAGCATCGCAAGAATGCAATGCTTGCATTTTCTGTTTTAAATGTCGGTTATCCCAGTGCGCCCGCTGCGCCTGCTGCGCCAACCACACCCAGCGCGCAAATGACACAGATCACACCCAACGCGCCAAATACGGTTCCGATGATGCCCAGCACCAAGCCAGCCGTAGCAAGGCCCGTCTCTCCCGGCAAGGCCGTCTTACGCGCTTTTACGCCAAAGACAATGCCAAGGATCGCCAGAATAAACGTCACATAGCATACAATCGGGATGAAGGAACCAATGATTCCCAAAATACCGCAAACTAGAGCCGCAATGGATAAACCTTTTGAATTATTATTTATAATTCTCCCTCCTTGAGCTGTATTCTACACGATTTGCTTTTTCTGTCAAGGAGATTCAATTATTTTCACCTCAACTCAGGAAAATTTTTATGCAATTTCCCAGCCTCTATTGGAAGCCTTCGCCTTCCTCCGGCAGGATTCCCACCAGCCGCAGCAGGTGCTGCGCGTTGGTGGTCCGGCAGCGCCCGGGCCGGATTCGGTAGTCAAACCGGATCTCCCGGCCGGAATAGTGCTCGGTAAAGTGGTAATTCACCGCGGGCGTGCGGGGATCGTTCTCCAAATCGCACAGCTCAAAGTCGTGGGTCGTCACCAGGGTCAGGACGTTCGGCCGCGCCAGCCTGCGGATGGTCTCCCTCGCGCCGATGATGCGGTCCCGCGAATTGGTGCCCCGGTAGATTTCGTCGATCAAGGCGATCATGGGCGCGGCCGACTGGCTGCGGTCGATGATCGTTTTGACGCGGAGCAGCTCCGCATAGAAACTGGAAATCCCCTCGCTGACGCTGTCCTCCACGCGGATGGAGGTGCACACCGCCATCGGCGAGGCACAAAAGCGCTTTGCCGCCACCGCTCCCCCGGCAAAGGCCAGGATCAGATTGGTCCCAACGGTGCGCAGGAAGGTCGTCTTTCCGGACATGTTCGACCCCGTGATGATGCAGGTCCGCTGCCGCAGGGAAAAATCGTTGCCGGCCGCCCGCTCCTCGGGGATCAACGGATGGCGCAGGTCCTGCGCATCCAGAAAGGGCTGCGCGGCGTCCCGCAATTCCGGAAACGTATGGACCGCTTTCACCTGGGACAGCACCCCCAGGCTGAGGAGCGCTTCCACCTCCCCAAGCGCCTCCAACCATCCCTGGATGTAGGGGCCGTAGGCCTTCTTCCAGGCATATAGCCGTTTGGCGCAGTGAAAGTCATAGAGGAACAGCGCATTGTAGAGAAGCAGCGCCAAGCCGTTGTGCCGCGCGGCGATCGAGCCGGAAATCTGCTCCAGCTCTTTGAGCGCCTGCTGCGCCCCGCCGTTTTGCTGTAGGCGGTCCTGCAAATCCCGCAAATAGCCGCTTACAAAGGTCTCCTGCGCAAAACGGGCGGCCAGTTTCCGGTAGGGCAAAACCATCTTATGGAACCGGTACACCGGCCCGAACTGCTGGTTATGCCCTTTTAAGCACAGGAGGGCCGTCCCCAGCTGCACCAGCGCCAGGCAACTGAAGCCGATTTGCCCAATCTGCGGATAGAATCCCAGCAGGGCGGAAAACAGGCACAGCAATGTCAAAACGGGAAGGACCCAAAGCAAAAGCCCCCGGAAAACAGGCCGCCGGGCTTCCGTATGGAGGAAGCGGTCCCAAACGTCGCTGGTGGTCCCCTTTTTGGCGTCCCGTTCCGGCAGCGCGAACGCTTGATATTCCGCGGAGAAATGTTGCTTCTCCGCCAATTCTTCCACCGCTTCCCGGCGGCTGTTCCATTCCGGCAGGCTGCCGCACCCGCGCTTGAGCCAATCCGCCAGGCAGTCCCGGCCAAACGGCGTGCTCGCGGCGCAGATGTATTGATACAGGGAGTCCTTGCCAAAGAGGTCGAGGTCCCGCCCCGGCGGGTAATCCTCCGACAAGTAGGCGGCGCCGTCCACCGGGGAAGCCTTCCAACCGTCGCCGCTGCGGTCGAGGTACGCCTTTGCGACATCCCGCAGGGCGGTATGGTGCGTTTGCCGCTCCACAATGCGGCTGTGCCGGCCGATCAACCACACAAATGCAAGCAATGCCAGCGCACCGGCGCCATAAAACAGCGGCTGGTTCTGCACATACCCGGCGACGCACGCCCCAATGATACAGAGCATGGCCACGCCCCGGAGAAATGAACAGCGGTTATACTCTTTCCGGTCCTGTTCCAGCGCCGCTGTACAGTCCTGGGAAAGCTCCTGATAAAAATCCAAAGGTTTCTTTTCCATAGGCGCACCTATTTCCGCGGTTGGCCGGGTTCGTCCCCGCCCGTCTTCTCCTCGATGCGGTAGCGGGGCCTCGCCTTGACTTCACTATAAATTTTTCCGACATAGCCGCCCACCACGCCGATGCACAGCAGCTGGATGCCCCCCAGCAGCCAGATGGAGGAGACGGTCGCGGTCCACCCCGCCACGGCATTCCCTGTGAAATAGGAGATCAGGGCGTAGATCAATCCGCCGACGCTCAGCACACTGACCAGGATGCCCAAATTGGAGATGATTTTGAGCGGCTTGACGCTGAACGACGTGATGCCGTCCAGCGCAAAGGAGATCATCTTTTTCAGCGGGTATTTCGATTCGCCGGCAAACCGCTCATGCCGGTCGTAATAGACGTAGTCGCTGCGGTATCCGATCAGCGGGACGATGCCCCGCAGGAAAAGATTGACCTCGCGGTATTCGGAAAGCGCGTCGAGCGCCCGTTGGCTCATCAGGCGGTAGTCCGCATGGTTATAGACCGTCTCCACCCCCAGGATGCGCATGACTTTATAAAAGCCCTGGGCGGTTGTGCGCTTGAAGAAGGTATCGGTCTCGCGCTTTTTCCGCACGCCATAGACCACATCGCAGCCCTCCAGGAATTTCTGCACAAACTCGTCCAGCACTTCGATGTCGTCCTGTAGGTCTGCGTCCAGGCTGATGGCGCAGTCCGCGCGGTCCTTCGCCTCCATCAGCCCGGCCAGCAGCGCATTCTGATGGCCGCGGTTGTGCGCCAGTTTCAGCCCCGTGACCAGCGGGTTCTGGGCGCTGAAGGCGGAGATGAGCTCCCAGGTGCGGTCTTTGCTCCCGTCGTCCACGAACAGCATGCGGCTCTTTTCCCCGGCCAGGCCCGCCTGCTGCATCTGTTGCAGCTTTGCCGTCAGGCGTTTGACGGTCTCCGGGAGCACCTCCTCTTCATTGTAGCAGGGCACCACCAGATAGACCGTCGGGATATGCGTCTTTGGATTCTCATGCATGGCTTATTTCTCCTCCTTTCGCCCAGACGCCCCGGCCAGCGAAAAGATCAAGCCAAGGGTCGCAATAATCACGCCGATGGCGGGGGAGCCGGGGATGGCAAGAATGAGGGCAATCCCAAATAGAATGGTGGAAATGCCCAACAGCAACAAACGGATCTGGTTCATCCGACATCCTCTCCTTTTTCGACCGAAGGTTCTTTCACCCGGAACGTGCGGCGCTTGGGCGGGTGTGCGCGGTCGTACCGGCGCGTGACCAGCCAGTATACGCCCAGCAGCAGGAATGCCCCCACCGTCACGCCGGCCCCCAATTTGAGGCCCGGCGTCTCATAGTCAAACCGGATGGTGCTTTCGCCCGCAGGCACGCGCACCGCCATAAAGCCGACGTTCACCTGCTCGATCTGCGCCGGTTCGCCGTTGACGGTGGCGCTCCATCCGCTCTCATACGGGACGCTGAAAAAGACCAGCCGGTCCTTATCCGCTTGGATCGTTGCGGTAAAGCCGCTGTTGTCCCGTTCAAAGCTGGAGCAGGACATGCTGCGGCGCGCCAGGCAGTCGGCAAAATAGCCGGATTCCGTGTAAGAGACCGAATTGAGGCCCTCAAAATGGTTCAGGATGTCCCCATAGCGCAGGGCCTGCTCGTCGTCCAGTACCATGGTCTTGAGGAGCAGCAAATTGCGGTCGTCCTCGGGCACCTGGTCGTATTCCTCGCGGGTGATGTAACTGTCGTAGCAGAAACCCATGGGGATGAAATACTGGTTTTCCCAGATATCAAAGCCGTTGCGCGTACCGACATACTCCCAGCCGGGCATCTGCGGTTCCCCATCCTGCTCGAATGTACCGCCGCTCGTGGTGGGGTCCAGCAGCCAGCGGCAGGAAGTCAGCCCGCGCAGGCCGTAATATTTGACGTCCGGGCGGGTCGCCACGTCGCGTTGGATGCCGATCGTGGGATAAAATTCCATCACCGAGCCGGGCACAATGCTGTGGAACGCCTGGATGGTGGGCATCTGGAAAAACATCGCCTGGTTGTCCATGCCGTCATACACGTCGATCCGGCAATCGCTCGTGTCAATCCCCAGGTCTTTCCCGCCGTTGAGCGAATAGGGGATCATATGGATGTGGTTGTCGCTGCTCTGCGTCTTGCCGAGCGTGATAAAATACAGGGAATACACCACCGTGATGACCGCCACGCCGCACATGCAGTACCGCACAAAGCGCTTTGTCCGCTCCCCGTTGAACCGCCGCGGGAAGAAGAACCGTCCTTTCCGCTTGGAAAGCTCCTGCCGGAGCCGGCGCAGCGGGTAGTCCTTCATTAAAAAGGTGAGCAGCAGCAGGCTGAGCAGGGCGATCGCCACATACGCCCAAAAGCGCGAGGGATACGCTTCCAGACCGATGGAGACGGTCTCCCCGTCGCCATTGGCGCCTGTCTGGACCATCAGGCCGATTGGAAGCGCGATGCCCAAGGTAAAACCGAGCGTCCATTTGATCGCCCGCTTCCAGTCGGCGCGCGGATTTTCCAGCGCGGTCACGGTCGCCAGTGACATCATCAGGGTGAGCATGTAGAACCAGCGGGCATAGTAACCGGAATTAAACATCTGGAAGGCGGAATTCAAAACCGGCACAAACGCCATCAAGAACAGGATGGGCAGCAGGGTTTTGACCCAGCTTTTGCGCCGCGCCTGCATGGTGGCGAACACGCCTGTCATGCTGAACAGCGGCAGCCACGCGCCCAGGGACGCCCATTTTGCCTCGGAATCCGGGGTAAAATTGGGGCGCGCCGGAATGTCCGGCGGGAAGAAGAAGCACTCCAAAATGTGCACATACCGCTGGTTCCAGCTGTAGAGCAGGGCGCTCCAGCCGTTCGGCGGGTTGTCGATGCGCGGGTTCTGGATCACGCAGAGCACCGTCGGGATCAGCAGCACGCAGGAACACAGCAGGCCAAGCACCGCTTCACAGGCCAGCAGCGCGAAATCCCGCAGGCCAATGCGCCAATCCTTGACGGCCAGCCGCAGGAAAAAGTAAATCACGCAGAATACTACCTGTCCCACGAAGAAATAATAGTTCATAAAACAGCTGGCAAAAACCAGCAAAGCGAACACGCCGCGCCGCTTAGTGGCCATGTATTCATCCAGCGACCACAGGAGCAGCGGGAAAACGATGATGGCCTCGTGAAAGTGGTTAAAGAAGATATTGTACACCGAAAAGCCGGAAAACGCATAGAGCAGCCCGCCCAGGACCGCATAGTCCGGCGTACGGACATACCGCTTTAAGTAGATAAATCCCGTCAAAGACGCGCAGCCAAATTTCAAGATCAACAGCGGCCCCATCAGGTATGGTACCGCCTCGCTGGGAAACGGAAGCGTCAGCCAGAAGAACGGGCTTCCCAGCAGATAGAAGGTATAGGAACCGATAAAATTCGCGCCGAGATCGGTGGTCCAGCTCCAGCCAATGTTGCCGCTGCGGATGGCGTCGTGGCACATCTGGTAGAACGGCACCTGCTGCACATTGAAATCGCCATAGAACAAAAAATAGCCGTTATCCCAAATGATGAAAGGCAAAAAGAATACAAGGGAAATGCCGATCCCATAAAGGAACGCCCTCCAATAATTGCTGGAAGCTTTTTCCGGAAAACGCAGCCGCGTCACAGAATCACCTGACTTTCGTTATCTTTTTCGTTGTTTCGTCATTTACCGTGGTATTTTTTCCCGCAAGATGCTATTATTATAATGCGTATGGGGCAAAGCCACAAGCCTGGAAACCGGCCCATGGACCGGAAAAGTGGATGAAGCGTGGACTCCGGCCGATCTTTGTGGGAAACGCGCCGCCGTGGTTTATCGAACAGGAAGCGTTCTGCCTGCCAATTCCATCCATAAAAAACCAGACCTATTATACTATAGCACAGCCCCATGGAAAACAAGCAAAAAAATGGGCGAGCCCGCCAGAGCCACAAAAAGAGGCCAACGCGCACGGCGGTCTGGCTGGCCGCCTATCATCTGACTCTTATAGAAAAACATTTGACCGGCGCGGCTTTTTTCAATTCTTCCAATTTCTGACTATTTTTGGGAAGGATCTGAAAGATTCTGCGCCCTTCAGTGGTATTGGAGGTATAGAGGAAATGCCATCCGAATTTTTCGCCATGCTTTCGCGCATGAAATATATCGACCGTTGGGGGCTGATGCGAAACACACGACAGGAAAATCTGAGCGAGCATAGCTTTGAGACCGCGGTCTTAGCCCATGCGCTGGCCACCCTGCGCAACGTACGCTTCGGCGGGCACGTCCAGCCCGAGCGGGCCGCTGTACTGGCGCTATTCCACGATGCGCCGGAGACGCTGACGGGGGATCTCCCCACGCCGGTCAAATACTACAACCCCGACATCCGCGGCGCCTACGGCGCGGTGGAGAAGGCGGCGGAACAGACCCTGCTCTCCCTTCTTCCAAGCGATTTGCAGGATTCCTATGCGCCCCTGCTGGGCGGGGACAGCGAATCGGACGCCGAGCTGCACAAGCTGGTCAAGGCGGCGGACAAGCTCTCGGCGCTCATCAAATGCTTGGAGGAGCGGCGCATGGGGAATACAGATTTCCTCAAGGCGGAGGAAAGCCTCTGGAAAGCGGTGCGTGGCCTGCATCTGCCGGAGGCCGATTGTTTCCTCGACGAATTCCTCCCGGCCTATTCCCTGACGCTCGACGAAACCCAGCCCGGCCAATTGCACGCGAAGGGTCCCTTCCCTGACAAGCCGGGAACGGGCGGAGAGGGCCGGGGATAGTGGAATCCCCCATGTTTTCCCTTTCCACACGTTCTCAAGGGAGGGAATTTGCATATACCATTTGATACAGGGATTAACAAATATTTAATTTCTTATTTAAAATTATATCTCCTTGCAAAACCAGTATAATATACGAGTTAATGCGCCTTTTTTCGAAAAATTTTTCGCACAGCCGCTTGGCCGTTGCTTTAAGGAATGATACTGTGAATCAAGATAAGAAAAAAAAGCGGATCCGTCTGATCCGCAACATTGCTGTTTTGCTTTTGAGCCTGGTGTTGGTGGTATTTGGCAGCGGCCTCGTCTATGCGGACATGCTGTTGAGCCAAATCGGTTATACGGAATTGAGTTCGCTGGCGCCCCCTTCCAGCAGTTCCAGCCCTGTCTCCAGCAGCGATGAAGACACGTCTTCCACAGACGAGACATTGGGCGATCCCAACTTGTTGGGTGGGCTGTACCACGACGATGCCATCACCAACATCCTGTTGCTCGGCGTGGATGATTACCAAGCGAACGATGTGGGCCGCAGCGACAGCATGATGATGGTTTCTATCGACACCCGCCACAAAAAATTGAAGCTGACCAGCTTCATGCGCGACCTGTATGTGGCCATCCCCTACCATGGCAGCAATAAGCTGAACGCCGCCTACCCTCTGGGGTATCAACAGAACGGCGCAGCGGGGGGCGGGCAACTGGCCGTCTCCACCATCGAAGCCAATTTCGGCGTGGATATCGACCGCTTTGTGCTGATCGATAACTCGGCGTTCGACCAGATCATCGACAACCTCGGCGGCGTGGAGATCACGCTGACAGCGGCGGAGGCCCGGCTGATCAACCAGTATTCCGGCGATCCAAGCCGCAACCTGACCGAGGGTACCCATAATCTCACTGGCAAGCAGGCGCATTACTACTCCCGTATCCGCGCGATCGGCGACGACTTCGAGCGCACGCAGCGCCAGCGCAATGTATTGACCAGCTTGGTGAACAAGTTTAAAAATTCCAATATTGGGACGATCAACAAAGCGCTATACGATTGCCTGGGCCTGGTCCAGACCAATATGACAAAGGACGAGGTATTTTTCCTTGCGGCAAATGCGCTCACCTATATGAACTATTCGATGGAAGAACACCGCGTTCCGGGGGATGACGAATACTATGCCACCCGCGTAGATGTGGGGTCTGTATTGGTTCCATACCGTGAGCAGTGCTCGGAAAGCCTGGTTGAGTTTATCTTTGAGGGCGATGTCCCGGGGAAATCCTCCGATTAACCCGCTATGCATAACAAAAAGGATTTGGAAAACGGTTGTCTTCCAAATCCTTTTCTTTTTCCGGAAAGCCCCTCCCGCCGATGCGCACGGTCAACGGCGGTATAGCAAATAGTTGGCCCTTCCTTCGTCCTTCCGCCGTACATAGATATAGTACATGGTCGAATGCTCCGGAGTTTCCATCATAGCGCTTGCCATCATGCGCGCGCCGGTGTCCCCACCCAAAAAGAACACCGGATGGCCTGCTTTTCCCTTGCGGATATAGCGGACGCCGGCTTCGGAAAGCGCATTGCAGACCTGGTCGCAGTCCACCGTGGAAGTGCTGGCGTAAACCTGCTTCCATCGCCAAAAGCACAGCATTGATTATCCCTCCCTCGCCGCTTGTTCCAGAAGAAATTTTGCTATTTCTAGGTCCTGCCTGCGGACATCGACATATTGCATTACCACACCGGCGGGATATTTTCCAAAGGAGCCAAAGCGCATCCAGCCGCTGGCTGCGGCGCCCGCATGCCCGCATTTCGCCCGGTAACGATATGGGATGCCTGCCGCATCCAAAAGCGCACAGATACGGGCGCTTTCCTGATCGGAGCACCCGCAATAGAGTTCTTTCCACCTGCCTAAGAACCGCATGGTCCTCCCTCCTTTAACATCTTGCGACCCATCGGGCCTTTCCGGATTTTCTTTCATTTTAACATATACCCCCATAAAATCCAATAAAGAATCTTTTTGAGAAAAAATTTCACACAAGGACGCGATCATATGCTTCAAAATCCCCGCAAAACCACCGTGGAAATCAATCTGCACGGCCTCACAACCGCAGACGCCAAGCGGAAGCTGGAACAATTTTTGTCCCGCTTACCCGCCAGTGTGACCGAGGTCATCGTAATCCATGGGTACCACGGCGGGCAAGCTTTAGGGAATATGGTACGCCAGCGCCTGAAGCATCCACGCATCCGCGCAAAGATCCTCTGCCTGAACCCCGGGGAAACCCGGCTGCTGCTCTCTCCCCCGGCGCGTCCCCATTCCAAATAAGCCGCAGGTCAATCTTCCTCCGGCAACGGCTTATTGGAAGGCTCCAGGCGGCTGAACGAATAGCGCATGACCTTCCCCAGGCGCTCCCGCCCCTTTTTGATATGGACGGATACCGTCCCCGGCGTAAGCCCCAGCAGCCCGGCAATTTCATTTACGCGCATCTGCTCGAAATACCGCAGTTGGATGCATTCCCGCTGCCGCTGGGTCAACTCCCCCTCCATAGCGGCGTGTAAGGCCCGCAGCATCTTTCGATATTCCGCATCCGGTTCGCCGCCGCTTCCCTGCATCGCCGGCAGCCGGTCCCCGAAGAGTTCTAAGCTCAGATTGGATTTTCGCCTCATCGCAACCTCCCACATTTGATCAGGTAGTTCCCCACATGGAGGCAGTCCAGATACATCCCATACAGGAGTTGTATCCGCCCCTCCAGCTTGTCCGCCTCTTTTTCCTCTGTCGCGTCCGCGGCTTGACGCCGCAGCAGACGCACCCGCTCGCGGAGATGTTCCGCCTCCCGCAGGTATTCCTCCCCCCATACAAGGTAATCCATATTGACATTTCTCCTTAACGCATTTGAATCTTAATAAGATTCTTTTTAATTTTATGATAACACCATAAGTGAAAAAAGTCAACCAAAATAGAACAAATGTTTTCTAAAAAATTTTAAAAATCCCCTTGACAACGATTCCTTTTTATCATATACTAATACCAGTTATACAGGACAGAACAATCGTAAGTTCGCGTGATATATTTGAATTAGCGCCATGCATATCCAATGCATACTGCCGGGATCGGCGGTAAGGTCCGTATATTCCAGCCATTGAAGAGCAATCTTCAATGGCTTTTTATATTTTTTGCACTTGTTGCCTCCCTTCCAGAGCATGATGCAACGCAGCGGATTTTCGGAGCTTCCAACGGCTCATTGGCCAGAGCACCTCGTAAGTTTCGAAACGCAGATTCGTGTATTTCCGTGCCGCATATACTATGGCGGCACCTTTGTGTGGACGACACAAGCCCCCTTTTCTTGACAAGCTTCAGAAAAATATGCTAGCATAAAGTAGATTTTGGACCGGCCGTCCCTTGCAGAGGGCCGGGCTGGTTCTTGCACATTTCCCCCGCCTTCCGTCTGGATGGCTTATCAAAGGCCGCAGGAAAACCGGCCTTTTAGGGATTTTTGCCAGGTAATCTTTTCAAAGGGACATGCCGCCAGCGTGTCCTATTTTTCTGTATCAAAAAGGATGGCATGCTATGAAAGCCAAAACAAATGTGAAAAAAATGGCCATTCTCGCCATGATGGTCGCGCTGGGCGTCGTCTTATCCCCGATTTTGCGCGTCCCCGGCATGGCCCCCATGCAGCATTTTATCAACGTCATTGTTGCCGTTTTGCTGGGGCCGTGGTACGCCCTCGCCTGCGCAGTGCTGATCGCCCTTTTGCGCATGTGGCTTCTGGGTGTCAACCTGTTGGCGGTCACAGGCGCGGTGTTTGGGGCGGTGCTCTCCGGGTTGCTCTATCGGGCGACCGGCAAAATGCTCGCCGCCGTGGCCGGTGAAATCGTCGGGACCGGAATCATCGGCGCGATGGTCTCGTATCCGGTAATGGCGTTCCTCTATCATATGGACGGCGTGGTCCTGTTCACCTATGTGCCGTCGTTCTTGGCAGGCACGATTATCGGCGGCTTTGCCGGGTATCTCTTTTTAATCGCACTTTCCAAAAACGGGCTGTTGGCCCGGCTGCAAAGGATGGCGAACCAATGAACCAAATGGAATCCATGGCCCTGCTTCTCAAAAATTTGCGGCAAACGGCGCCGTTGATCCATTGTATCACAAACCACATCTCCATCAACGACTGCGCCAACGCGGTTCTGGCGCTCGGCGCACGCCCAATCATGGCCGAACATCCGGATGAGGCTGCGGAAATCACCGGCCACGCCCAAGCCCTGGTCTTAAACCTAGGGAACATCAGCGCCTCCCGCATGGAAGCTATGCGGCGCTCGGCGTGCGCCGCCGGGAAAACCGGTATCCCCATTGTGCTCGACCCCGCCGGGGTTGGGTGCAGCCCATTGCGCCGCGCATTTTTTGCGGAATTAGCGGGGATCGCCTCATTTTCCATCATCCGGGCCAACAGTTCGGAGCTCCGCGCCCTATGCAGCGGCGATTCCACCACGGACGGCGTAGACGTTGCCGCGGACGACAAGATCACCCGTAGCACAGCAAAACAGCAAGCACAATGGGTCGTTGAAGCCGCGCGCCGCTTTCACTGCGTGGCGTCCGCCTCGGGCGAGGTGGACATCGTATCGGATGGGCAGTCCTGTTGGTTCCTCTCCAACGGCGACCCGATGCTGGGGCAAATCACCGGGACGGGCTGCATGTCCAGCGCTTTGGCGGGGGCCTGCTGTGCCGGTGGACAGCCGCTGGAGGCCGCTGTCACAGCGGCTGCCCTTATGGGGATCTGCGGCGAACAAGCTGCCGCAGAGACAAGGGCGCGCGGCCGGGGGGCCGGAACATTCCACGCCGCTTTGCTGGACGCCTTATCGACGATTTCCTCGGAAGCGCTCGCGCAGAATCTACATATGGAAGGAGCATCCCTATGAACCAATCGGACTGCCTGCTCTATCTCGTCACCAACAGCGACCACCTCGCACGGGAACCGTTTCTCCGCGTGATCGAAGAAGCTTTGCAAAACGGGGTAACCCTGTTGCAGCTCCGCGAAAAAGACAAGGATGGCCGGGAATTTTATGAAGAGGCCCTGGCTGTCAAGGAATTGTCCAAGCGGTATCATGTGCCGCTTCTGATCGACGACCGCATCGACGTCGCCCTGGCGGTGGACGCGGACGGCGTACATGTGGGGCAAAGCGACCTTCCTGTCTCCGTGGCAAGGAAGCTGTTAGGGCCCGGCAAAATCGTCGGGGCAACGGCCAAAACCGTGGCACAGGCGCTGGAAGCGCAGGCCCAGGGGGCCGATTACCTGGGGACGGGGGCCATTTTCCCAACGCAGACAAAGGCCGCCGCGATTCCCACCAGCGTGGGAACCCTTTCCGAGGTCTGCCGGGCAGTGAACATCCCGGTTGTGGCCATTGGAGGGCTCAAACAGGACAACTTGTCTGTGCTGGAGGGATGCCCCATCAGCGGGATTGCCGTGGTATCCGCCATTATGTCGAGCGCGACCCCGGGCATAGCCGCGCGGGAATTGGCGGCTATGGCAAAGAAGCTTGTAGAACTTGGACGCGCCAAAAACGCCTAATGCGGAGAAAAGGGCTACAAATACGGATTTATAAAATAGGAAGCTCCCGCCCTGGAACATCCAGGACGGGAGCTTCCCTGTTTTATGAAGATTTTTCGATCATGATTCAACGCATAGCCATTGGGGGATTGCCTCGCTTTTGAAACGCTTATCGGACAGCGCTGGCCCTTGCGGCAATCCCGCCGCCGAAGCAGCAGGGACCTTTTTTATCCTCTGTTCCTACTGCTTCAGAAACGGTTGAAAGGGAGTAAATCAGCATTCTTCTTTTTTGCGGAATTTGCGGGGGACGATCATCACGGCGCCTGCTGCCGCAAGGATACCCATACCGCCAACGGTGAACAGCATGGTACCCGTGCCGCCGGTGTGCGGAACCGGGCTGTTGGCAAACTTGACAGTAACAACATTGCTCGCATCTGCCTGGTCAGGAATGGTAATGGTCAGTTCCTCGTTGCTGCAAACATAACCCTCGGGCGCTTCTGTTTCCTTCAGGTAGTAGACGCCGGCATCGAGGCCATCCAGAATAATATGGCCATTCGCGTCCGAAGTCAGCTCAACGACGACATTGATGGGATTTCCTTCGCCATCTTTCTGGTAGAACTCGAACTTCGCACCTTCCAGGCCTTTCTCCTCATTGGTCTGGTCGTACTTAAAGACATCGATCTTATATGTATTGACCTTGACGATGGATTTCTCTGTCTCGCCGTCCGGATAGGTAACCCACGCGGTGTTCTGATAGCTGCCAGCCGTTGCTTCCTCGGACAATGTGGCCGTATAGGTCACGGTGATCGGCGTAGCGTTTGCGATGTCTTCGTCGTCGATGGCCCCCATCTCGTAGAGATTGACCAGGTCCACGGTGATCTCAAAATCGCAGGTTGTGCCATCTTCATGTTGCGCCGGTTCGTAGTTGATCGTATACTGGTCAGGCTGAATCAGTTCGTCATCCCCAACCTTGACCACGAAATTAGTGGGATCAATGAACATGTCATTCATGTCGTCATGGAAGGTGAGCTTATACTCGCCGCGGTCTTCCACGGGCACATTTGCCAAAGTGTTGACCACCTCAGGATCGTCCGCTTCTTCGGGTTTTATGTAGTTGAGCAGGTCGTCCGGCACGTTGGACGTCAGTTTGAAATCCACGGTATCGCCTGCTGCTGCCGTATCCTCTTTCTTGTCGCCTTCTTCTGTCACAATGACCTTATCCAGGCCCGGGAAGCTGGTCTTATCGATGGGGTCTTTGCCGTGGGCTGCTTTGAGAGAGGTCAGGCCGCTAACAGTAGCCAAGCCGGTTTCTTCGGAGAAATCCGTGAATTCTTCGATGTGGTTTCCATCTTCGGTTTCCGCATGGGCTTCCCAGCGGGCATCCGCAGCGTCGTCGTACCAGCCGTCGATGAGGTGGTCGCAATCGTCCAATACCCACATGTCGCCTACATCCGTCAAAGTGGCGTTTGCTCCGTTGCGGTTGTAGAGATCATCGCCTGCAGTACCGGCGTGGTTATTGTACAGCTTTACGCCAACAGGGATCGTAACGGTTCCGGCATTGCAGATGCCGCCGCCCGTTTGATGAGCGGAATTGTTCATAATAACAGCCGTGCTGGGCAAAACCAGCCTGCCGCCGTTATAGATACCGCCGCCGTTGGTAGAAGGCTCGTCGTTGCCTGTAACCGTAAACTTCGCGCCTTCTGCAATGTTGAAGGTTCCGTAGTTCTCCATGCCGTTGCGGACGTTATTCAAGATATTGATTTCCGCTTTTGCTTCCACGGTGGAAACGCCGTGGGCACGCAGGCCGCCGCCCGTATACCCATAGCCATTTTCGTTCGCGTTGATGACCGATGTTTCGTCCATCGTCATATCGCCGGAATAGGTAATTCCATAATAGGCATTGTTATTGCAGTTCAGCACGGAGTTCTCAATGGTCACATTGCTGGCAGACAGCCCATGGCCGTTGTTGTTCTCAAAGGTAATCTGCGAATTGATGGCGGTAAATTTACCGCCATTTGAAGCGTTGCTTGTACAATTCTGGATAGCGAACGTCGAATCCTCGACATAAATCGTCGGGCTGTTTACATAACCGCGGTTTGTGCCGTCAATCAGGAATTTACTGCCGCCGGTGACATTTACATTGGCGGTGCCCGCTGCATCCAGCTGGATTCCTTGGCCCGCATTGCCCTCCGTACCAACGCCAAGAATCTGGAACGTCGATCCATCCGTCACATTAATCTTCGATCCAGCATTCATATAAATAGCGTTGCGGGCACCGGTTGTCCGGCTATCAAACATAAAGGCCAACTTTGCTCCATTTGTGACATTCAATGTGCCGCTCAAGGACAGCATCAACCAAGGAGACGTACCATCCGACGTCCACTCTACAGAAACGCCGGCACCGTCAAAGGTCAAAACGCGGCTGGGGTCATTGAGGCCAAAGCACATCCAACCTTCGCCGTTGCTGGTAAGCTGGCGGTCAATGGTGATTTTACCATTTCCGGTAAAGGTCAACGTCTTATTAAAACCTTTGGTCAATTCGCAGTCCTGAAGCAGGGTGATCGTTGAACCCTCCGGCGCCTCTTCCACCGCCTGATCCAGCGTTGCATACGTCTTGTCGCCAACCTGCGCCACGTCGCCGTCTGCTGCAAACGCTGTCGTCGGGAGGAATGTCAGCAGCATGCACAATGCGATAAGGCCGCTGAACAGACGTGTTTTCATGTTCCTTTTCATAAAATTTTGTTCTCCTTTCTAGCATATCTGGGAAGCCCCCTTCCTGGGGTCCTAATTCCTGGTTCGTTCTCCGCCACCAGACAGCATGCATACCGCTGTGTCCGTGGCCCTACCGCCTCCTCCCATTTGCTGCACCCGATCGCATCCACAGCCTTCAAAATGCTGGTTGCCAATGTAAGCACCGCGCTGTTTCTTGCAGAGGCAAACAAGCATCTGAATTCTAATAAGATTCTTATAATCTTATTAAGATACGGCTTTAGGAATGTTTCTTATATTATCATATTTGTTCACAAAAAGCAAGATTTTCCGGCGGGATTATACCCAAAATTGTTGATATTAACATCGTCCATTCATCGGATAAACCTGCTTTAAACTATCTTTTCTCTAAGAGTCCATCCATACGAGTTTCCTTTGTATTTTCTTACAGACGAATCACACCTCCGAATTGAAAAGAAAAATGCAAAAGGCCCCTTCCCCGGAAAATTCCGGGGAAGGGGCCTTGCTATTTCATTTATTTAAGAAAGAACCTTTTTCTATTTCGTAACCCTTTCTACAAAAGCACTTAGCCAATCGTCACTGCACAGTGCTTCACTGGACGTGCAGCGTCTTTCACGCCTACGGCGGGCACGCAGTGCCTTTCGCGCCTACGGCGGGCACGCAGTGCCTTTCGCGCCTACGGCGGGCACGCAGTGCCTTTCGCGCCTACGGCGGGCACACAGTGCCTCTCTCGCCTACGGCGTTCCCTAAGAAAGCAAACTGCAAGGAGTTTGTTTTCCGCTCCATATGGGAAGCCCTAAAGAAACACTTAGCCAATCGTAACTGTACAGTGCTTCACAGCGTTCTGGCCCGGCAGGGTAGTGTAAACGCCCGTGCTCTGGCCCGGCGTGCCGATGGCATAGACTCTGTAGTAGTAGTCGTTGCCGATCTTCGCCACGAACTGCGTCTTCAGCACTTCGCCGTTGCCAACCGTGAAGCTCGGCGTCATGGCGTTGCCGTTGACTACCGTCATCTTGAAGCAGTATGCGCTGCCTCTCTTCAGATTGAAGTTGACCGTCGTGTCGGAAACCACATATGCCTGCTGGCTGGCCACGCCCTGTGCTGCGGATACAACCCCCGCTGCGCCGTATGCGTTGCCAACATTGGCAGACGTGCTGCCCTTGCCGCTGTTGCCCGTGCCCGGCTTCTCCGCCTTGACCAGGTTATTCGCGGCAGCTTCCAGGTTGGTATATGCCTTTGCAATCGCCTGGCCGTCTGCGGTCTCGTCCGCGGCAACCGTCTTCGCAACGCTCAAAGCCGCCTTAAAGGCCGCCACGCTGCGGTCGGTGTAGCCGTCCAGATCCTTCTGCTCCATCTCGGCGATCAGCTTGTTCAGCTCGTCCCTGCTCGGGATCTTGCGCAGGGCTGCCATCGCTCTCGTCAGGGCCTCGGCCTTTGCATCCACGTCGGCCTGGTCTGCATTCGCATTCGCGAGCAGTTCTTCCGCCTCTGCCAGCACGCTCTTGAAGGTATCGAACGCCTCATCCTGGATATAGTCGTCCGGGTCGAGGGTGTTCGCTTCGTCCACCAAGCTCTGCAGCTCGCTCATATCCGCACGGAATTCCAACTTTTCAATCGCTGCTTGCAAGTTGTCATATGCCTCGTCCACGTC
>NZ_JADNJD010000046.1:0-1676 GCF_015554745.1 Anaeromassilibacillus sp. 1001302B_160321_C8 | reverse complement strand
TGGAATATTAACATATTTGCGAAAGTTTTTCCTGCGAAATCACCTCAAATACACCCTACTATATCTGAATTTGCCGAATACGAATAAGGTGTAATCGATTCTGCTTTTACAAAGAACCTCATCATACTATCAAGAGAAAGTATACCGTTTTCTTGATAGTGCGGTGAGGTTCTTTCTTTGAAAAGGTAAAGGGAATTTTTCAAGGCGTGTTTGTATGACTGTACCGAAAGTCGCAAAATCTGACGAATGTCCAGAAAAAGTGTCCAATCCGGTTGACGCGCTCCTTTTAAATATGATACGATGAAATTACTATAAGAAGGAGGGCTTGTGATGAGACAAGATATGCTTTTGGTTGTGGATATGGGCAGCACCCGTAACACCGATGTGGCGAGGGCGATCCGTGCATTAGGCGTGTATAGTGAAATCTGCAACTACGATGTTACAGCGGAAGAGATTGCGAAAATGCCAAACGTAAAGGGCATTGTAGCAAACGGCGGGCCAAACGATGTGGTAGACGGCCAGAAGATCGGCCTATCGGATGAAATTAAGAACTGCGGATTGCCGGTTTTCACGTTTGATTACGAAGATAATGGAACGGTCCATCCGATGCCGGAAGAGGACGAGGCGATTCAAGAGGATCTGCGCAGCTTTATATTTGATACCTGTAAGGCGCAGGCCAATTGGAATATGGAAAACTTTATTGCAGACCAAATTGAATTGATCCGCAAACAGGTAGGTGACAAGAAGGTTCTTTTGGCTTTGTCCGGCGGCGTGGATTCCTCTGTGGTTGCGGCGCTTTTGCTCAAAGCAATTGGAAGCCAGTTGACCTGCGTACATGTGAACCATGGACTATTGCGTAAGGGGGAACCAGAACAGGTCGTCCGCGTCTTTAAGGACGAGCTTTCCGCAAATTTGATCTATGTGGATGCGACAGAGCGTTTCCTCAGCAAATTGGAGGGAGTCGCTGATCCGGAGCAGAAAAGAAAGATCATTGGGGCGGAATTTATCCGTGTGTTTGAGGAAGAAGCCCGGAAGCTCGACGGTATCGAATTCCTTGCACAGGGAACGATTTACCCGGACATTGTGGAGAGTGGAACAAAAACGGCGAAGATGGTCAAGAGCCACCACAATGTTGGGGGATTGCCAGAAGACTTGCAGTTTGAACTGGTAGAGCCGTTGAAAATGCTGTTTAAGGACGAGGTGCGCTCCTGCGGTGTAGCATTGGGATTGCCAGCCAGTATGGTATATCGCCAGCCGTTCCCCGGTCCCGGCTTGGGAGTGCGTTGCTTGGGCGCAATCACACGCGACCGCTTGGAAGCCGTACGGGAATCCGATGCAATTTTGCGTGAAGAGTTTGCCAAGGCAGGGCTAGAAGGAAAAGTATGGCAGTATTTTACAATCGTACCAGATTTTAAATCTGTTGGTGTGCGGGACAATGCGCGTTGCTTCGATTGGCCGGTCATCATCCGTGCGGTGAACACCATCGATGCCATGACCGCTCAGGTGCCTCAGTTGGATTGGGCCGTCTTGCAGACGATTACTGCTCGTATTCTACAAGAAGTAAAAGGCGTAAATCGTGTGTGCTTTGACTTATCGCCGAAACCGCCTGCCACCATTGAGTGGGAATGACGCTCGAAACGGCGAAAACCCGCATGAATACAGGCTTTTTTGCCCGT
>NZ_JADNJD010000045.1:0-1804 GCF_015554745.1 Anaeromassilibacillus sp. 1001302B_160321_C8 | reverse complement strand
AAAAATATCTTGTATGGAACGATGATAATAAATCTGCTCTTTCGGTTGCCCTTCAATCGCTATATCATAGTAACTGTGCGGTGTCATATATTTTTCAGTCAACGTGACAAAACAAGGGTGTTGCGTTGCAAAGACAAAAATTCCGCTTTCCTGCAACAGTTCATAAACAGCCATAAGAAGTGGTTCAATATCCGTAATATCCATAATTGCCATATTAGAAACTGCTTTCGTAAAGGCTCGATTTCTTTTTAATTCTAATATACTTTTTCTATTGGTCGCATCCGCCACACAAAATTCAATTTGTTTTGCATATTGTGATTGCCGTCTTTTAGCCAATTCTATCATTTTTTTGCTGTAATCAAAAGCGACAACCGAAGCGCCTCTTTGTGCAAGATACGAAGAATAATTTCCATTGCCACACGCAATATCCAAAATATAATCCGCAGGATTAGGAGATAGAAGTTCCGTTACTTTGGGACGCACTACCTCTCTGTGAAATTCATTAGATTCGTCACCCATTGCATTATCCCAAAATTGTGCGTTCTCCTCCCAGATTTTTTTACTTTCCTCTGTTCCCATGTTCTCTCCCACTCCCAAAATTTGCTTTTTTGCTTCCATTAAATCTTCCTTACGATATTCCATTGTTACCCTCCATAACTTCTGATTGTTGCCGTCTTGACGATTATGTATCTTTACATTACCTTCTGAAACATATGGCGCACCTTGTCCAGGCGGTTGTTTGGACGGCGGGGCTGGATGACCGGCTGGCCGACAGCGGCCTGATACCCTTTTAGCTCTGTAAGGCATACGCTCTGCCCGTTGGTGTAAAAGGCCAGATCAGTACGGTATGCCTGTATACAGCGGGCGGGAATCTCGCCAGTAAAGACAACTTCATCCTTTTTTACCTGGGCCGTTTCGATGGTGGCACAGTATTTCGGTGCATCATGATAAGCCCTGGAAAGGTATTCCTGGGGCGCATAGAGGGTGAAGGAGAGATAAGGTTCCAGCAGCTGCGTCCCCGATTCCTTCAATGCCTGTTCCAATACAATCGGGGCCAATGAGCGGAAGTCCGCCGGCGTGCTGACTGGACTGTAATAAAGCCCGTATTCAAAGCAAATCTTACAGTCCGTTACGTTCCAGCCGAACAAGCCCTGCTCCAGCCCGTAACGGATACCATCCCTGACAGCGTTTTGAAAACTCTGGTTCAAGTATCCCAGCGAAACCCGGCTCTCGTATTGTACGCCGGAGCCAAGCGGGAGTGGTGTAACAGACAGTCCGATAGATGCCCAAAACGGGTTGGGCGGCACCTCGATATGGATGGTGTGGCTGGCTGCTTTGAGCGGCCGCTCCATATAAATGACGGTGGGTTCCTTTACCACTGTTTCAATCTTGTATTTTTCCGACAGCAAAGCGGAAACGACCTCCAACTGCACCCGGCCCAAAAAAGAAAGAATGATCTCATGGGTGATGGAATCCACTTCGCAGCGCAAAAGCGGGTCAGTATCCGCAAGTTGCGTAAGAGCGTCCAGCAGCCGTTCTCTTTGCGCTGCCGTTTTCGGCGCAATCGTCGTCCGCAGCATGGGGAGGGGGGCCTCGCGCCACCTTTTACGAGGGAGCCGGGTTTGATCCCCTAATACATCGTTTAACCTCACGCTGTCGCTGGGAAGGATAACAATTTCGCCCGGATAAGCGGTGTCTGTCCGAACAATTTCCCCTTTGGATGGAATACGCATCTCTGTGATTTTCAGCTTTTCTCTCCCGGCCAGGGCCACCGTATCCCGCAGGCGCAGCGTTCCGCTGTATA
>NZ_JADNJD010000044.1:0-1850 GCF_015554745.1 Anaeromassilibacillus sp. 1001302B_160321_C8 | reverse complement strand
AAACTCTGCGCTTTATGTGGCGAAAAAGTGTGTACTTTTAGTGGCGAAAAACTCTGTACTTTATATTACCATTTACAAGCCAGGGGTAAAACAAAAATTTTTTCAAAAAGTTTTTGATACCGGTTGAATTTTACCCCTCTGAAATTCCAAATAAGTGAAAGGGTTCTTCCTTATCACCAAATAGGAGGTTCAGAATAATGGCTGAATGTTTGTTTATAAAAGCTGATGAAGTGACTCGTCTTTTGGGAGTATCTCAATCCGAGGCGTATAGAATTATTAAGCGTTTGAACGAGGAGATGGCTGCCAAAGGCTACATCGTTGTAAATGGTCGTGTTAATCGAAAATACCTTGAGGAGCAAATCTACGGCTACGAGCCGCAAACAAACCAAGGAGGTAAAAAGCAATGGCTGTTTACAAAGACAGAAACGGAACCTGGTATGTCTCCGCAAGATATACCAACTGGAAGGGCGAAGCTGACCGCAAAGTAAAGCGAGGGTTTGAAACCAAGCGTGAAGCAACCGAATGGGAGCGTAACTTCTTCCTCGAAAACGCAGGAAACCTCGAAATGACTTTTGAGGCTTTCTACGAACTCTACAAAAAGAATATGCAAGACCGCATCAAGCTCAGCACTTGGAAGATGAAGGAGAGCGTTATCGAAAGCAAAATCCTTCCTTATTTCAGAAAGAAGCGTATGTGCGACATCAAGCCAAGAGATGTTGTAACATGGCAAAATCAAATGCTGAAAATGTGTGACGACAATGGAGAGCCGTATTCTCCGGTTTATCTTAAAACCATCCACAATCAGCTTAGTGCCATCTTCAACCACGCAGTAAAATTCTATGACCTTCCAAGCAACCCAGCACAAAAGGCGGGCAATATGGGAAAAGAAAAGTCTCGTGAAATGCTTTTCTGGACACAAGCCGAATATCAAAAGTTTGCAGAAGAAATGATGTGCAAGCCGATTTCCTTCTATGCCTTTGAGGTTCTCTAAGGGAAAACAGTCCAATCGTGAATTGTTGAGAATTGCAATAGATGAGGCTCTGGAACAAAAGCCCCACGACTTCGATGCGTTCTTATCCCTTCTTGCTGAACAGGGCTTTAGCGTAAAAAACGGAAAACACCTTACCTTCGTTCATCCCGATTTCAAGCAAAACATCAGAATGTACACCCTTGGTGATGAATACTCTGAGGATGCTATCCGTGCTATCATCAAAGGTCAGAAAACTCATACTCCGAAAAAACACAGAGCCGTGTGGGATGCAAACCGAGCACAAAGCATTATCGACATTCAAGCCAAGCTCGCCGCCGGCAAGGGTGAAGGCTATCGTCGTTGGGCTACGGTTGAGAACCTAAAGCGAATGGCAAAGACTAAACTCTATATGGATGAGCACGGTCTTGACTATGATGCAATGTCAGCTCGCAAGTCAGAACTGGCGGCAAAAGAAAAAGAGCTTTCTGCGAAAATCACAGAAGCTCAAAATCGTATTGCCGAGATAAACGTACTGAAAACGCATATCGTCAATTATTCAAAAACGAGAGACATGTACGTTGCCTATCGGAAGTCCGGTTACTCTAAAAAGTTTTTGGAGGAACACGAGGACGACATCATCATCCACAAGGCGGCAAAGAAAGCATTTGACGAACTTGGCGTGAAGAAGCTCCCGACCGTCAAGAGCTTGCAGGTGGAATTTGCCGACCTGCTTACCGCAAAAAAAGAAGCGTATGCAGAACTCAAAAAAGTTCGTGACGAGCTTCGTGACGTTGCCGTTCATAGATAAGGTACAATAAGTTTCGCAAATTGAAAAGAGGATAAAAGAAGACATGGTTTGCAGAACTCTGGTAGAATGAAG
>NZ_JADNJD010000004.1:0-181793 GCF_015554745.1 Anaeromassilibacillus sp. 1001302B_160321_C8 | reverse complement strand
CTTCACAGACAACAAGCCCTTTCGGTTGCTTGAGCAATTTCTTCAAAAATATTGTCTAACTTTTCGGGGTCACTTCACGCATGCAGGAAGGCCGGCTTTTT
Organism: Anaeromassilibacillus sp. 1001302B_160321_C8; assembly: GCF_015554745.1. Taxonomy (NCBI): domain Bacteria; kingdom Bacillati; phylum Bacillota; class Clostridia; order Eubacteriales; family Acutalibacteraceae; genus Anaeromassilibacillus; species Anaeromassilibacillus sp. 1001302B_160321_C8. The sequence goes on along the minus strand of NZ_JADNJD010000004.1, from coordinate 181,692 downwards.
GCATCCGGAATGCAGAGAGCATGTGAATATTTTTGACATTATAGAATATTCCGGGAAACGGATTGTTTTGTATCCATGGCTGTGCTATGCTTTTTCTATGCAAGAAAAGAAAGAAGGCGAAAGGATGCAGAACCGGACGGATTTACGATCTTTGTTGCGTTTGGTCGGACGCAGCAGCCCGATCTGGCTCCTGTGTATGCTGCTTTGTGCCGCAGGAGTCTATGGGGTTTCCGCGTATTGCATCCCGCCCTCCTATACGGCGTCCGCCACCCTCTACATATACAATTCGCAGGAGGACACCCGTGAACTGAACGCCGGAAATGTGGACACCTCCCGAAAACTGGTTAGCACCTGTTCCGTCGTTTTGCAAAGCGACCGCACATTGGAGCAGGTTTTGCGCCGGACGGGTGGAAAGCGTTCCCTGGAAGAGCTGCGCGGAATGTTGCACATGGAAGCCGTCGATCATACGGAAATTTTGCGCATTTCGGTGTCGTCCGGCGACCCGGAGGAGGCGGCCACCCTCTGCAATACGCTGTTGGACTGTGCGCCGACGGAACTTTTGCGCGTCTTGCAAGGAGGCAGTGTGAAAGTGATCGACACAGCCGCCGTGCCGGAACATCCGGATTCTCCCAATGCCGTTGTAAATGCCATTTTGGGGGCTGTGTTGGGATTGGCCGGTTCGATCACGGCGATTTTGACATGGAATCTCCTGGATGGGCGTGTCCGCACTGCGGAGGAATTGGAGCCGTGCGGCGCACCCGTGTTGGCGGAGATCCCCATCCCGTTTCATTTGGGGGAGGAGGTCACATGGTACGAAGGAAGCAACCCAAGCATTTCAAGCAATCCCCGCCTTTGTTGACGGATTTTAGCCCGCCGGAGTTGTGGGACAGCTATCGGGCGCTGTACACGCGGTTGCTTCTGTCCCCGCAGGTGAAGGAGCAGCGCGCCGTGGCGGTCGCCGGGGTGCGGCCCGGCGCTGCCCATGCGGTGATCTGTGCAAACCTGGCTGTGGTGGCGTCGCGTTCGGAACGGGTGCTTCTGGTGGACGCCTGCCTGCAAACCCCACAGCAGCACGCCCTTTTTCAGGTATCGAACGTCCACGGTTTCTCGGAGGCCCTTTTGGGGCGCTGTGAATGGGCGGCTTGCGTCCAGAAGAACGTCCGCCCCGGGCTGGACCTGTTATCCGCTGGTGCTTGGACACCGGATGTGGCCGCTTGTTTTCACACAGCACGCGTGGAAGCGCTGTTCGAGGAAGCGCGCCGCTCCTATGGCCTTGTGTTGGTGGACACCCCGCCGGTCTGCTGTTCGCCGGACGCGCTCCTGGTTGGACAGTCTGCGGCGGGCGTTTTGTTGGTCGTTTGCAAACACAGGGACCGGCGCACCGAAGTGCAGGAGTCCGTTGCGAAACTCCACGGCGCGCAGGTGCCCTGTTTGGGCAGCGTGTTGGTCCGGGAGATGCGCAGCAGGGCGCCTTTTTGTATTACAAATTGTTAAATTGCATCCCACTTTTGCAGGGTGTATTTTCCTCCTGGGGAGAGAATACTATTTCCCAGAACCAAAAGGAGGAACTTGCGATGTTTCAGAATACCGTGCATGGGGAATGTATCTATGGAAACCTGCTCAACGGCGAATGGGTGGAGTCGGAATCGGGAAAACAGTTGGAAATCCGTTCGCCGGTCGATGGGAGCTTGATTGGAAAAATCCAGGCGATGACAAAGAAAGAGGTTGACGAGGCCATCCAGGATACCAAGATGCATGCGCGCACTTGGGCGGAGACCCCCATCTATGAGCGGGCGGAGGTGTTTTACCGTGCAGCCGACCTGCTGGAAGAACGCGCGCAGGAGATCGCGGAGATCCTGACCATGGAGGTTGCGAAGGAAAAGAAATCGGCGCTGTCCGAAGTGACACGCTCCGCGGACCTGCTCCGCTACACCGCAGATATGGGAAAGAGCATGGAAGGGCAGGCGATCAGCGGGGAAAACTTTCCCGGAGGCTCCCGGCGGAAGCTTTCGTTCGTCCGGCGGGTTCCCCTGGGGACGGTCTTGGCGGTTTCCCCATTTAATTATCCGGTGAATCTTTCCGTCTCGAAAATTGCGCCGGCGCTGATCGGCGGCAATACGGTGGTTTTGAAGCCTCCCACCCAGGGGTCCATCAGCGCCCTGCACCTGGCGGACGTCCTGCAAAGTGCAGGGCTGCCCGGCGGCGTGCTCAACACCGTGACCGGGCGTGGAAGCGAAATCGGGGACTATATTGTCACCCATGAAGGAATTGATTTCATCAACTTTACCGGCAGCACAGAGATTGGAAGGCATATTTCCAGCTTGGCACGCATGACGCCGCTCCTGCTGGAACTCGGCGGCAAAGACGCAGCCATCGTGTTGGAGGATGCCGACCTCGACTTTGCCGCCGACGCCATCGCGGACGGCGCATATGCCTATTCCGGCCAGCGGTGTACAGCCGTCAAGCGCGTGTTTGCAACGGACAGCGTGGCGGACCAGCTGGTGGAGAAGCTCAAAGCGCGCGTAGAGAAGATGCAGGTAGGCGATCCGCGCGACAGTGCGATGATTACCCCCTTGATCGACGAGAAGGCGGCGGAATCCGCCATGGAGCTGATTGCGGAGGCCTTGGAAAAGGGGGCGATGCTGGTGACCGGGAACCGCCGGGAAAAGAACCTGGTCTATCCAACCCTGTTGGACCGTGTGACCGAGGAGATGGAGGTGGCCTGGAAGGAGCCTTTCGCGCCAATTTTGCCAGTCATTCGAGTGAAAGACATTGACCAAGCGGTGGAGCTTGCGAACCGTTCCGAATATGGGTTGCAATCCTCCGTATTTACCAACGACATCAACCGGGCGTTTTCCATCGCGGAGCGGTTGGAGGTCGGTACGGTGCAGATCAACAATAAAACGGAGCGCGGGCCGGACCATTTCCCGTTCCTCGGCGTCAAGGCCAGCGGCATGGGGACGCAGGGCGTGCGGTATTCCATCGAAGCGATGACCCGTCCGAAGGCGATCACCGTGAACCTGCGGGAAGATTTCTAAAATAGGTTGTGTAGATATATACAGGTGTTTATCTAATGATAGCATATCTAAATCTCTTATGCAAGAAGTATTTTCCGTAGAATAGGAAATAAGGAGTGACGGATATGCGAGATGAGGACTTTGGCACGATTCGGATCAAACTGGAAGAAGTCATTCAACAAAGTAGCTTGAGCAAAAATAAAGTCGCGCAGCTTTCGCAAACGCAGAGAGGGCAATTGAACCATTACTGCAAAGGGGACATCCAGCGCATCGACTTGGCGATTTTATCGAGGCTTTGCTATGCGTTGGATTGCCGCGTGGAGGATGTTTTGGAGTATATCCCGCCGCAGCCAAAAGATCCTATATAAGTCAAAAACCTGTTGTGGAACAGCGAAGGTATCCACAGCAGGTTTTTTATATTGCGCAAAAAGAGAGCTACGGATTTGTCCTGTATATTCCCCTCTTTTCATCGTATGGCATCTCACAAAGGATTCTTGCCCTTTCCCGGGGATTGTAGTACCATGTAAGGAAAGAAATCCGAAAAACATCACAGAACCGTCACAGAGCTGTGCGAAAATACGGAGTATCACAAGGAGGAGTGCACATGTATCGCATATTAGTGGTAGACGATGAGGATAAAATCCGCGCATTAATCCGGAAATATGCAGAGTTCGAGGGCCATACCGTACGCGAGGCGGCGGACGGGATGGAGGCCGTGCGCATCTGCCGCGAACATCCGGATGATTTTGACATCATCATCATGGACGTGATGATGCCGGAGCTGGACGGCTTTTCTGCCGTACGCGAAATTCGGAAATATAGTGCCACGCCCGTGCTGATGCTGTCCGCGCGCGGCGAAGAATACGATAAAATCCATGGCTTTGAACTGGGGATCGACGACTATGTGGTCAAGCCTTTCTCCCCAAAAGAGCTGATGATGCGCATCAATGCCATTATGAAACGAGCAAAGCCCGCGGCCGACCAGCCCAAAAAAGATCAGGTGAGTTTCGAAGGGCTGACCATCGATTTCACCGGCCGTATCGTCACGATCGACGGGGAAAAGGTCGATCTTTCGCCAAAGGAATACGACCTGTTGTTCTACTTTGCAAAGAACCGCAACATTGCATTGACAAGGGAAAATTTGATTACAAATGTCTGGGGCTATGATTTTTATGGGGACGACCGGACCCTGGACACCCACATCAAGCTCCTGCGGAAAAGCCTCAAGCAGTACAGCAAGTTTATTGTTACGTTGAGGGGAGTTGGCTATCGATTTGAAGTTTGAATCGTTGCTGAAACAAATGAAAGACCGTCTCAGGGAGCGTTTTTCCAACCGCATTGGGATAAAATGGGGATTGTTCTCCGGCTTTGCTGCCTTTGCTGCAATCATTTTGGTGATGCTGTGGGTCTTTCAGATTATGTTTCTAGGAAGTTTTTATAAGTTTATCAAGGTGAGCGATATCAAGAATTCTGCCCAGACCATCGAGCGCAATATCAATTCCGATGACTTGAGCACGCTCATACAGAATATCGCGCGGGACAATCAAATTTGTATCATTGTCTCGGATGAATACGGCGATTTGTTCTATTCGGAGGACGCCCTGCCCAATTGTGTGATTCATCGCCTCAACGGTTTGCAGCGCGCGTTTATTTATGAGATTACCCGCCGGAACGGGGGCGTCTATTTTGAGCAGTTCCCGGAGGACAATATGCGCACAGTGCCGAATTGGGATCAACAGATACCAGAAAACCCGGATTCGCCAGAGAGCATGATCTACACTTTCATCACCGAGCGGGAAAATGGCAAACACCTGTTGGTTTTGCTCAATTCCACCATTTCACCCGTTGGCTCCACTGTGCAGACCCTCCGCGTGCAGCTCACGTGGATCACGGTGATTATGTTGATCTTGGCATTTTTCCTGGCGCTATTTTTGTCACGGCGCATTTCAGGGCCGATTATCAAGATCAATTCCTCCGCGAAGGTCTTGGCGCAGGGAAACTACGATGTGCAATTTGCAGAAAATGGGTATCGGGAGATTGCCGAGCTGGGCGCGACGCTCAATTATGCAGCGAAGGAGCTCTCCAAGGTGGAGACCCTCCGGCGCGACCTGATCGCCAATGTCTCGCACGATCTGCGCACGCCGTTGACAATGATTACAGGCTACGCAGAGGTCATGCGCGATCTTCCCGGGGAAAATACGCCGGAGAATGTGCAGGTCATCATCGATGAGGCGAACCGCCTGACAACGCTGGTCAACGATATGCTCGACCTAAGCAAAATGCAGGCCGGGGCGCAGAAGCTTTCCCCCAGCTTCTTTGATCTGACGGAGAGTGTACGGGATATTTTAGGGCGTTATAACAAGCTCACGGATTACCATATCAGCTTTACAGCGGATCGGGACGTCACCGTGTATGCCGATGAACTGAAGATTTCGCAGGTGGTGTACAACTTGGTGAACAACGCGATTACTTATACCGGCGAGGACAAGGTGGTCCGTTTGCGCCAGACCGAACACGACGGAAAAGTTCGAATCGAGGTGCGCGACACGGGCGAGGGCATCGAGCAAGATAAGCTCAAAGATATCTGGGAACGCTATTACAAGGTGGACAAAGCCCACAAGCGCGCGCAAATCGGGACTGGCCTGGGCCTTTCGATTGTCAAGACGATTTTGGATATGCACGGCGGCGCATACGGTGTACAGAGCGAGCAAGGTGTGGGAAGTACCTTCTGGTTTGAACTGGATGTGCAAGGGGATAGCGTTGTTGAGGCTCCGAAGCCCCTCTCAAATGTCTCAAGATAAATTGCGCTGTTTTTTCCTTTGCTATATGCTATAATATGAAACAGCAGGAATCGCCTTTTTGGGGAAACAAAGCATACAATCCGTATAATCTATCCTTATTATACAAATTGGATTTTAGTTTAGCGTGTACGTATGCAAACCCCAGATATATTTTGGAGAGGAGGCGGGTATAAGCGATTTTAGATGGCTTGTACCGCATTTATGAACATATCGGTGATCGGTTGCGGGAGATGGGGCAGTTTTTTGGCATGGTACGCAGATCGTCTGCAGCACCAGGTGGTATTATACGGTCGGGAAAGTTCCCAGAAGATGAAGACGCTTTATGAATGCCGTAGCAATGGGCTGGTGACGTTGGAGGACTCCGTCGTCTTGACCAGCGATTTGGGCGCAGCAGTGAAACATGCGGAAATCCTGGTGCTTTCCATTGGGGCCCAAAGCTTGCGGGCTTTGATGCAGCAGCTTTCTGTACTCGATTTGAACGACAAGGCGATTGTGCTTTGCATGAAAGGTATTGAAGCTTTAACAGGCAAGCGCCTGACACAGATTGTAGAAGAGTACACCCCAAAGACAACCACTGTCTCCATTTGGGTGGGACCGGGCCATGTGCAGGACTTTACCGCAGGCATCCCCAATTGTATGGTCATCGATAGCCGCAGCCAAGAGGCAAAAGAAATGTTGGTCAAGGCGTTCTCTAGCGAGCTCATCCGGTTTTATTACGGCAGCGACTTAATCGGCAATGAAGTCGGCGCGGCGGCGAAAAATGTGATCGGCATTGCAGCGGGGATGCTAGACGGCAAGAATAAGACGGCGCTCAAAGGGGCGCTGATGGCCCGCGGTACACGCGAGGTGGCGCGTCTGATTAAAGCCATGGGCGGCAATGAGATCACTGCCTATGGCTTGAGCCATCTGGGAGATTATCAGGCGACCGTTTTTTCGCAATATAGCCACAACCGCCGGTTTGGAGAGGCGTTTGTCCGTGGGGAACCCTATGAGGAGCTGGCGGAAGGCGTGGCAACTACAACTGCCTTACTGCGCCTGTGTGACCTGTACGGTGTAGAAATGCCGATTTGTAATGCAGTGGATGCCGTAGTCAACCGCGGCGAAGATCCCGACCAAGTTCTTCTGGATCTCTTTATGCGCAGCTTAAAGAAAGAATTTTAGCTGCCGGCTTTGTTGACAAATTTGGTATATATTATTACAATAGAAGAGCGCCTAGCTATAGAGCGGGCGAATTTTACCGCTGCACGGCGGCGGATAAAAAAGGAGAATCTGTATGAGTGAGAATTGTACGCACGATTGCAGCAGCTGTGGGGAGAATTGTCCCTCCAGGGAGGCAAATCCTGCGGATTTTTTGGAGAAACCCAATGCGATGAGCCATATTAAAAAGGTAATCGGTGTGGTTAGCGGAAAGGGCGGCGTTGGCAAGAGCATGGTCACATCTATGCTGGCTGTGCTGCTGAACCGCCGCGGCGCACATACTGCCGTGTTGGATGCAGACATCACTGGCCCTTCGATCCCGAAGGCATTCGGCATTCATCAGAAGGCAATGGGCAGTGAGTTTGGCATCCTTCCGGCGCGGACCAAAACGGGCATCGACATCATGTCGGTCAACCTTTTGCTGGACGACGAGACAGCGCCCGTTGTATGGCGTGGCCCGATTATTGCCAATACCGTCAAGCAGTTCTGGACGGACGTCATTTGGGAAAACGTTGACTATCTGTTTGTGGACATGCCTCCGGGGACCGGCGATGTGCCGCTGACCGTATTCCAGAGCATCCCGCTGGATGGAATTGTGATTGTCACTTCCCCGCAGGAGCTGGTTTCCATGATTGTGGCAAAGGCTGTGAACATGGCAAAGATGATGAACGTGCCGATCATCGGCATTGTGGAAAACATGAGCTATGTGAAATGCCCGGACTGCGGCAAGGAGATCAAGGTGTTTGGCGAGAGCCATGTGGAGCAGACGGCGGAGCAGTTTGGTTTGAAGGTGCTCGGCAAGGTGCCGATTGATCCCGAGATTGCGAAGAATTATGATGCAGGCCTGGCGGAGTTGGTCAATGTGGACTGCTTGGACGATGCGGCAGATGCGGTGGAACAACTGTAAGGCCCTGCTTTTCTAAATTTCTGATAACAGAAGTGAAAAATGGACATCCTGTTGTGTAGAGCGGACTTTTACACAACAGGATGTATTTTTATATAAAATTATAACGGGTAGTAAAATACAAACTGCAAAAATTGGAAAAAACAGTTTCATTTTCCAGAATACAGAGGTATAATGGGGACATATTTCCAAGGTCCGGCAAGCAGAGGCTGTGGTTACAACATGGGTTTCGGCGGCTGATAGGAATTGCCGTTGGCTGGCTTGTAAAAAGGGCTCGGAAAAAACTGGGCGTTAAGCTCCGCATGGATGGAGAAAACGGTTCTCTTTTCACCGGGCATAAGAGGAGGATTGTATTTTATGAAAACAGGAGTATCGAAAACACTTTGGTTGATTTCCGGTGTCCTATTGGTGTTTGCAGGTGTGCTCGCCATCGTTGCGCCGTCGTCCATTTTGTTATCGCTGACGATTGTGTTTGGGCTGGCAATGCTGATTTCGGGTATCATCAGCGTCGCGGTTTATATTTTTTGCAGTAAGCACCTTTATGGTGCAGGTTGGCTTCTAGCGGAAGGTATTCTAACCGCCCTATTGGGCCTCTTTGTTTTATGCGACCAGGTTGCAATGGTGAGCGTCATCCCCTATGTTTTTGGGTTGTGGACGGTCTTTTCCGGTGTGATCCGGGCCGTGGATTCCTTGGAGATCAAGCGATTTGGGGTTAACGGTTGGTATTGGATGATGCTCGTCGGTGTTGCTGAGATTGTATTGGGGTTTGCCACTTTTATCCGCCCGGTGATCGCCATCCAGATTATTGGGATTACAATGGGGATCGTATTCCTTTTGCAGGGGGCCGCGTCCTTGTTTATGTGGTGGTTTGAGAGCCGTTTACAAATGAAATAGATGTATTTTGGATAGGAGAAAAACGCCGCTTATATGCGGCGTTTTTCTTTAATCATAAGTTTTGCAAGGATACAAGTATAAGTGGGTGTATCCCCACAAAAATAGCTCATGGGGAAGCGATATGGCGTCCTATTAGATGAAAATATTTTGGAAGGCCATGGAGATTTAGGCTTTCCCTTGACAATCGTTCAGGGTTTTTATAATATTAATATGCTTAATTGTTTATAAAACAAAATATTAGGAAAAGGAACGGTTGCCATATGGAAGAATATGAGGATTGGGAAGCACATTGTGGGAAAAAAATATTGGATCTCTTCTGGCGATATAAATGCGTAAAGCCTCTTTTTGTGCAGAGGGATGGCTTGCCGATGAGCGCTTTTTTTATGTTACATAAGATTGAGGTATGCGGAAAGCTGCAAAAAGAAAATGGCGGCGATGATGGCGTACGCATTTCTGAAGTAAGCCGGCGTACACAAATGTCCATGCCAGCGGTGTCACAGATGCTGAACTCTTTAGAAGGGAAAGGGCTCGTTGCCCGCAGTATGACGAAGAACGATCGCCGTGCGGTGTTTGTCTGTTTAACTGAAAAGGGCAAGGCCCTTTTGGAACAGAACCGAAAAGAAATTTTTTCCATACTGGATGAAGCGGAACACCGGTTGGGAACAGAAAACCTCAACCAGCTCATAGAGTTGTCGGCCCGTTTGTTTGATATCTTATTGGAGATCGAAAAAGAAAAGTTGAGTGACAATCGAGGATAGTGATGTGCTGCATATGATGTTTTTATTGGCTTTCCATAAATGAAAGAGTTTGCATATTTGTAAATCGAAATTTTTATTAATGGTTTTTGTATATAGTAGGGTTATAAAAAGGGATAATAATCGGAAAATACGAATGTAAATCGCACTTCAAATTGTTTATAATAACAATAACAGGAAGATGAGCAACATCTTCCAGATATATGTCCTATATTGAGGGTTTAGGCGGGCAGGCTATGAAAACCTGCCAAAACAATGGAGGTGCAGAGATGAAGGCAAAAAAGAGCAGAGTCATTTTGTCTGGCGTGTCCCTGCTGTTGGTGCTGTGCCTATTGGCGGGCGGCACAATGGCGTGGTTCACAGACACGGAGAAGGTCGCCACGAACTTCTCAGCAGGTATTTTGGATGTCAGCGTGAAGCCGGGCGAGGAAGGACAGACGGCCCTCGATTTTGAGAACCTGCGCCCGATGCTGTACGAGAACTTCTACAAGGAACTGGACAAAAACGAATGGAACAACGACGTAACACAGGGCGGCACGACCGGGCTGAAGGACAGCCACTATGAACCGGTCCCGGCGTACTTCAAGCCGGTGGACATCACGAACGAAGGCACACTGCCAACAAAGGTGAAGCTTTCCCTGGAAGCGGGCAATGGCTGTGCGGATGGCGAGCCGATCCTGACGGACGACAACATCACCATCACCCAGGACGGCAGCAAGCAGGACTGCGCGAACCGTCTGGCGCCGGTGCTGAAGGTGTTTGTCTACAAGCTCGTGGGCGAGGACTGGACGCTGGTGGAAGGCGTCAACCTGAACACGGCGTATGACGAGGACGCAGCGAACCCGGATGGCGTGGCGTCTGAGAACACGGCGGAGGAAGCCAACAGTACATACATGACGGCGATGATCCCGGCGAACGGCACGGAGCGCTATGTCATCGCGGGCTATCTGCCGGAGACGGTTGGCAACGCCTACCAGGGCCAGCATTACCACGGCAATCTGGTGCTGAATGCGTACCAGATGGACGACACTGCGGCCGGAAATCCGGACGAGGGCGGTTCCGGCACAGAGGATCCGGACGATCCGGACCGCTTTGAGGACAACGTGACCATCGAATGGCGCGAAAACACAGCGGACGGCACGCTGGTGCAGAGCCGGAAGGTGACGGTAAAGAGCGATACCACAATTGCCGCGGCGGACTATGATGCACCGCAGGGCTATGTGTACAGCCCGGCAGCAGCGGAGCAGTCCAGCGCGGTGACGGTTGACGACGAGACGGGCAAGGCAACCCCGGCAACAGTTGTCTTCACGGTTGTTCCGGTTGGCAGCGGCGAGGAGCCGACGGATCCGAATCCGGATTTTGCAGGCGGCGATGGTTCGGAAGAGGACCCCTTCCTGATTATGAATGCGGAGCAGTTCAATAAGATCCGCAATTACAGCGATAAGCATTTTATCCTGGGCGCGGATATTGCATTGGGCGAGTATGTGCCGACCCCATCTCTCAGCGGCAGCTTGAACGGGGAATACCAGGGCGTCAAATATACGGTAAGCTACACCATTAGCGGCGGCGATAACCTGGGCTTGTTTGTATCGAACGCGGGTACTTTGAAGAACCTAACCATTACAGATGACAGTGCCATCAACACAACCGGCAACAATTGCGGCACGATTGCAGCAATCAACAGTGGCACAATTGAAAACTGTGTTTCCCATGCCACAATTAACGGGGGATTAGAAGCATCTCCGGAGAACGAAGGAAAAAATAGTAATTTCGGAGGAATAGTGTCCCAAAATACAGCAGGGGCCGTGATCCGGAATACGACCTTCCAGGGGAAGATCAACCCCAATTTGAGCGACGTGGATCTTACAATGGCAATGTATCCGTTTATCGCTATGTATCAAAACAATGCTGGTTTGGCGGTTAGCAATTCAGGAACTATTGAAAATTGCACAGTAGCTGCACCGGCGGACGACGCCAATGTGAGAGGCGCCGAATACAACGCCGGGCTGGTTGTGCAGAATATGGGAACAATTACGGGTACAAAGACGACCGGAACCGTTCTTTCGGTGCTTACACCAACGAATGATCCGGATAATCTGGAGTTTTCTCATAGCAGTTTGACGGTCTGTTCAAATGAAGGCACGTATATTCCTGCGTGAGAAAGGTGAAAGGGGTGCAATACATGAAAAAGAGGTTGTTTTCTCTTCTCTTAGCGGTATGCATGCTGTTTTGTGTTTCGTCGGTGGCTTTTGCATATGATTATTCGATCGACGGAAGTTACCAGGTCGAGTACCGGATCAACGATAATGGCTATAAAACTTTGGAATATTTATGGGTCCCTTGCGGTCAGACGGTTACAGTGGAATACAAGTGGACAACTTCCCCGGCTTATCCATATGAATACGCCTGGGTGCTCCATGTGAATGGAGTGAAAATTCCTTCGCGTGGACTCAATCAATATGGCTGGCTGTATGCTTCCCCAAGCCTGGAAGAGGCGACGGGTATAGAAGGATTGACAGGGTTTGACATTGTGCCCGCACAATATGCGGTCATCCGGAATGGAAAGCCGAACCCGCTGAGCGTGGATTACACGGCCCCGGCTACGGGAAACGGCTCCACTACCAAGTATTTTTCGCTCAGGCAGCTATCTTCGACGTTTTCTGTGTATTTTGAAGACGAGGATGGGAACCGTATAGAGAGCCTATCCTGTTCGTATCGCCCCATCTCCTATGGGGAGTTTACCCTTGATGCGGATGACGTGCAGGCATACTTGGCAGAAAACGGTTATGAGCTTGTCCCGCCGGAGCAGTCCTATACCGTAAATTATGGGGTGGATGCTTCCGGGAATGACGTATTTGAACCTTCCGAGGTGGTATTTATCGTGCGGCCCATCCAGGAAGAGCCGGAGCCAGCCGAGTTGCAGGTGAATTTTGTGGACCAAGAAGGAACTCTTGTAGAAGAGCTGTCCTACACCTATACCACTGAAGAAGAAAAAACCATGACTTTCAATGCGGAAAGTATGTATGAATATTTGGCGGAAAAAGGTTATCTCCTCTGGCCGATGGATCAGGCAGCCACGGTGAGCTATACCAGTGCAGATGGATTCTCTCCTTCTGAGGTGACATTCAAAGTGATGCAGGTATCGAGCAAGACCTTTTCTTGATAAATCGATCCCCTGGCTTTAGCCGGTAAGGGCTATAATTTGTGAACGAATAGAATTAAGGATACCCTTCTCTAAAATGGTTTGTTAGAGAAGGGTATTTTTTATGTCGCTCTTTTTCGTTCGGCAGTTGTTTCCGCCTTTGTAATATGTTATAATAAAAATGCATAAATTTTATCGTTTAACATTCAAAAACATTGTATAGGATGAAACAGGAGGAACGTTCTATGAAGGTACGCGATGTAGTAAAAATTTTAAAGGCGGATATCCTGGTAGAGGGCGACCTCGATTTGGAGGTCCGCACGGCGTGCGGCAGCGATATGATGAGCGACGTGCTGGCCTTTGTCAAGGATCAATCCGTACTGCTCACGGGCCTGACGAACCCACAGGTTGTGCGCACTGCGGAGATGATGGACATGCATTGCATCATCTTTGTCCGCGGGAAGGAGATTGACGCCACTGTCCTAGAGTTGGCAAAAGAGAAGGGGATCACCGTGCTGAAAACCCCTTACCGTATGTTTACCGCATGCGGGCTGCTCTATACCAATGGCCTGTCAGGGGGAAGTGAAGTCGGATGAGTGCCCTAACATTTGATTATGTGGTGCCAGGCGACGATTTCACCCAGGCTGGCGCGGCTTCCAGCGATGTAAAACGGAAGCTAAAACAGATTGGCTGCAATGCGGATGTCATCCGCCGTGTAGCGATCGCGATGTATGAAGGGGAAATCAATATGGTCATCCACGCGGGCGGCGGCACGGCGCATGTGGAAATTGACCCGGATAAAATTTATGTGGTTCTCGAAGATCATGGCCCAGGCATCCAGGACTTGAGCAAAGCGATGAAGGAAGGGTGGTCCACAGCGCCGGACAATGTACGTTCCTTGGGTTTTGGCGCAGGGATGGGCCTTCCAAATATCAAAAAATATTCCGATATCCTAGACATAGATACCAAAGTGGGAGAGGGGACAGCCCTTTACATAACTGTATTTACCGATAGGAACCGGGTGGGCGGTGATTAAACGATGGAGAAATTCTTCCATTCGGTCATTTTGGATAAAGAGAAATGCATGGGATGCACCAATTGCATCAAACGCTGCCCGACGGAGGCGATCCGGGTGCGCGATGGAAAGGCGCAGATTATCTCAGAGCGTTGCATCGATTGCGGCGAGTGTATCCGCGTTTGCCCACATCATGCAAAACGGGCGCGGTTTGACCATCTCTCCGAGTTGGACAACTACTCCTATAAGATCGCTCTTCCGGCGCCGGCTTTGTTCGGGCAGTTTAACAATCTGGACGACATCGACATCGTCCTCACCGGGCTCAAGAAGATGGGGTTCGATGAGGTGTATGAGGTTGCGCGCAGTGCGGAGCTGGTTTCCGATGCCACGCGCAAGTTGATGCAGCAGGGGCATCTGGAGCGGCCCATCATCAGCTCGGCGTGTCCGGCGGTGGTCCGTTTGATCCGCGTGCGGTTCCCGGAACTCTGTTCGCATGTGCTGCCGCTGAATTCCCCCATGGAGACGGCGGCCCGCTTTGTGAAAAAGGAGGCGAGGAAGAAGACCGGCTTGCCCTTGGAAAAGATCGGCGCGTTTTTTATCACGCCCTGTCCAGCCAAGGTGACGGACACAAAATGCCCGATCAGCACCAAGACGTCCTATGTGGACGGTGCAATTGCGATCAGCGAGATTTTCCCCGCCTTGGTGGAGAAAATGGAGAAAGCGGAGACAGTTGAGCCGTTGATGCAGTGCGGTGTGATCGGCGTCGGCTGGGCGTCCAGCGGCGGCGAGGCGGCGGCGCTGCTCAATGACAAATATCTGGCGGCGGACGGTGTGGACAATGTCATCCGCGTGTTGGAAGAGTTGGAGGACGAGCGCATCAAGGAGCTGGACTTCATCGAATTAAACGCCTGCGCGGGCGGGTGCGTTGGAGGGGTGCTCTGCGTGGAAAATGCCTATGTCGCCAAGGCACGGCTACAGCGGCTGCGCCGGTATCTCCCCGTTTCGCAGAACCATTTGGAAGAGGGGATTCCCCCTTGTATGCAATGGCAGGATAATTTGGAATTTGCGCCCGTGCTCAAGCTTTCCGACGATATGGGCGAAGCCCTGCGCATGATGGCCGATATCGACAAAATCTGTGAGAAACTGCCGGGGCTGGATTGCGGCTCCTGCGGCGCGCCAACCTGCCGCGCATTTGCGGAGGATGTGGTCCGCGGATCTGCGAAGGAAAATGAGTGTATCTTTATTCTGCGCGAGGAAATTAAACAGGTCGCCCAAGCGCTCTCCTCTATGGGAGGTTTTGTGCCAGGGCATCATAAGGAGGCCGATTCCGATGAACGTTGAGCAAGTTTGCAAGCAATTGGAGCTGCATGTACTGGTGGGGGAGGACCTCTCCCGCGAGGTGACTGGAGGCTATACGGGCGATCTGCTCAGTTGGGTCATGGCGCGCTTGCCGGCGGATGCAGTATGGTTTACCGTGATGGGCAATGTCAATGCAATCGCCGTGGCGTCCCTGGCAGACGCTGCCTGCATTGTCCTGACGGACAATGCGTCGTTGGACGAGGAGGCGCGCGTCAAGGCGCAGCAGCAGGATATTCTGGTTCTCGGCAGCGAAAAGAATAGCTACGAGCTCGGCGCGCAGCTGGCGGAATTGCTGAAAAAATGAAGTTCTTCTACGACTTTCACCTGCATTCCTGCCTTTCGCCCTGCGGGGACGATGATATGACGCCCTACAATTTGGTCAATATGGCAAAACTGTTGGGATACGATATCATTGCGCTGACGGATCATAACTCCTGCCGGAACGCCGCCTCTGCGGTCAGAGCGGGGGAGCAGGCGGGCCTTGTGGTGATCCCTGGCATGGAGCTGTGCACGCAGGAGGAAGCGCATGTCGTGTGTCTGTTCCCGGACGTCCCGTCCGCAGAGGCGTTTGAAGAATTTGTGCGGGAAAAAAGCCTGGGAATCCCCAATCGGCCCGAGATCTTTGGTCATCAACTGGTGATGGACGATCAAGACCGCATCCTTGGGGAAGAGGAGCGTTTGCTCATCAACGCCACGCAAATCGGGGTGGATCACGTCCTGCGCGAGGCGAGGCGGTTTGGCGGGACAGCTTTCCCGGCGCACGTGGATAAGCCGGCATATAGCGTAATCGCTTCCTTAGGGGCGATTCCCCCGGAGGCGGGGTTTCGTACGGCAGAGATCAGCTTTTCCGGGGACCCGGAGAAGCTTCTGCAAACGAATCCGGAACTGTCGGGCCTGTTCATCCTGCGAAATTCCGACGCTCATTACCTGGAACACATGCGGGACCCCGGCCCGGTGCTGGAGCTGCCGGAAGCATCTGCTGAGGCGGTGATCCAGCTTTTAAATGGACAAAATTCATAATTTTACATAATTATATGAATAATTATTGAACATGATTGTTTCGAGTATATTTCATGGAGAAATTACAAAAAAATTGTAGATTTTCTACAAACAGTATGCTATAATAAATCATAATGCATTTGAGGCGAAATGTTCGAAATATTACGAAACATTTTGCTGCATTTGGAAATCACAGGGAGGAACAAGAATGCAAAAAAAAATAAGCAATTTGCCTTTTCAAGGGACTCCGGAGCAGGAAAAGAAGCTGCACGAAGTAATTGAAAAGCACAAAGATGACAAAGGCGCGATCATGCCGGTTTTGCAGGAGGCCCAGGAGATTTATGGCTATCTGCCGGTGGAAGTGCAAACCATGGTGGCGGAAGGCCTCAACAAGCCGTTGGAGGAAGTCTTTGGCGTGGCGACCTTCTATTCGCAGTTCTCGCTCACCCCAAAGGGGAGATATAATATCTCTATCTGCCTGGGGACGGCCTGTTATGTAAAGGGCGCAGCTGCAGTCCTGGATAAGGTGAGTTCTGCCCTTGGCATCCAGCCCGAAGAATGTACCCCGGATGGGAAGTTTTCTTTGACCGCTTGCCGCTGCATCGGCGCTTGCGGTTTGGCGCCGGTTATGACCATCAATGATGATGTGTATGGCCGTTTGGTGCCGGAAGAGGTCGACGGGATCTTGGCAAAGTACAACGACTAAGATGCGGGAACTCTCTTTAAATGTGATGGACATCGCGCAGAATTCCATTTCGGCGGGCGCATCCTGTATCACGGTGGACGTCTGTGAGGACGCCGCATTGGACCGTTTGACGATCCGGATTGTGGACAACGGCCGCGGAATGACCGCGGAACAGGTTGCCCGTGTAATAGACCCCTTTTTCACCACGCGCACCACGCGCAAGGTGGGCTTAGGAATCCCGCTCTTTAAAATGGAGGCGGAGATGACGGGCGGCGGGCTGCGGATCGACTCCGAGCCAGGAAAAGGGACGACGGTAACGGCGGAGTTTGTGCCTTCCCATGTGGATTTTATCCCTTTGGGGGACATCAACGAGACGATCCTATTATTGATTACATGCAATACAGACCGGGATTTTGTCTTTCATCACAGGATTGATGACCGTGAATTTACTTTGGATACCCGTGAGTTGCGCGGGATTTTGGGCGAGGAAGTGGAGCTGAACGTGCCAGATGTTGTGGCATGGATGCGGGACTTTCTCAAGGAACAAACAGAAAGCATCAAAGGGGAGAAAATATAGTATGAAGTCATTAGCGGAACTTCAGGCAATCCGAGATAAAGCCCGCGGCAAGGTTACGCTGCGGGAAGGACAGGACGACGCGATCCGCGTATTGGTCGGCATGGCCACCTGCGGCATCGCTGCGGGCGCACGCCCGGTCCTCACCACCATCGTGGACGAGGTGGCGAAAAGAGGCCTCCAGAACGTCATGGTTACCCAGACGGGATGCATCGGCATCTGCCAGTTTGAGCCGGTTGTCGAGGTTGTGGAACCCGGCAAGGACAAGATCACCTATGTGAAGATGACGCCGGAAAAGGCGGTCCGCATGGTGAACGACCACCTGGTCAACGGCAACGTCGTCACGGAGTTTACCATCGGCGCGAATTCAAAATAAGGAGGCTGTAAAATGTATCGTTCGAATGTACTGGTTTGCGGCGGTACGGGTTGTACCTCCTCGAACAGTGAGCTGATTATCCAGCGTCTGAAAGAGGAAATTGCCGCGAAAGGCCTCGAGCAGGAGGTCAATGTCATCCGTACGGGCTGCTTCGGCCTCTGTGCCTTGGGCCCGATTATGATTGTATATCCAGAGGGCGCGTTCTATAGCATGGTCAAGCCGGACGATGTGCCGGAGATCGTGGAGGAGCATCTGCTCAAGGGCAGAATTGTCAAGCGCCTTCTTTATCAAGAGACCGTGGTGGAGAATTCCAACTCCGTCAAGTCTTTGAACCATACGCCTTTCTATGAAAAACAGCACCGCGTTGCGCTGCGCAACTGCGGCGTTATCAATCCCGAGGACATCGACGAGTACATAGCGGTCGACGGCTATCAGGCGTTGGGCAAGGTTCTCACGGAAATGACCCCACAGGACGTCATCGATGTAATCACCAAGTCCGGCCTGCGCGGCCGCGGCGGCGCAGGTTTCCCGACCGGCCGGAAGTGGCTCTTTGCCGCACAGAACCAGGCGGATCAGAAATATGTGTGCTGCAACGCGGATGAAGGTGACCCAGGCGCGTTCATGGACCGTTCCATCTTGGAAGGCGACCCGCATGCAGTTCTGGAAGCCATGGCCATCGCCGGCTATGCGATCGGCGCGTCCCAGGGATATATTTATGTCCGTGCCGAATACCCAATTGCGGTAAAGCGCTTACAGATTGCCATCGACCAGGCCAGAGAGTACGGCCTGCTCGGTAAACATATCTTTGATACCGATTTCAATTTTGATATTGAACTCCGCCTTGGCGCCGGTGCGTTCGTCTGCGGCGAAGAGACGGCTTTGATGACCTCCATCGAGGGCAAGCGCGGCGAGCCGCGTCCGCGTCCTCCGTTCCCAGCACTCAAGGGCCTGTTTGGAAAGCCGACCATCCTGAACAACGTTGAAACGTATGCCAATGTCGCCCAAATCATCCTGAAGGGCGCGGACTGGTTCGCCTCTATGGGTACGGAAAAGAGCAAGGGCACCAAGGTGTTCGCTCTGGGCGGCAAGATCAAGCACACCGGCCTAGTGGAAGTCCCCATGGGCACCACCCTGCGTGAAATCGTCGAGGAGATCGGCGGCGGCGTGCCGGACGGCCATACCTTTAAGGCAGCCCAGACCGGCGGCCCTTCCGGCGGCTGTATCCCGGCCTCCCAGATGGATGTACCGATCGATTACGACAACCTGATCGCCATCGGCTCCATGATGGGTTCCGGCGGCCTGATTGTCATGGACGACACCACCTGTATGGTGGACATCGCGAAGTTCTTCCTGGAATTCACCGTGGATGAATCCTGTGGAAAGTGTACCCCGTGCCGCGTTGGTACGCGCCGCCTGTTGGAAATCCTCAATAAGATCACCAGCGGCAACGGCACCCTGGAGGACATCGACCGTTTGGAAGAGCTCTGCAATTATCTGAAAGAAAATTCGCTCTGCGCTTTGGGCCAGACGGCGCCGAACCCGGTGCTCTCCACCCTGCATTATTTCCGCGATGAGTACATCGCGCACGTCACGGAGAAACGCTGCCCGGCGGGCGCATGTAAGGCGTTGACGAATTACTATATCCTCGAAGACAAGTGCAAAGGCTGTACGCTTTGCGCACGCAACTGCCCGGTCGGGGCGATCAGCGGTACCGTGAAGAAGCCGCATGTGATCGATACGAGCAAATGCATCAAGTGCGGCGCTTGCATGGAGAAGTGCAAGTTCAACGCGATTGTGAAGAGATAAGAAAGGAGTGTGCCATCAATGGATATGGTCAATATAAAAATCAACGGCATGCCCCTCTCGGTGCCGAAGGATTCTACGATTTTGGAGGCTGCACGGTATGCGGGCATCAACATCCCCACACTGTGCTTCCTGAAGGATATCAACGAAATTGGCGCTTGCCGTATGTGCGTTGTAGAAGTGAAGGGCGCCCGTTCTTTGGTTGCGGCCTGCGTTTATCCGGTCAACGAGGGGATGGAAGTTTTCACCAATACACCGAAGGTGCAGGAATCCCGCAAGCTCACGCTGGAGCTGCTGCTCTCCGTGCACGACCGCAAGTGCCTCACCTGCAAGCGCAGCGGAAGCTGCGAGCTGCAGTCCCTCTGCTATGAGCTGGGCGTGGACGACGCCGAGCACTTTGACGGTGCAAAACCGGAAGCCCAGAAGGATGAATCCACGGAGTATTTGGTCCGCGACAATGGAAAGTGCATCCTCTGCCGCCGCTGCGTGGCCGCCTGCGCCAACCAGCATGTGGCTGTGATCGGACCGAACGGCCGCGGGTTCGATACCCACATTGGCTGTATGTTTGAACGTCCGCTGAACGAAGTGGCCTGCGTTTCCTGTGGCCAGTGCATTGTGAGCTGCCCGACGGGAGCCCTCACAGAGCGCGACCAGTGCGACGAGGTCCTTGCAGCGATCAACGATCCGGAGAAATATGTCGTGGTACAGACCGCTCCGGCCATCCGTGCAACTTTGGGCGAATGCTTCGGCATGCCGGTCGGCACCAATGTCAAGGGCAAGATGGTTGCCGCCCTGCGCCGCCTGGGCTTTGATAAGGTGTTTGACACCGACTTCGGCGCCGACCTCACCATCATGGAAGAGGCCACAGAATTCCTTGACCGTGTGAAGAACGGCGGCGTGCTGCCGATGATCACCTCCTGCTCGCCCGGCTGGATCAAGTTCTGCGAGCATTATTTCCCGGACCTGCTGCCGAATGTGTCCACCTGTAAGTCCCCGCAGCAGATGACCGGCGCGATGATTAAGACTTGGTTTGCAGAGAAGAACGGCCTTGACCCGAAGAACATCGTCGTGGTCAGCGTCATGCCCTGCATTGCAAAGAAATTTGAGATCAAGCGCGACGACCAGGATGCCGCAGGCGAGGGTATCCCGGATACGGATATCTCCATCACCACGCGCGAGCTGTCCCGCCTGATCAACCGTGCGCATCTGGACTTTGTCAACCTGCCCGATGAGGAGTTCGACGACGCGATGGGTATTTCTACCGGCGCGGCCGCGATCTTTGGCGCGACGGGCGGCGTTATGGAGGCGGCGCTCAGAACCGCAGCGGACGTTCTGGAGGGCAAGAGCCTGGACAACATCGATTACACCGAGGTGCGCGGTACCGAGGGCATCAAGGAAGCCGTCTATCATGTCGGCGGCATGGATGTCAAGGTGGCGGCGGTCAGCGGCCTGAGCAACGCCAACGAGGTGCTTGAGAAGGTCCGCAAGGGTGAAGCCGATTATCACTTTATTGAGATCATGTGCTGCCCGGGCGGTTGTGTCAATGGCGGCGGCCAGCCGATCCAGTCCGCAACGGTCCGCAGCTTCACAGACCTCAAGGGCCTGCGTGCAAAGGCGCTCTACGAAGAGGACAAGAACCTCCCGCTGCGCAAGAGCCACGAGAGCCCGCTGATCAAACTGGTGTACGACGAGTATTTGGGCGAGCCCGGCAGCCACAAGGCACACGAGCTTCTGCACACCAGCTACGTTGCCAGAAAGAGATTCTAATCGTTTTATAAATAAGATTGGTCGATACAAGGCCCGGACAGTGCTTCTGTCCGGGCCTTTTTATGAGGATTCCAAAGAGGGCCAGAAGGATTCTGTCTTCTTTAGAATCCATCTGGCCGATCCGCCACACAAAAATAGATGAAAAATCGCCGGAGCGTCGGTCGTTTTTCGAGCGAAAGGCTTCCTTTACTTTTTTTGGCGGAATCGGTATAATAGAACCAACAAAAATTCCATCCAGGAGGTGCGCTTTGGAAAAGCTTTTACTGCGGCACGCAAGGATTCTCGACCCGTCCTCTGACTTGGACCAGATCGGGGATCTTTTGCTGGTAGACGGTTCTTTACAGCAGGTTGGCGGGACGGTCGAAGCATCGGACGCGCAGGTGATCGACGCAAGCGGGATGGTTGCAGCCCCCGGACTGGTGGATATGCATGTCCATCTGCGCGACCCGGGTTTTACCGAAAAGGAGGACATCCTCACCGGCTGTCGTGCAGCGGCGGCGGGCGGTGTGACCAGCTTGCTCTGTATGCCCAATACGAAGCCGGCCATCGATACCCCGGAGACGGTGCGCTACATTTTGGACAAGGCTTCCCAAGCGGATGCGCATGTCTATGTGGCGGCTGCCATTACAAAAGGATTGCAAAGCGAGGAATTGGACGACCTTGCGGCCCTGCGGGAGGCAGGCGCGGTTGCATTGAGCGACGATGGGCGCCCGGTTGTCCATTCCCGCTTGATGGCCCGTGCAATGCAGGCGGCGCCGGAGCTGGGAATGCGGGTGGTATCCCATTGTGAGGACCTTGACCTCTCCAAGGGCGGCCTGATGAACGAAGGGGCGGTTTCGCGCGAACTGGGCGTGCCAGGTGTGCCCAACGCGGCCGAGGACTGCGGAACGGCGCGGGACATTGCTCTGGCGGAAGCGTATCAGGTCCCGATCCATATCTGTCATGTGAGTTCTCGCACGTCGGTGGCCATGATTCGGGATGCAAAGCGCCGGGGCGTGCAGGTGACGGCGGAGACAGCACCGCATTATTTTAGCCTGACCGACGCCCTGCTGCGGGCGCGGGACGCGGATTTCCGGATGAGCCCGCCCTTGCGCACGGAGGCGGACCGCTTGGCGGTGATCGAAGGGCTTCGGGATGGGACCATCGATGCGATTGCAACCGACCACGCCCCACACACGCCGCAGGAAAAGGCGGATTTTTCCAAAGCGCCGAATGGGAGCATCGGGATGGAGACCTCCCTCGCTGCCGGGATCACCTACCTGGTCAAGCCCGGCCTGCTGACGCTTCGGGAACTGCTTCGGTTGATGAGCACAGCGCCGGCCAAGATCTTGAAGATTCCGGCGGGAACATTGGAGACCAGTAGGCCGGCGGATCTGGTGCTGTTTGACCCGGAGGAGCAGTGGACGGTGGACCCGGAGAAGCTGCACGGGAAGAGCCGCAATGCGGTCTTTAAGGGGCGGCTTTTGACAGGGCGCGTGAAGTTGACCATCTGCGGCGGCAAAATTGTCTATCGCGATGGCGAATGAGGAAGAAAAACGATCAGAGAAAATAGAAGGGTGGAAAAGAACATGGCATTTGACCGACTGATAGAGCGGATTGCAACCTTGCAGAACCCGACTGTGGCGGGATTGGACCCAAAACTCGACTATATCCCCTCCTATATCAAGGAGGAAGCCTTTGCGAAATATGGAAAGAATTTGGAAGGCGCAGCGGCAGCGATCCTGGAATTCAATAAGGGATTGATCGATGCGCTGTGTGAGATTGTCCCCGCAGTGAAGCCCCAGTGCGCCTATTATGAGATGTACGGCTGGCAGGGGGTCAAAACGCTGCACGATACCATTGCCTATGCGAGCGAAAAAGGGATGTTCGTGATTACGGACGGCAAGCGCAACGACATCGGCACAACGATGGAAGCTTATGCGGCAGCGCACCTCGGCACGGTCCTGGTGGAAGACGAGCTCTGCGTCCCGTTTGGCGGGGATGCACTGACGGTGAACGGCTATCTGGGTTCGGACGGCATCAAGCCGCTCCTCTCCATCTGCAAGGCGGAGGATAAGGGCATCTTTGTGTTGGTCAAGACCTCAAACCCCTCCTCTGGCGAGCTGCAAAATCGTGTTTTGGACGACCAGAAGACGCTCTATGCCACGATGGGGGCGCTCTGCGAGCAGTGGGGCGAAGAACTCCCCGGCAAGTATGGCTATTCGGGCGTTGGCGCGGTCGTCGGTGCGACGTACCCGGAGCAGCTGCGTGAGCTGCGCTCGGCCCTGCCGCACACCTTCTTCCTGGTGCCCGGCTATGGGGCGCAGGGCGGCGGCGCCAAGGATGTGGCCCCGGCCTTTGACGCCAACGGCCGCGGTGCAATCGTGAACGCCTCCCGCTCCATCCTCTGTGCATGGCAGAAGCAGCATGCGCCGGAACACGATTATGCAAAGGCGGCCGCGGCAGAAGCGGTGCGCATGCGCGACGAAATCGTAGGGGAGATTGGAACGATCAAATGATGAAATACGATGTAAAGGATTGCAAGCTTCTGCAAAAGCGTGAGCTTGCAAAGGATATTTTTGACTTCGTTGTGGAAGCGCCGGACTTTGCAGCGGCTGCGCAGGCGGGCCAGTTTGCGCATATCTATGTGCCGGGCAAGACGCTGCGCCGCCCGATTTCGATCTGCGGCGTAGATCGTGCGGCTGGGACATTGCGCTTCGTGTTCCAGATCCGCGGCGAAGGGACCCGCATTTTGGCAGGACTGGAAGAGGGGGCAACCCTCGACATCCTGGCGCCGCTCGGGCACGGCTTTGTCTTGGGGGATTGTTCCCGCAAGGCGGTATTTGTGGGCGGCGGAATCGGCGTCCCGCCGCTTTTGGAGGCGTCGAAAGCATTTGGAAAGAATGCGACCGCTGTGCTCGGCTTCCGCAACCGGGACGCTGTGATTTTGGAAGAGGATTTCCGTGCCAACGGCTGTGAAGTGCGCATAGCCACCGACGACGGCAGCATGGGGCACCACGGCCTGGTGACGGATTGCCTGAAGGACCTCGATTTTGATGTCCTTTTTGCCTGCGGGCCGACGCCCATGTTGAAGGCGGTCTCTGCGGTTGCAAAAGAGCGCGGTGTAGAATGCCAGATCTCCTTGGAGGAACGCATGGCCTGCGGCATCGGCGCGTGCCTGGGATGCGCCTGCAAGCTGCTCGCAGATGGACGGGAATATTTTGGGCATGTCTGCAAAGACGGCCCGGTGTTCCCCTATCAGAATGTTGTTTTGGATTGAGGAGGCGGGAACATGGCTGATTTACAGGTAAAGATCGCAGGGGTTGCGTTTGAAAACCCACTGATTGCCGCCTCCGGCACCTTCGGCTTTGGCCGGGAATACCAGGAATTTTATCCGCTCTCCACATTGGGGGGGATTTCCTGCAAGGGCATTACCCTTCAGGAGCGTCCAGGTAACCCGCCGCCCCGCATTGCGGAAACGCCCTCCGGGATGTTGAACTCGGTGGGCCTGCAAAATCCGGGTGTCGATCACTTTATTGAAGAGGACCTTCCCTGGCTGAAACAGCAGGGGACGGTCGTCATTGCGAATATCGCGGGGAACACGCAGCAGGATTACTGCCGTATGGCGGAAAAGCTCTCGGAGAGCGACGTCGATATGGTGGAATTGAATATTTCCTGTCCCAATGTCAAGCACGGCGGCGTTGCCTTCGGGACCTCCTGCGCAAGTGTGGAAGAGATCACGGTGGCTGTGCGCAAGTATTGCCGCAAACCGCTGATTGTCAAGCTGTCCCCCAATGTTGCCGATATCGGGGAAATCGCGGCCGCGGCGGAAGCAGGCGGCGCAGACGCGATCTCCCTCATCAATACGTTGACAGGTATGCGGATTGACATCCGCACTCGCCGGCCGATTCTCCGCAATAACACGGGCGGGCTTTCCGGACCGGCGGTATTCCCAGTCGCTGTGCGCATGGTGTGGCAGGCGGCGCAGCGCGTCAAGGTTCCGGTCATCGGGTTGGGCGGTATCAGCACTTGGCAGGACGCCGTGGAGATGTTGCTGGCCGGTGCGTCGGCCCTGCAGATCGGCACTGCTTTGTTTACAGACCCGTATGCGCCCATCAAGATCTTGGACGGCCTGAACCGCTATTTGGATGAGAACCACATTGCTTCTGTGACTGAGCTGACGGGCGCCGTGTGTGCCTATTGAGTTAATCCCATTTGGAAGGTTGTGTTCGCATGGAAACACTTCATTCATCAAGTTATAACGCCATTCCCCAAAAGCCGGAAGGGGCCACCCGCATTTTGTTGGTGCGCCACTGCGAAGCGGAGGGCAATACGAACGGGCGGTTCCAGGGCAGCTCCGACTGCGGGATCTCCGGCAATGGGGAAAAGCAGTTGGAACTCTTAGCCCTGCGCCTCCGGAATATACGGATTGACGCCATGTATTCCAGCCCGCTCAAGCGCGCTTGGTTGACCGCGGAGGCGGTCAACCGCTATCATCATCTTCCGATTCATGCGGAGAAGCGCTTGCAGGAAATCGACGGCGGCGATTATGAGGGGCTCCTGTGGGCGGATCTGCCCAAGGTCGCGCCGGAGCAGGACGCCAATTGGTATACCGCGCCGCAGAATTTTTGCGCGCCCCATGGGGAGAGCATGCGCCAGGTCTATGACCGCGTATGGGAAGCGGTGCGTGCCATTGTGCGCGAAAATCCGGGAAAGACGGTCTGTGTGGCGTCCCACGGCTGTGCCATCCGGAACATCCTCTGCCATGCGATGAACAAACCGTTGGAGCAGTTGAACGATGTGGATTGGTGCGACAACACAGCCGTCAGCGTGATCGACTTCGATCAACAGGGGAACCCCCACCTCGCCGTATGGAATGATGCCTCCCACTTGACGCCCGAGGTCTCCGTATTTGCCAAACAGACCTGGTGGCGGCGGGAGAATCGGGAGCGTAGACGATGAGAATTTTAGCAGTTGATCTGGGAAAAGCGCGCACGGGCTTGGCCGTGTGCGATGAGGGGGAGCTTTTGGCTTCCCCAGCCGGTGTGATTCAGGAATACAACCGGGAACGCCTTGCGGCTGCCGTTGCCGCAAAAGCCGGGGAATATCGTGTGGGCGAAATTGTTGTAGGGCTTCCGCGCAATATGGACGGCAGCGAGGGCGAAAGCGCCCAAAGCGCGCGCGTATTTGCCGAACAGCTGCGCGCTTTGATCGATGTGCCGGTGCATATGCAGGACGAGCGCGGGACAACCATCACAGCGCACGGATATCTGAACGACACGGATACGCGGGGAAAGAAGCGGAAGGCTGTGGTCGATGCGGTGGCGGCAACGATCATTTTAGAGGATTATCTGATGTACCGCCGGAATCGGAAGCATTTGTCCAACAACTGAATCGCGTAACAACCATGGGGACAGATACGGTTTCCATGGTTGTTTCTTTATTACTGAAATTTACGTTTGTTTTTTATACAATCTATAGAATTTTTGCAGAAAGCAAGAGGATAAACTTGACAAGTATTATCAACTTTGCTACGCTAAGTACGAATAGAGTCAAAAGAGGTGAGTGTGCTGCTGATTACACGGGAAGCGGATTATGCGCTGCGCATCATGCGTGCATTGGCAGGTGGAGAGCAGCGGACAGCGGCGGACATTTGCCAGCAGGAACAAATTCCGGATCAATTTGTGTATAAGATCGCAAAAAAACTGGAAAAGGCCGGTTTTATCAAGATTGTCCGTGGTGCAGAGGGCGGTTGCCGTCTGGCGGTGGATCTGCGTACGGTAAGCGTCTATGATCTGATGGAGGCTTTGGACACGGACCGGTTGGTCAATGCATGCATGCAGCCGGGATATCGCTGTAATTGGCAGGAGGCACATATAGAACCCTGCGGGTTTCACCGCCGTTTTGAAGAAATCCAAGAGAGAATGGATGCCCTTTTGCGCAGTTATAGCATCGATTGGCTTTTGTATGGGCGATGTTTATAGCGTGAGCGTTACATCCCATAGAGTGAGGATCACTTGCTAGATTTTGTAGCTACAGTATTCGGTTTTAGCCATCTTTTGCATATACGTTTAAGACCTTCAAGTCTTATTATCCTTTTATACCGGAGAAATCCTGAAGAAAGAAAGCGGATGTATAAACCAAACAGAGAGGGCCGTTGCGAATAGGCAACGGCCCTCTCTGTTTGAAATTCGGCTAATTCCGTCCCTTTCCGATATAAAAGATAGCAATTGCGCCAGGGCCGGTGTGCGAGCCAATGATAGGCCCGATGTTATTTGTCACAATACGTTTGATATGATACCGGCTTTTGATCTCCTTTTTGAGGTAGGCGGCATCGTCCGGGCAGTCACCGTGGACAATGAAGACCACTTGATCCCCTGTATCCCGGAAGGTTTTCTCCATATGCTCTAAGAGGATGTGAAGTGATTGCTTACGTCCGCGGACTTTTTCCATAGGGACCAGCTTTCCGTCTTCCGTAATACGCAAGATAGGCTTGATTCCTAACATAGTCCCTACCAACGCGGCTGTACCGGAGAGCCGGCCGCCCCGCTTGAGGAAGTGGAGGTCGTCCACGGTGAACCATCCAGAGACGAGCAAGCGCTCGTTTTGTACCCACTGGTACAGCTCTTGGATGGTCATCCCTTCCCGTTGCTTTTGCACAGCCGCATACACCAACAGGCCCGTGCCGAGCGTAGCGGTCAAAGAGTCCGCCACAAGGAGGGTTTGCTCCGGATATTTTTTGCACAATTCTTCCGCGACCATCACAGAATTGTGATAGGTGCCGGAGAGCGCAGAGGAAAAACCAATATAGAGGACGTCCACACCGTTTCGTAGATAGGATTCGAAGACGTCGGTGAATTCTGCTTGGTTGATTTGGTTGGTAGTGGACATATCCCCGTTGCGCAGGCGGTCAAAGAAATCTTTGGCGGTGTATTCACGCTCGTCCGGATAGTGGGTATAGCTTTCTTCTCCAAAATTAAAAGACATGGGAATCACATGAACGCCCAATTCCTCCACCAGTTTTACAGGAAGGTCCGCACATGCATCCGTTATAATTTGGTATTGGCTCATTGAATCGCTTCCTTTCCATAGATGTACCTAGTCTTTGCTCTTCCCTAGGAAGAATAGGGCAACCGTCCCCGGCCCTGCATGGGATCCGATCACAGGCCCGATATAGTTGATATAGACCTTTGGTACAGAAAAGCGCGCTTTCACTTGCTTGGCCACATATTCGGCGTCCTCTGGGGCATTTCCATGGCTGATAAAAATCGCCTGGTTTTCCGGATGCTCCACGGCTTTCTCCATATGGTTGACAAGCGCATCCAGCGCATTTTTGCGCCCACGGACCTTTTCCACAGGGATCAAGTGGCCATCATTGTCAACATGTAAGACCGGTTTGATCCCTAGCATAGTTCCAAACAGGGCTGCTGCGCCGGAAACACGCCCGCCGCGCTTGAGGAAATTCAGATCGTCCACCGTGAACCAATGCGCCAAACGGTTGCGGTTTGCCTCTACCCAGGAGGCCAGTTCGTCGATCCCCATGCCCCCCCGTTGCTTTTGTACCGCATGGTAGACCAGCAGCCCCTCGCCCATAGAAGCAGCGAGGGAATCTAACACAAGAATACGGCGGCCGGGATATTTTTCAGAGAGTTCCTGCGCAGCAAGGCGCGAATTGTTATAGGTCCCCGATAGACCGGAAGAGAAACCAATATAGAGTACATCGGTTCCGGCCTGAAGGTAGCGTTCGAACGTCTCTGTAAAGGTAGTGGCGTTAATTTGGTTGGTGGTAGCAGTTTCTCCGGAGGCCAAACGCTCGTAGAAGGTCCGATTGGATAATGCACGCTCATCCGGGAATTGAAGATAAGACGCACCGCTGAGTGTAATTTCCATGGGGATGATTTCAATGCCTAATTCTTCTGCAAGCGCAGGGGAGAGATCTGTGGTGGAATCCGTGATAATTTGGTAACCGTTCATCCTTATAACTCCTTTGCTTACAACCTCTTTAAAACATAAACAAAGATATCCGGAAAATTGGCAATAGGGCCTTTGGCCGCTATAAAGAAAGGCCCCTGTTTGGAAAACAGGAGCCGCGTCATTTAAAAAATCCCGCCTGGCCGTAATGTGCGAAATAACCTGCCTACGAAAGACAGGTGGGTGCCCGCCCAACGGGTTTCCACTCCCTTCTTCCAGCAAAAGCCGGGAGGTCTGCGGTCTGCCGCCGGAGCAAAGCTCCCGATTTAAAAGTGTAGGGTTATTTATACACAAGTCCACGCACCAGGCAGGGAAAGCTTATTCTTCCGGATCTTCCTCTTCGTAAAGCTCTTCAAAATGCTTTTCGAAGATTTCCGCAAGGCGGTCGAGAAGCTCTTCGTCTTCTACTTCCGCAAGCTGCTGCTCGCCGTCCTCTTCGATCGCCTCAAAAATGTAATAGGTGCCCTCTGAATCCACCTCATCCTGCGGGTCATCAAAGGTAGGAAGCAGAGCATAGAAACATCCTTCGTCATTATCAATCACATCGAGGATTTCAAACTCATGTTCTTCACCCTCGTCATCAATCAAAGTAATCAAATCCGCGCCAAACTCGTCGTTCAATCGGTTCATCTCCTTCGCAGTGTGTTTTTCTGTTACTCATTTTACCTTTATAAGAGCAGTAAGTCAACAGAAACTTTTGGTTATCGAGAAATCCATTTAAAAACTGGCGGTTGAAAGGTAGAGAGGCATTGTATCTTGGCAGAACAGGAAGATTACATAGCCCTATGGACCTTATGTGCAACGGATTAGAAAAAATATCATATAAATTTTAAAAATGTTAGAAAAAAGTATTGACAAACACGAAAAACGCGTTATAATAGAATCAGAAACAGGGGAGAGAAAAAGAAAAACGCAGATGCCTTCACAAAAGGAAACCCATAAGGTAATATCCCAAAAAGGATATTATGAAGATTGGCTTCAGAAGGCATGGAAAGTCTCCAATGTATGATTTCAAGAAAGGGTGTGAGTCCAATGAACAGTGAGCCAATTCAACTGAATAGCGGCTGGTCAGTCGGGCCCATGCCGCTTATTCAATAAAATTTAAAAAACAGCATGTAGCTGTAACTCCTGAGACAATCAGTTGTCTGTCCTAATTTTCTTTTATTTAGCAACCAATTGAGATGCCAGGGGACAACGCGGAAACAAATCGGTTGGAAAATACAGAGGAGTTGAAACGTTGCAAAAACTGGTAAATCCAAGTAAGTAACCATTGGATGGATACAGAGCGACGAGCAGGATGGAGCAAAAGGATCAGTGGTTTAACGGGCACTGCATTGTGATTCCTACAAAGCCTGTGACGCTGGAAATCTGGATGAAAGAACAGAACGAAAGACAGGATGAGGTCTACAAGCAATTTTTCAACAAACTTTAAATTTGCGGAGTGGATAGCCTGTAATGCCGGATTCTGAAAAGACCGGAGCGAAAGCAGGAGAAAACAAAGCAATTAAAGAATTGAAGAAAAATTGCATTTGAGAAAGCCAACAATGCCTGTAAGCTGGATTCCTTTCAAACAGATACAGACCGAAAGCAGGAATGCGGATAGCAATTTCAGTTTGATCGAGAAATTGTTGAAACCATGGAGCTGAGATGCCTGCAATGCTAATTCCTGAAAATGAAGTGCTTACAAGGTTGGTCGCAGAACCAAGAAGAGCGGTAATTTTGAAAGCGATAAGATCCCGTTAGATCGTAAGTTGAAGAAAAAATTAGCGTGTTTTTTCTTGGGGAAGCAATCATTCTGGATGTTCAGAAAAGTGAAAAGCCCGGCCGGGTACTTTTTGCAACACTTGATGAACAAGAATGAATGATTCCAAAGCATCTCGTTTTTATAAAATAAAACGAAAAGGAATGAGTCCAAAGGGCAATTTGGTTTGAGCTACCATTCATTTGAGAAAGGAAACGGTTCGTATTACGCTTCAAAGATCAAAGATGGTGTGCGAAAGCACGGAGCAAATCTTATCGGGAATCGCGTGACCTATAATTTGAAGCCTGTTTTACTCTTCGTAAAAGAGTTGGTTCGAGAGAACAGAGAATAGTAGGTGAGTCCAAAGTATAGTTAAAACACGCATGAAATTCTTTTGAAAGATGAATTGCTTCCAAGGTGATTCCCAAGTGCTAAATACAAAAATCCGAGTCTATCGAGATGGTAGGTAAAGATTTTTAGATAGTAAGAGGATCGAAATTGTTCAATAACTCAATATAGAAGCTCCGGTGATTAAGGTTACCGGAGCTTTTGTTTTTATACCTTCCCATTTTTTCAATTCTCCGGTATAATGGGATATACTTATTTTATGGGCTTGAGAATCCCAATCAAGCGATTCAAGAAAAGGAGGAATTCTTTTGGGTCAGTATGATGTGATCGTCATAGGCGGTGGCCCGGCTGGGTATACAGCGGCGCTTTATTGCGCGAGGGCTGCACTTTCCACTTTGGTTCTGGAGGCGATGGCTCCTGGCGGCCAGATGGGCACGACCGACCAGATCGACAACTATCCAGGGTTTGCCGATGGCATCAACGGCTTTGAACTCGCCATGAATATGCAGAAACAAGCGGAACGCTTTGGGGCCGAGAGCGTCTTTGCCCAGGTTTCTTCTATGGATTTGAAAGGGCCGGAGAAAAAAATTTATACCGAAGAGGGGGATACGTATACGTGCCGTGCGGTGATCCTCGCTTTGGGCGCTTCCCCGAGGGAGTTGGGGCTGCCGGAGGAACGTACTCTCCGTGGACGAGGAGTCTCGTACTGCGCCACCTGTGACGGTATGTTTTACAAAGAAAAAACAGTCGTTGTGGTTGGCGGCGGGGATACCGCTGCTGCGGATACGGTTTTTCTATCTAAGATATGTAAGAAAATTTATTTGGTGCATCGCCGGGATACATTGCGCGCATCGAAGGCATATCTAAAGCCGCTTGAGGCCTGCGAGAATGTAGAATTTGTTTGGGATTCTGTAGTGGAAGCAATTTTGGCGGACGGAAACGTGACCGGGGTTCGTGTGAAAAATAAAAAGACCGGCGAAACACGCGAAATTGCTTGCGATGGTATTTTTGTTGCAGTTGGAAATATCCCCAATACAGCGCTTGTAGCAGACGCGGTGAAGCTTACGCCAAATGGATATATTGATGCAGGAGAGACAACGGAGACGAATTTGCCCGGTGTATTTGCGGCGGGTGACGTCCGTCAAAAAGTTTTGCGGCAGGTGGTTACGGCGGTGGCCGACGGAGCAGTAGCTTCCCATATGGCGGAAGAATATTTGAGCGGAATCTAATCGGAAAACGAGGGGTGTTTGCACCATATAAAGAGAGGTGTGTGTAGATGTCCATTGTTGGCGCCTTTATTGTTCCCCATCCGCCGATTATTCTCCCGGGGGTCGGAAAAGGAGAGGAAAAGGACATTCAAAAAACTATTGATGCCTACCGGAAAGTTGCCCAGTGCATTGCGGACTTCAAGCCGGAGACTATTGTGCTGACTTCTCCGCATTC
This sequence comes from Anaeromassilibacillus sp. 1001302B_160321_C8, assembly GCF_015554745.1. Classification (NCBI taxonomy): domain Bacteria; kingdom Bacillati; phylum Bacillota; class Clostridia; order Eubacteriales; family Acutalibacteraceae; genus Anaeromassilibacillus; species Anaeromassilibacillus sp. 1001302B_160321_C8. Next base: position 148,922 of record NZ_JADNJD010000004.1, on the reverse strand, counting down.
GGTCATGTATGCCGATTATTTTCACATTTCTCCCGGAGAAAGCGCGTGGGGAGATATGCGCCAATTCGGTGCGCCAGATGTCGAAATCGGTGTGGAGTACGATACAGAATTTGTGCAGGAGCTCTCCAGCCAAGCGAAGGAACAGAACCTGCCTGCGGGGACAATGGGAGAACGCAAAAGGGCGTTGGATCATGGGACGCTGATTCCCCTCTATTTTTTGAATATGTGTTATACCGATTACCGATTGGTGCGCATCGGGCTTTCCGGTTTATCGCCGCTGGATCATTACCGGCTTGGCAAATGTATCGCGCAGGCAGCGGAATCCCTCGACCGGCGTGTGGTGTTTATCGCCAGCGGGGACCTATCCCACCGGTTGAAAGAAGATGGCCCCTATGGATATACACCCGAAGGGCCGGAATTTGATGCACAGGTCACAAATGCGATGATGCGGGGAGATTTTTTGCGTTTCCTAGAATTCGATGAAGCTTTCTGTGAAACGGCGGCGGAGTGTGGGTTGCGTTCGTTTCAGGTGATGGCGGGAGCGCTGGATGGAAAAGCGGTCAAATCGGAACTGCTCTCCTATGAAGGCACCTTTGGCGTTGGATATGGCGTCGCTTCTTTTTGGGTTGCAGGGGAGGACGAAAGCCGCCGCTTTGGGGAGCAATACGAAAAAAGGCAGCGAGCCTTCCTAGACCAGGCAAAGCAGAAGGAAGATGCCTATGTCCGCCTTGCGAGGAAGGCGCTGGAAACATATGTCCGAACGGGAGAACGAATCAAGCGGCCGCTGGAAGCGCCTGCGGAGATGTGTTCACAGGCGGCGGGGGTGTTTGTTTCCCTGAAAAAGGACGGACAACTGCGCGGCTGCATCGGAACCATTGAACCGGAAACGGTGTGTGTTGCGGACGAGATCATCGAAAATGCGATTTCCGCAGGCACACACGATCCACGGTTCCATTCGGTGGCCGAAGAGGAACTGGGCCAACTGCTGTACAGTGTGGATGTGCTTGGAAAGCCAGAACGAGTGGCATCCGTTGCGGAACTGGATGCAAAACGATATGGAGTGATCGTTTCCAAAGGTTGGAAGCGAGGCCTGCTGTTGCCAAATCTGGACGGAGTCAATACGCCGAAACAGCAGATTTCCATTGCCCTCAAGAAAGCGGGAATTCGTCCTTCGGAGGAGTATACGATCGAGCGCTTCGAGGTGACCCGGCACAAATGAAAAAGACATGTGAACTTTGTCCGCACCGCTGTGAGCTCGAAGAAGGGCAAACCGGTTTTTGCAGGGCGCGCCAAAATCGGGATGGGCAGATTATATCCATCAACTATGGAAAGGTCACTGCACTTGCACTGGATCCCATTGAGAAAAAACCGTTGCGGCATTTTTATGCTGGCAAAAATATTCTATCCGTGGGAAGCTTTGGCTGCAACCTGCGGTGCCCGTACTGCCAGAATCATACCATTTCTATGGCGAACGAAGTGCAGGCTGTTTCCTGTTATATCTCTCCGGAAGAACTGGTAGCGTGTGCGTTAGAGCGAATTCCCGATGGCAACATTGGAATCGCTTATACGTACAACGAACCTCTGATTGGCTATGAGTATGTCCGTGATTGTGCAATGCTTGCGAAGGAAAAGCAGCTAAAAAATGTCGTTGTCACCAATGGCTGCATTGCGGAGGAAGCCTTTCAAAAATTGCTCCCTTGGATTGATGCTTGGAACATTGATTTAAAGGGTTTCAAAAATGCTTCTTACGGACAGCTTTGTGGAGACTTGGAAGTTGTAAAGCGGAACATTGTATCAGCGGCGGCCCAGGGGCATGTGGAAATTACGACCTTGATTGTCCCGCAAAGAACCGATACGGAAGAGGAAATCAGAGAGCTTTCCTCGTGGCTTAGCAGTGTGGATTGCAAAATCCCGCTGCATATTACGCGCTTTTTTCCGCAGTATCGTATGCAGGACTGTTTGGCTACACCGGTCTCCACGGTATATCGTCTGGCAGATGTGGCTAGAAAGTATCTGGAGTATGTCTATGAAGGAAACTGTTAAAATGCGCAATTTAAGCATTAAAATGAGAAGCCTCCGGTCTTAGAATCGAAAGATCGGAGGCTTTTTGGATGATCCAAAACCGTTTATACTTACAAATGTAGGAGGAATGTATGGGATTAAGAGTGCTGAAGCCTTGTTTTGAAGATTTTCCCTTTTATCGCATGTAAACGCCGATGGTCTTCCTGTTTAATAGATTGTTTTATGTGGGGGAAGAATGGAGAAGATTCAAAAGAAAACCCCGAAGGGTTTCAGCCCATCGGGGAAATAGACGTCCTGCATCCTTCGACGGTGCTGCCCGTATCGAACACACACCCTTCCACAATATGCCCACATTTATTTCTTATCGAACGAGGGGTTAAAGGCATAGAAGTTTTTCGAATTCAAATTGTCGGTTGCAATGCGCAATCCCTCTCCGAAGCGCTGATAATGGACAATTTCGCGGGCGCGCAGGAACTTAATCGGATCACGGACATCCGGGTCATCCGCATACCGAAGGATGTTATCGTACGTCAAGCGTGCTTTCTGTTCGGCGCTCAAATCTTCGTGGAGATCTGCTAGGACATCCCCTGTCACGGCAAATGTATTGGCGGAGAATGCTTCGCCGCTTGCCGCCTGGGGATAGACGCCCGTCGTGTGGTCGACAAAATACGTATCGAATCCGGCTTTTTTGATCTGTTCGGTGGTCAGGCCGCGCGTTAGCTGATAGACAATGGTGCTGACCATCTCTAAGTGTGCCAGTTCTTCGGTACCTATTGGAGAGTCACAGTGGCACACAAAAAAGAAAACTTGGCCCCACATGAAGGTTACAGGCGAGAGGGGCACGGATATGGGAGATTATAAAATAAGAACCGCTGCCGTGTTTATATCTTCATCTGATACGGAACGGTTCTGTCCCAAAAAGAAACCGGCGGACAGGCAAGGCAATCCATCTTCCCTCATAAACATTTATGAGGGGAGGTCAGATAATGAAGGATAGAGCGATTTTTTTGGAATGTACGGAGAAGATGGAAGATGACAAAAAAACCACACCAGAATTCGATCTGCTGTATCGGAAGGCGGTTTTGCTTTCCCTGAGAGAACGGAACTTTTTGAATGACATGCAAGTGCAACTTTGCCTAGAGAAGCTCGCACATTCCATTGGGTCAGATGAAAACACCCTGTTCCTGGTTGGTCCGGAAGCAGAATGGCAATATGTGGATTCCTATGTGGAGTATCGGACGGTGGCAGAAAAGAACGCCAAGAAGGAAAACCAACGATGAAGGTCGCTGTATATTGCCGTGTTTCAACAGACAAGGACGATCAGATAAACTCCTTTGAGAGCCAGCAGAAATTTTTCCGCGAATATATCGACCGGCAACCGAATTGGGAACTGTATGAAGTTTACGCAGACGAGGGGATCACAGGGACGAGTACGAAAAAGCGGACCGCCTTTAACCGGATGATCCACGACGCCCTTTTGGGCCGTTTTGACTTGGTGATTACCAAGGAGATTTCCCGCTTTGCCCGCAATACACTGGACAGCATCTACTATACCCGGCAGTTGAAGCAGCGGGGGGTGGGGGTTTTCTTTTTAAACGACCAGATCAACACCTTGAAAGAGGAATCGGAATTGCTCCTGGCAATTAAATCCACAATGGCACAAGAGGAGAGCCGTTCCACCAGTTCCCGCGTCAAATGGGGACAGACCCGGCGCATGGAACAGGGCGTGGTGTTTGGCCGCTCGCTGTTGGGATATGATGTGAGGGATGGAAAAATGACCGTCAATCCCCAAGGCGCGGAAATCGTCCGGCTGATTTTCCATAAATACGTCCATGAAGGAAAGGGAACCACCGTCATCGCCCGTGAATTGCGAGAATCGGGTTACAAAACCCTCACGGGCAGTCCCAACTGGCGGAACACCGTCATTCTAAAAATTTTACGAAATGAGAAATACTGCGGAGACCTGAAGCAGAAAAAAACCTTTACTCCAGACTATTTAACCCATCAAAAAAAGTACAACCACGGCGAAGAAACATTTGTATTGATCCAGGATCACCATGAGCCGATCATTGGCCGGGAACTGTGGGAAGAGGCCCAGCGGGAGATTGCCCGCCGAAATCTGAATGGAAACACCGGCGCCGGCCATGGGAACCGCTATCCGCTATCCGGTAAGATTCAGTGCAGTGTATGCGGAAAAAGCTTTGTTTCACGCACTCGGGAGCGGAAAGACGGGAGCAGATATAAGGCGTGGCGGTGCGGCACCGCTGTTGCGGAGGGCAAACGGCATCTGGATCCGGTGGGGCATTTGGCAGGGTGCGATGTAGGGTATCAAATTCGGGATGAAGTGGGGATGGAGATGGTGCGCCGATCGGTGAACATGTTGCAGATCGACAACGATATGGTAATCGATGACATCACCCGAATTGTGTTGGAGGCGATCCAGGATTCTCAAAGCAGCGATCACAGAGCCATCGAGAAATTAGAAAAAGAGCGAACACAACTGAAAGAAAAAAAGAAAGGGGTGCTGGACGCTTTCTTTACAAAGAGCATCTCCGAAGATGATATGAAATTGATGAACGCCGAATACGATCGCCGTATGGCGGAGCTGACCGAAAGAATTGTGGATTCCAAAGAAAAAGAGGGCAGTGGCATTGATAGAACCGTATTGGAACACGATATCCGCCGTAGAATAGGGGAGATCGTAAGCGGGAAAACTGCTTCGGACAGTTTCTATGGCTATCTGCTTGACCATCTTATCGCCTACCCGGGCCGGCGCGTGGAGGTGCATTTGAAAGGATTGCCCACAACATGGACGTATGTATTGGAGAACCCTAAAGGCATCGGATGTTGTACAAAAAATGATTCCTAAATGCTCTGTAAAGAAAGACGGCATCTTTTAATAGAATCAGAAGAAAACGTGTCGCGGGAAAGCCTTACGGGCCTCCTTTGTGCAATTGTGAATAGTTTTATGAAAGCGGAACGTAGATGAAGGGGATAGAAAAGCAATTTGAGACTTATTGGAGAGGACAAAAGATCCCTTATTATCACAAGAAAATGGCGCCGGAAAATTCCAGCGCCATTTTTACCTGTATTTGAAAAACGCTATCCGGCGTTTCATCCACGGTTTAGATTGAAAATCGTCCTGCGGCCAATGCTGTGATAAATCACCGGTTCCTGCTCCATGCGTGCGAGCGCATAGCAGTTGCGCCCGTCGATAATAATCGCTTGGCGCATTTCCTTCGAAAAGAGCGAGACATCCAAATTTTTAATCTCCGGCCATTCGGTGAAAATAAAGCATACATCTGCGCCGTCCAGGGTACTTTCAATGGAGTCACAGTATGTGATGTCGCCCAATGCGCGCTTCTTGAAGTTCTCCATGCCGACGGGGTCCCACGCTTTGACATGCGCCCCGTCGTCCAGCATGATGGGAATATTGACCAGGGAGGGCGCTTCCCGCAGATCGTCGGTGCCAGGCTTGAACGTGAGGCCCAAAACAGCGATCGTCAGCCCTTCCAAACTGTCGAAGTACTTGCGGGCGATCTTGATCGGCTTGAGTTTCTGGTTTTCGTTGACCTCGATGGCTGCCTTGATGGTCTTGATCTCATAATCGTGGAAATTGGCGAGCCAGTGCAGCGCTTTGGTGTCCTTTGGAAAACAACTGCCGCCGTACCCGATACCCGCCTGCAAAAATTTGTTCCCGATGCGGGAATCGTAACCCATCCCGCGCGTGACGTCGTCGATGTCCGCACCCACCAGCTCGCAGAGCAGGGCGATTTCATTGACATAGGAGATTTTCAAGGCCAGAAAATCGTTGGAGGCGTATTTAATCATCTCCGCGCTTTTTCGATTTGTCACGAGAATCGGGGCATCAAATTCTTGATACATGGCTTTCAAAAGCTCGCCGGTTTCCGGTTCCTCCACGCCGATGACAATACGGGAGGCGTGCAAGGTGTCCCGTACTGCGGTCCCCTGGGCCAAAAATTCCGGGTTAGAGGCCACATGGATGTGTATGGATGAGTCGCTTTTGGCATTTAACAGCGCTTCCACCTTGTCGTTTGTCCCGATGGGGACAGTCGATTTTACTACGACAACGCAGTCCCGCGTGACGCTGTGGGCGATCTGCTCCGCAACTGCGTAGACATAAGAGAGATTGGCGCTGCCGTCCTTTTTTTCTGGGGTTCCCACGCCGATGATAATGACGTCCTTATCCGCGTAGGCAGCCTTATAGTCCGTTGTATACGTAAGCCGGTCGCGGTTCTTGTTCATTAGCTCCGAGAGCCCTTCCTCATAGATGGGGGAAACGCCCTGCTGCATCAATGCGACCTTCGCTTCGTCCACATCGACGCATGTGACAAAGTGGCCGTGTTCCGCCAGACAAACGCCGGTCACTAAGCCGACGTAGCCGGTTCCGGCAACTGCTATTTTCATGGTATCCCGCCTTTCAGATTTCCTGTTCCTTCATTACGGCGTTCCATTGCCGCATGGCCTCCCCGTTGTGATACGTTTTGAGGGAGAGCTCTTCCCGCTTTTCCTGAAGCGCTTCACGATGGCGGCAAATCTCCTGCAAGCTATGGACGATCGCCGCTGTGGTGTTCTCGCAGACCCATCCCGCCCGATCGTCCAGGATCATCTCCTGCACGGAGGCCGTCCTTGTGGCGAGGATGGGCACGCCCAAGCATTTTGCCTCGGTAAAAACGAGGGGCGCTGCTTCGTGATAAGAGGGGAGCAAAAAGAGATCCGCCTGTTTCATAAACCGGTAGGGATTTTGCTGCATGCCGTAAAACGTGACCCGTCCGGCAATCCCAAGCTGTGCCGCCCGCTTTTCAAGGGCCTGCCGCTCAGCACCATCACCGACGATATGATACTGGATGGGAATGCCTGCATCCACACAGGCTCGGATAGCATCCAGCGCCCGTTCAATCCCTTTTTCCTTGTTCAGCCGCGCTACGGTGATGACATGGATTTGATCGCGCGGGTAGGCGATGGGGTTTTGGGAGGCCAAAGCCCAGATCTCGTGAAAGCGATGAAAATTTGATACAACAGAAACCCGGTCCCGCAAGTCTGGAAAGGCCTTGACAAATTGTTCCCGGCACCCCTTGGAACAGGCGATGATTTGATCGAATTGTCCATAGAGTTTCCCCGTGGCCGCGGTGCAGCTTCCGTTGTGCAGGACATCGGCATGCACCATCGCAATCTTTTTGGCTGCCCGGATGCGATACAATACGATTTCATTTGTCCCTCCGTAGAACACCCGCGGCGGTTCGCTGTGCATGCAGGAGATGGCGACGTCATAGGGCCCCAGCCGTTTTTGGGCATGGGATAAAATTCGCAGAAGAAGCGAATTGCCAGTGATCCTGCATAGAGCGGCAAAAAGGGAACGGATGCAAAAGAGCAGGCGGTTTTCCCGCCACAGCTCTTTTTGACTCATACCAAGTATACGCAATATTGGGGAGCAGTGCAAGACTTGAATTCCCTTTGAGAGCTGCGCTTTGTATTCGCCGGTATCGCTCATGAGCAGCAGTGTGACCGCATATTGGTCTTTGATGTGGGAGAGCAGGCTCAAAAGGCTTTTTTGAATGCCGCCGCTATGTAGGTTATTGTTGACGAAGATCAGCCGTTTTTTCACATGGGACCCCCTCAGAGTACTTTCCAAGATATTCCTGTATGCCGCCCTTCATGGCATGATATGCCTTCCAAAAAGGGAGACCATCGGTCCGGAAGGAGGGATGCCGGACCAAAAAGGCCAGGCAAAACGGTTTTGCCAACCGCGGGAAAAGATGGGCGAACAGGGCGCCTTTGTCGTGAAAGAATTTTTGCGTATACCCATCGAACCAGGTGGAATCCTGGTGGGAAACTTCGCCTAAAAAGATGGGGCATGCATAAATTTTGAGGCCATGCCGGAGACAGTCGTGCAAAAAGATGCAGTCCTCCCCGGAGCCATACCGGGCGCCACCGCCAAACAGAAGAGAGAAAGCGATGTTGGCGCGGCGGACGCGCTCGGTACGGACCGCGATCCGATAGGTCCCATAGCGGAGCGAGTTGTACCAGCGGACCCGTTTCCATTTCGGGATGATATACTCCTCGCGCGTCTTATTTTTGCAGTGAAAATTAAAAAGGAGGACGTCCGCCTCCGGGTGTTTGGAGAATTCCGTGAGAATTTTTTCCGCATAGTGGTCATCATAGCGGACATCGTCATCCGCAAACAGGCAAATATCCGCATTGGCGCGCATCCAGATGTGGTTCCGGTTTAAACCAACGCCGCGTTCCCGGCAGGAATAAACCTGGACGTCATACCCGTGGAAAGAGAATGTTTCCACCTCGTATCGGCCGCATTGATTTCCGATGATGGCGTCGCTGCGGATTTGCATTTGGCCCAGCAGGCGATGGCCGCTTTGTCCCTGTGTGGCGATGAGAACTTGTAACCGCATGGAAACCTCCTTTATTCTTGCAACAGCCGCCGAAGCTTATGAATGGTGAGCATCAGCGGGCGAAGATATGTTTTCAACCGGTTTGGAAAGGAATCCATTCCCCAGACGCGCAGCTTTTCCAGGAGATAGCCCGAGAGCTGTAGATTCGCCCGGTATTTGTCGAGCAACCCCAGGCCGCGCCGGGTCAACCCAGTTGGCGTTTGGACATAAAAATAGACGGCGTCCATGCTCAACAATACACTCTGCGCCCGGGTATAGACTTCCAGGGAGAAGGCGGCGTCCTCCGCTGTCTTCATGCCGGTGGGGAAGGTCAAGCCGGCGAGCAGTTCACGCGGATACAGGGTGGCCCAGACCGCGTTAAAGCGGATGGACGAGAGAAAGTACGGATAAATTTGCTCTGTAAACGCAGCCTTTGGCAGGAAAACTTCCTCCGTGAACGAGTCGATCGGTTCCTGGATGCGCCCGTCCGGATAGACCAGCTGGTAAGAAAAGCGGACAAGGTCCGCGCCGCTCTCCCGCTGCTTTTGGACAACGCGTTCCACACAATCGCACCCGAGAAAATCGTCTGCATCCACGAAGAGGAGAAAGTCGCCGGCCGCCCGTTGCAGGCCCATGTTCCGGGCAGCAGCTACGCCGCTGTGCGTTTGGCAAAGAAGGTGAATCCGTCCGCGGTACGGTTCCAATACCGATCTGGTCCTGTCGGAGGAACCGTCGTCAATCACAAGAATTTCCAAACAGGGATAGGTTTGCGTCAATAAGCTGTCTAGGCACCGGGCGATGGTGACTTCCCCGTTGTAGACCGGGACGATGATGGATACCTTTTTCAATCCCCTTCCTCCTTTCGAAGAGGTTCTCGACTTGGCAGGAAAGGCTGGGACAACAATGTACCGCCTTTCTGGAGATCAGCCATTTCCGGCGGGGCAAAGCTCATGGCGCACATCATAAAGACATTCAAATACTGCTTATGCGTGTAAAGACTCAGGGACAGAGAAAAGCCCCATACGGCGACCAATCCGCAGGAAAATAGCGGATTCCTGCGAAGATTGCGAAAGAAACACGCCCCCATCAAAGCGGCGTACAAGAACAGGCCGATCAACCCTTGATCGAACAAGGTTTGAATCCATTGGTTGTGCGCATAGGTATTTTGGAATCCGGCGGCCGTCATGTGCGGGATGGTTGAGCAGATGCCGAAACCATGTATCAGGGAAGAGGCGTCGGAACACACCTGGGTGAGCAGATAGGACCAGATGGGGAACCGTCCGCTGCCTTGATCCTCCCAGATTTGCGCGGGACTATAGCGCTGCCGTACAGCCTCGGGGAGAAGGGGCAACACGATAAAAAGAATGACCAGCGCGACCAGAAGCAATAGCAACAGTGCGGAGAGTCTTGCCTTTGGACTGCGTATAGCGAGAAAAATAAACGCCAACACTCCGGCCAAGATCGCGGCGAGCCCACCGCGGGAGCCGGTGCGGAGAATGGCATAGAACACCAGAATCAAATAGGGAACGGTTAAAAACCGGAATTTGGTTTTCCGGGTCAACGATTCCAAAGCAAACAGCATGGGAAAGATGAAGTACATACAGAAAAAATTTGGGTCCTCTTCGGAGCCAAGTACCACGATGACAGTCCGGCCGCCGTCGATGGTTTTCTCGCTGAACAGGCAAAGGAGCATACAAATCAACCCCACCAACAGCCAGATCCGGGAGAAGAGACGGCGTTCTGCCTGGTTGTAAACGCGGCACGTCGCCAACAGGGTGACAAGCAGTGCAAGCGAAACGTCTTTGACGACGGTGGCACTCTCCGGTCCCCGGTAGAAGAGAAGGGTTCCCGCCATAAACAGGAGCTGCAATGTGTAGAACAGGTGCACACTGTTCAGGCATATTTTGCGGCTTTGGGGCAGAAGCCGGTACAGCGCCAGAAAACCGGCGATGGGAAATGTAACGGCCTTCAAAGCGGACATGCCGGGAAGCAGCGTGATAAAGGTGAGTGGAAGGCAGAGATAATAAAGGCCGACCAGCCAAGCGTCTGCATGAATGGTCTCAGCCTCCTTTTGAACGTCTTTTCCCGTTTGGTAGAGAGGTTCCATTTGCATGTTCAGGCCATTCCTCCTTTTTCGCCGGTTGCTCGGGATTTGTTGGATTTGTAGCGGTTCCTTGAATCGTAGAAGACCTGCCGCAGGGCGCGAAAGGAATCGGTCCGGCAGAATAGGAGAAAATTGCTTCCCAGGGAAAAGCCAGCGGCAAGGAATCCCTTGAGCACAAAGTCAGCGATTGCAACGCCGGTGGCGATCCAGCTACAAAGCCCATAGGCACAGCCGGTCAATGCCAGGGTGAGCGCCAGATAGAGTCCCAATTGCAGAAAGAGTTTTCTGCATGGCCTGTGAAGGAAACGGCGATAGAACAAAAGAATTTTTAGGACAAACTGGATGGCATATGTACAGGTCGTCCCGATCAAAATGCCCAACATACCGATTTCCTTTCCCAGAACGAAGGAGACCACCAAATTGACAGTAGAACCGGCGATCGAGATGTATTTGTCCCGCTTGAATAGACCGGAGGCGCTGAGCATGTTCCAGACAGGGATGCGCATGGTCGCCAAGAAAAAGTTGAGTACACAGACGCATACTACAGGGAAATCCAGCACCATCTCATTGCCGAATACAAGCGTGATGAATGGGTCCAGAAGGCAAAGGAGGCAGGTGCAGCAAAACGACGCAATCCCATACATCAGAAACAGCAACCGCCGCAGCACAACATCCACATGTGCTTTTGACCCGGTGGCCAGCAAATTCCCGATGCTGCCGCTCATCGCCGCGGAGAGCTGGTTGACCACATTGGTCAGCGTATTGAGAACAATGGTGTAGTTGGAATAGAGCCCCACCTGGATGGTGCCTACCAGTGCGGAGATCAGAAGGTTATCTGTTGAGCTGGTGATGGTCCACGAGAGCTTCCCAATAAACAGGTCGCGCACATTGCGGAAAATCTTTTTCCGGCGTTCTCTAGGAAGCTGCGCGCGGGAGCGAAGAAGTTCGGGATACAGCCGGTCCACCCGCCGCGAAAGAGCGAGGTTATTCAAAATGCCGGTGATCAAAAGGAAGAACAGGTAACAAAGCAGTTCACGGGTTAGAAGCAGCACGGCAATGCCGCCAATCACGGAAACGATCCGAAAGACCAGATCTACAATGGTAATGACATATTGCTTTTGATCGGCGGAAAGAAGGGACCGCTTGTACGAGAAGAGATAGGACGACGCGGTCTGCGCCAAAAAGAGCAGAAACACCGCCGTCACATAGGAGTGGCTGTAGTGTACGCCTTTCACCAGATACGGAAGAAACGGAACCAGCAACAGGCCCGCGCCTGTCATCACCAAGGCGATGCCCCGGTAGACGTTCCGATAGAACCGCATCAAGCGGCAGATTTCTTCCCAATCCCCGTTGGCCAGCGGTGTGTACATGTGGTAGATGATCACAGAACCGACGCCCATCTCTGTAAGAGAGAGCAGGGAAAGGACGTTGGTCAACAGGCCGTTGAGCCCAACGCCGCTGACGCCGATGGTCTGAAGCATCACTCTGCGGGACAAAAGCCCCAACACGCAGAGGACGGCCTGCTGCAAGATTCCCCAGAGCGCATTCCGAATGGTCGCTTGTGTCCGCATGCTGTCCCTCCGTGTTCAGTCGTTTCGGTGTTTCCAGGTGAAATACCACATCCGCAGATAAAGCCTTCCATACTGCTTTTTACACATATACCGGTAAACAGCGGAGGTTTCGCCGAAATCCCGGGTGGGAAGATCGTCCAGAAAGGCCTGCACGATTTCTTTCATCCGGGCGTATCGCTGCCAGTGCGAGCGTTTTCCATGGGGGTTAAAGAGAAACCAAATGCTCTGGAAGGTTTTATAGTAGTAATCCTGGAAGAGTTTTTCGCGTACACGCTGGTTTTCTGGGTTCCAACCGAGTACCAGCTCGATGATCCGGCGGGAAGAGCGCTGGATGATTGGAAAGTAATCATACGTCACCTTTTGAAAAAGCCGCGCGTGGTCGTTGGCGAAATAGCGGTATAAAATATCGGGGATGAAATAGACGTCCTTCATGACGGCGGCATATTCCGCAAGAAAGACTTCATCCTGATTGCGGCGAAGGTCGGGAAACCGCACGCCGTGCTTCCGCACCGTTTCCGCGCGGAACAGTTTAAAGCATGCGGATTGAAAGATCCCCTGTTCCCCGAACATGAACATGTGCGGGTAAAAATCGTTGCGCACCTGTTCACCAGTTCGGTAGAGGTGGTCCGCCTTTGGGATCACGCGTTGGTTTTTGTTGTGGTCGTCCACGGCGAATCCGCCGACCACCAGATCGGCGCCGGTTTCCTCCGCTGCTTTTACAAGCAGGGAAATCGCGTTTGGAACAAGATAATCGTCTATATCGAAAAAGTGGAAATAATCGCCCCGGGCCAAATCCATTCCCAAATTGCGGGCGGGGCCTGCTCCACGGTTGGCGGTGTGATAAACGCGGATGCGGTTGTCCCGGCCCGCTTCGCGTTCGCAGGCCGCGCCGCTGCCGTCGGTCGAACCATCGTCGATCAAAATCAGCTCGATGTTTGGATAGGTCTGCTCCTTCAGGCATTGGACGCCGGAAGCGACAAACGCCTCCATGTTGTAGACAGGGACGATGATGCTCACCTGTTTCGTTGAAACCGCCTCCGTAAAAACCGGTCCTTCAAAAGGTCCTTCCGATGCATGACGCCGCCGTATACCCGAAGGACCCAGGGGTGCCGGTAGGCAAAGTTTAGAAGGGCAAACCGCCTTTTCCGCGCGCAGTTTAAGAGGAATTGCCGTTCGAGCCAGTAGTCGTCCAAGTTCAGATGTGCAAGGCTATAGGCGAAGAGTGGCTTTTTTAAAAGTGCTTGAAAGGCTGCCCGGCGTTGGCGCAAAGGCAGGGGATTGTCCGGATGGAAGATATGGAGCCGCATGGCGTCCAACAGAATTCCAATCACGCGGTAGCGGTAAAAGGCATCCAAAACATCCGCCTTTCCCGGGAAGAAGGCATCGATATGCGCGAGATTACGCTGCATCAGGAGTTCCATTCCGGGAAGGAAGTCGGGGTGATACCGGTTGCAGATGGAGTTCGGATGCGTCCGGTAGTAATACATCACTGTGGGAATATATGCGGCGGACCGGCAGGCGTGGTAAACCAGGGTGTTGAATAGGACGTCCTGGGATTTCTGCTGGCGCTCCGGAAACCACAACTGCTGTTCCAACAAAAAATCCCGCCGGTAGGCCTTTGCCCAAACAGAGGTATGGCGCACCTGCTGGAGGCGTGTGTCTGGCAACTGGCAAGGGACGCCGGACACGCAGGAGATGCAATAGGTTTCCAATACCTTTGGGGAAAGGTCCACGATGCGATTTTCCCCGCGGGGAACGGGTTGGGGCTTCCCGTGTTCGTACCCAGCGTAGCGGAAGAAGATAACGTCATAAAAGTGCTCTGGCAAAGACCGTGCGACCTCCGAAAACCAATCCGGCAGTTCGTCGTCTCCATCGACAAAGAACACCCACCGGCCCGCAGCTTCCCGGAGAATGGTATTGCGCACTTCGCAAATGCCCCGGTTTTCCGGAAAATGGATGGCGCGGACAAATGGGCTTTGCCCCGCGTATGCATCGCAGACCTCTCCGGACCCGTCACTGGAACCGTCGTCCACCAGGAGAATTTCGATTTCCTCCGACGCCTGCTTGCACACGCTGCCGAGGCAGGCGCACAGATATTCCCGGACGTTGTAGACGGCAACGCCTATGCTGACCAGCGGCCCCATGGATTTCCCTCCTTTGGCCGGACTTAAAAACCAATACCCTGCAATTGTTGGAAAGATCTCTACAGAAGCGCACGGATGGCAGAAACGGTGCGGGAACAGTGGTCGGTGCGGCGGGGTGGAAAGAACCCTTTGGCGCGCGCTCGATAGAGGGCGGGAACCCGCATGTTGTCCGCCAAGCGCTCCTTGATAAATTGCAGGACTTCATCGGGATTTCGGCAGACCGGGCCAAATCCGTCCTCCTCGAGATCGAAATAACCGCGCTGGTAATGGGTGGCGAAAAAATACGCCTCATCGAAGGCGTAATAGGCGAGCGGCTTTCCCAGGTAGGCAAAGTCGAAGAAGATGCTGGAATAATCCGTGATAAGGAGTTTGGATTCCAGCAGGAGCTGTTGGACATTCTGTGTGTTTGTAGCTTGGATTTTTATGCGGGGATGGACGCTGGAAAAGCAAGCGGCAAAGCGCTGCATTTCCGGATGAAGCTGGACGAGCAGCGTATAGTGATACTGCTCCAGCAATTCAGCCATCTGTGGATGCCGCAGGAGGGAATCGAAAAAATGGAAGTACGCGCTGGCTTGAAAGGCCTCCCGGCTGCAATCCCGCAGGGCAGCGCGCCAGGTGGGGAGGATGAGAATCTGCCGCTTCTCCGTGTGTTCCTGAAATAGATGGTCGTAGCGGCACAGGCCGATCGGCTGCACAACGCCCTGGGGATGCCCGTAGTGGTCTAAAATCGCTTGATATTCCCGCCCCGCGCTGCAAACAAACAGGTTCACGCGGATACGGGGATAGTACAGCGTTGGAATGTGGTTGAAAAGGATTCCGTGTTGAAGGAACACTTTGCGGCCGGGCACCAGCCTGTGGGAATCCAGCATTGTAAACAGATACATATGGGGAGAATAGCCCATGATGTGGGTACTGATTTTTACCTTTGCGCAGGCAAATGCCAGATAATGCGAAAAGCTGCCCGGCTCGATTGCCTTTCCCAACCGAATAATGTTTCCATAGTCCGGGCATTCACGGCCGATCAGATAGGCGGCATGGATCTCCGGATGCTTCTGCCGGACAAATTGAAAGAGAAAAAATGCGTTGTCCTGGGCGTCATATCCGCGCTCTGCGAAGAGCCAGAGATTCCTGTATGCGGGTGTATGACGGGCAAATATTCCAATGAGCAGCGCTAAGGCGTATCGGAGAAGCATCCCGGCATAGCGGATGTAGCGGCAGAATCGTTTCATAGGGTCCCTCATTTCGCGATGGGAGGGCCGGGGAATTCCGGCGGAGAATGTACGGGGTTCTCCAATGCTCTTTGGAGCGGTTTCCCTTCAAAGAGGACTTTGACTGTCAAAATGATCAACTTAATATCCTGCCACAGGGAAAAATGCTTGATATACCAAAGATCGTAAGCTGTTTTTTCGGAAATCTCGGTGTAGTAGTGGCCATACACCTGCGCCGTACCGGTAAGCCCAGCCCGCACGAGAAAGCGCTGTTCATACTGATCGACCTCCGCCTTGTATTTTTCCACAAACATGGGGCGTTCGGGCCGCGGGCCAACCAGGGACATGTCCCCTTTTAAAACATTGAGCAGTTGTGGGAGCTCGTCCAAATGTGTGTTTCGCAGAACCTTCCCAACCCTGGTAATGCGGGGATCGTCCGCGCTTGCGAGGACGCCGCCTGTAATGGCTTCCGCATGGTGGATCATTGTGCGGAATTTGTAGATGCGGAATACCTTTTCATTCCGCGTGACCCGTTCCTGGCTATAAAAAGCCGGTCCCGGAGAATCGAGACGGACAATGATACTGCACAGGAATAGAAGTGGAGCGCAAAGAATCAGCCCCACGGTTGAACATAGGATATCCGCCAGGCGCTTCAGAACAGCGGATACAAGGGATGGACAAAAAGAACCGGATTGGATCGGTTTCGGATGTCCGGCAGTCCTATGCAAGGTGCTGTGTTTGCAGGATGTATGTTGTATCTGTGGCTGTAAAATGCCAGCCTTCTTTGCAGGGAAATACACCCAATCACCTTCTATTCCAGGTTCGTGAAATCGCGATAAAATTTAATGGGAAGGAAAACAGCCTCCTTCCCTAAATTTTACCAATGTAGCAACAAGAAGGGAGAAAAAAGTCGGAATCTTTCACATAACCTTTTGGATAAGTTATTTTATCGATGGAAGAAGACATATCGGCAATATTTTTGATGCGCAGAGCGCCATTGTGACCCTTCTGTACCTATATCGGTCAATATGGCTTTCAGCTCCGGATAGGGCATGCTGTATCTCTGGCTCAAATAGCGCAGAGAGGCGCCCAGCTCGCCATGCGGCCCACCGCATCGCGGTTGGAGATGGTTTTTACTCTGTTCGATAGTGGACCGTCAAGTGGTTTTGTTCTGCATCGTATACAATGCGGTCGAATATGGCGTGCAGCACACGGTTTTTGGCTTCGTTCGGGAGTTGGCCATCCCGCAGCAATGCACCCATGTTCACGGCGGATGGGGCTTCCTGTAAGGGATGGCAGCGATGCACTTCCGCAGAAAGGGCGGTGAGGTGCGCCTGTAACCGCGCCTTTTCGCATTGGTATTCCTCTAGGGACTCGGCTCCAGCTTCATAGGCATCCCGGAGACGCTCCAACTTTTTCCGTTCCTGTTCAAGTTGCAATTGAAATGGATTTGAAGAATCCGCGCGGGGGCAGGGGTTCCTTTCGAAAGCATGTGGGGGGAGGTCGGCTTCCAGGATGCATAAGATCCATTCTTCCATTTTCCGCATGGAAATGTAGTGGGAGACAGAACAATGCCCGTGGGCATAGGCGCTGCATTGCAGGGCGTCGCGGGAGGTTTTGACCAACGGTGCGCCGCAGGTGGAGCAAAATACAAGGCCACGCAGGGGATAAGCTGTTTGAGGAGCACGCTCGTTCCGCCTGCATCCTTTTTGGTTCAATTGCCGCTGGGATTCCTCCCATAGAGAGGGATCCACTAGGGCTTGGTGCATCCCATCCGAGAGGACTGGCCCGGCGGGGGGCGATTGCTTCGTCCCCGGATGGAGGTTCCAGCGGATTTTCCCCAGATAGACGGGGTTGTGCAAGAGATAGGCGACTGCGCGCGTTTCCCAGCGTTGCCCGCGTGCGGTGGGAATCCCCATGGCGTTGAGCCGGCGGGCGATTTCGTTGCACGGAACCCCCTGCGCGCATAGGCGGAACATCCACTGAACAATGGGGGCGGTAGTGGGATCGAGTATGTATTGTTTTTCCTGCATCCGATAGCCGAAAGGGGGTGGGGTGACCGGTTCCCCGCGGCTCACCTTTTCCAGCATGCCGCGCTTGACCTCTTCCGCCAGATTGATGCTGTAATATTCGTCCATCGCTTCGATCACCGCTTCCAGCAGCAGGGAGAGCTTGTCGTCGCCCAGCTGTTCGGTCACGGAAACGACGTCGATGCCCAGCTGCTTGCGCAGCATGGTTTTGTAGACAATGCTATCCCGGCGGCTGCGCGCAAAACGGCTGAATTTCCAGAGGATGATGCAATCGAAGGGCTTAGGTTTCTGCTTGGCAATTCCGATCATCCGCATAAAGGCGGGGCGCTTTTTGGCTTCCTTTCCGCTGATTCCCTCCTCTTCCCGGAAAATATATGCTTCTGGCAAGAGAAAATCGTGCTTTTGGGCATAATCCCGGATAACTTTGAGTTGGCTGTCCGGGCTGTATTCCAGTTGGCCGTCCGTGGATACGCGGATGTAAGCTGCTGCGGTTCTCATGGCGATTCCTCCTACCACATGTGTAGAGAGCGGACAGGCTCATTATGCGGAATAGGACGAACCACCGCGTGAATATAAAAAACAGGGGGATTGCTCATGAATGTTCGCGATGAATTTACCGTGGATGTTTATTTTGGAGAAGAGCGGCGCAACTCTTACCGGTTCCGCAGGAAGAAAGCGCCGAAGGGGAGGGAACAGTTTGTAGAGACCGGGCGGAAAGCCTGGATGGAGATGGAGCGTCAGCCGGCTGAGAACGAGATCCTGTTCCGGGCGCTGGAAAGGGTTCTATCCGGCCTATCCATCAAAGAAGGGGAAGCGCCGCAGGATTGAATGCGGCAGCTCCCCCTTTTTGTTTATCCGTTCTGTAGGAGTTCTACATACTGTTGCAAGTCGTCCACCGAGCGGATCTCTTCGGAACGCAGGCTGATGGCATCCTGCATATCGGGCGGCAACGACAGAAAATATTGTAAAACGTCCGGCGCCTCCTCGAAGAGATCGTCTAAGCTGTTTGCCATATTTCGCCTCCTTTGTCATTCCTCTTCTTGGCAGTGCATGGCGAATTCATGCAGGTCGTCAAAACTCAAGATATGATCCGCCTTGTACCCCAAAGCCTGCTTCACATCGTAGGGCAGAAGCGAGTAATACTGATTGGCTTCGTAGTCCTTGGAAAGAAGCTGATACAAATCGGTATATTCCTCCAACGAACCAGCGCCTCCTTTCCGCGTTTGCGCGCTCAACATCGGCTGCATTGCGCGAACTGCTCTTCCACCTGTTTCCAATTGATCAGGGAAAACCAACGGTCCACGTATTCCGGACGGCGGTTCTGATATTGCAAATAATAGGCGTGCTCCCAGACGTCGACGGGCAGAAGGGGGCACATGTGCAGGGTCAGCGGCGTATCCTGGTTGGCGGTTTTCAGGACGTGCAGCCGCCCTTGCCCATCCATTGCAAGCCATGCCCAACCGGACCCAAACTGGGTGACAGCGGCGTTTTTCATCTTTTCTTTCCAGGCGTCATAGGAGCCAAAATAGCAGTCGATCGCTTCTGCCAATTTCCCGGAAGGGTGGGTGTTTTTTTCCGGCCCCATACTGCGGAAATACAGTTGATGATTGTACACGCCGCCTGCGTTGTTTCGCACCGCAACCCGGATTGCTTCCGGCAGGGCGTCGCCCTGCTTTAGTAGCTTTTCGAGGCTCCAGCTGTGGTAGGCCGGGTAGTCGGCCAGCGCCTTGTTCAGGTTATCGACATAAGCTTGCAGGTGCTTATCATGGTGGAAATGCAGGGTTTCCGCGTCGATTTCCGGCTCCAACGCGCGGTAGTCGTATGGCAAAGGCTCTGTTGAAAAGGGATACTGTTGACTCATAGAGCGGTCATCCTCTCGTTATAGCTATTTTTGCAATCATATGTTGCAAAAGACCGTCTCATGCGAAATCGCCTTTTCGAGCTCAGTCGTCGCCGCGCGTATACTTGTCCACTGCATCGCAGAGGCTTTCAAACGAATTTACGCCTCCTGCGCGGTCTCGCAGGCACTCCTGCACATACTCCGGCAGGGTGTCGAAATACTGGCGGGCTTCCCCGTCGCTTTCCAGTAAGCTATATAGATCCGGGTATTTGTTTTGCATTTCATTCACCTCCGGGGATAGTTTTCCCCAAAAGCGGCAATCATGCATCGCAAAAAGCGATTTGGTCCACCGTATTGTGTGATGATGATTTTTGCAAGTGCAGGATTGGGATTTTTGATTTTAACGGGATATTGCAGTCGCTTCTCATAGACCCACATTATTCATCATCCTCCATTCCTGTTTCCCATGGCCAGGGTCCGGTGATCCAAGCCCAGCGGCTGGTATTGGAGCTGGTTTCGTGCAGAGGGCCATAGGTAGCTTCGTATTGTTTTGTGAGTTCATCCGCTTTTTTGCGGGCCTCCTCCAATTTCCGGGCGGCGTCGCAGTTGTTTGGATGGGAGTCCAGGAACAGGTGCAGTTCCCACATGGAGAATCGCAGCGAAGAAATTTTGCGCATCAACATTTCTTGTTCGTTCATCTGGGTTCTCCCCTCCTTCCATAGAACGGCTTATTCAGTTCTGGGAAAATGGTGCCGTTGTCAAAACCCTGTTCGGGGGTATAGATGTTGCTGAACTGTTGATATGGGACGTAAGCCATGGCTGGCACGGTTACCGCAGGCAGTGGCGTTGGCTGTGCGAGATCACACATCTGTTCATTCATATCATTCGCCATAGTAACTCTCCTTTCGCATCAAGATATCGCATCCCGCGTAAGAAGGCGTGGGAGTGTGGAGCTTATCCATGTGCATACTATGCAGGGAGACGGGAGCGGGTGCTCTTCCACTGGACACTTTTCACTTGTATATTTTTGAAAACTGTTATAGAATAAGAAGGACTTGCCCTAGGGGGCATAAACGGCGCCCGGTTGTAGGCGTTTCAAAATGGAGGACGATCCCATGGGGGACAAAATTGTAAGAGTCTTGAAAAAAAATCTGGTGGCGATCATCACCATCGTGATTTCGATGGGGGTTCTGCTCTATTTCCTATTTACAACGGACGGTATTACCGCACTGGGACATCTTGTTTCCAGCATGCGCTGGGAATGGCTCCTGATTACGCTGGGAGCGATGGTTGGCGGCTGGCTGTTGGAAACCTATGTGTTGGGGGTCTTTTGTAAACATTTATACCCTAAGTGGAAATTTTCACAGTCGTTCCACATTGCGATGACCGGCCTGCTCTATAGTGCCTTGACGCCTTTTGCTACAGGCGGGCAGCCGATGCAGATGTACTCCATGAGTAAGATGGGGATGGATACAGGAAAAGCCGGCTCCATTGTCGCAATGAAAACGTTGGTATATCAAGCGCTTATGGTGGTCTATGCCATGGTGATGGTGATTTTCCGTCTGGGATATTTTCAAAGGAAAATCAGCAATTTTTCTTTTGTCACGGTGATCGGCCTGGTGACAAACGGCGTCTTTATTCTTGGCGTCACGCTGTTTATGTTGAGCGAAAAATCGACCGACCGCTTCCTGCGGTTTTTATTGCGGAATCTGTACCGGTTCCGTTTGTGCCGCCATCCCGTCGCCGTATATAAGAAGATCCACGGGCAGATGAAGATGTTCCATGATAGTGCAAAAATCATGGGGACATCTGTCAAAGTCTATGTGAAAACGATCTTTTTTACAATCGTCCAAATCACATTGGCGGGTTTGATCCCTTATTTTATCTATCGATGCTTTAATTTGCCTCTGAACCCAGATGCAACGGTATTCACAATGTTAGCAGCGCAGACCTTTGTAACCATGGTGTCTGCTTTTGTCCCATTGCCGGGTTCCTCTGGCGGAGCGGAAGGAAGCTTTTACCTGTTTTTCGGGCCCTTTTTCGGTGCAACGATCATTCCAGCCATCCTTCTGTGGCGCTTAGTGACCTATTATGCAAATATTCTGTTCGGCTGCCTAACAAATGTGGTAGGACGGGCATTGGGTATTGAGGGCAAAAAAACGTAAAATTCACAATTTGTTTCCAGGCGAAGGCTTGCAGGAACTTGTACGGGTGATTATACTGAAAAGAGGAAACAATTGGACGATGGTAAAGGGAGTGTTTGAATGAATGTTCTAAAAAGGTTTGCCAAGCGCTGCGTGGCGCTGGCCTTATGTGCATGTTGCTTGGGCGGGGCTGTCGTAGCAAACGTGCCAGTGACGGCACAGGCGGCGGTGTCCGTTTCCGCGTCCACCCCTGTGATCCGTTTGGATACAGCCAGCTGCGAACTGAATACAACCGCACAGAAGTATTATCTGGCGGTGACGGTCACGCCGGACCGTGGCACGCCTCCGGACGCGGTATCCTCCAATCCGGACGTCGCGGTTGGAAAGTATGTGAAGAAAGCCGGCGGCCGGTATCTGTATGAAATCAGCGGTTTGAAGGATGGTTTGGCGACCATCTATCTGCGCTATGCCAATGTGGAAAATATGATGTCCGTGAAAGTAGGGGATGAGACCGGCACCATCGACGTGCGGATCCCAGAGGGTTCTACCCTGCGGGAAACCGCACAGGCGTTGGAACGCGCGGGCGTGTGTAGCATGAAGGACGTCTTTGATGCGGCAAACAGCAATGCGTTTGACAGCTATTCGTTTATTGCATCCATCCCGAACGCGGACAGCCGGTATTATAAGTTGGAAGGATATCTCTATCCGGATACATACAACTTCTGGAAGGGACAGAATGTCCAGAGTGTCCTGAAGACGATGTTGAACAATTATCAAACAAAGACGGCCAATATCAATTGGCAGAATGCGGCCGGCCTCACAAAGGAGCAGGTGATGACCCTGGCTTCTATTGTGCAGCGCGAAAGCACCGCAACGGACCGCGCCAACGTTGTCTCTGTGTTTGTCAACCGTTTGAAATCCGGCAATACGGTCAATGTCTATCGCTTGCAGGCGGATTCCACCATGTATTATCCATACCGGGCGCAGGGCAATGTACCCAGTCAGTTGCCTGGTTTCCAAAGCACCTATAACACCTATAACATCACGGGATTGCCGGCTGGACCAATTTGCAGCCCAAGCGTTGAATCCATCCAGGCAGCTTTGAACCCAGCTAGCACCAATTATTATTACTTCTGCCATTCTGCGGCGGGAAATTCCTATTTTGCAGAAACACTGGAGCAGCACAATGCCAATCTAGTGGCGGCAGGGCTCCGCAGCGCTACATAAATCGAAGAAATCCAATGTTTATCAACTGCCCTGAAGATTGCGTTTCTTCAGGGCAGTTTTCGCTGGGGGAATACTGGCACAAATCAAAAAGTACTGTTGGAACGGAAGCCAAAAGCTCCCGCAAATTTTGCCAGTAGCAGTTGACATTTGGCGAAGGTTAGGCTATAATGAAAAAGCTATAGCGAAGGCGCTGTGGGGATCGCCCTGCGGCGCTTTTTGTTGTTATACAGAGGGCGCGCCTGTGATTCCTTGCATGTCCATTTGCAGGCGCTGGTAGAATCGCTTGAAATAAAATAGGGAGTGACTTTTGATGAGCATTCGGAAGATCCCGGAAATTTTTGGCAGCATGGTGTTCAATGAGAGCGTTATGAAGGAGAGGCTGCCGAAGGATACGTATAAGGCCCTGAAACGGACCCGGGAACAGGGGGAACCCCTTGACCCGCAGGTAGCAAACATTGTCGCCAACGCGATGAAAGAATGGGCTGTTGAAAAGGGCGTGACCCATTTTACGCACTGGTTCCAGCCGATGACCGGAATCACTGCGGAAAAGCACGACAGTTTCATCTATCCGGTGGAAAACGGCAAAGTCATCATGGAATTTTCGGGCAAAGAGCTCATCAAGGGAGAGCCGGATGCTTCCAGTTTTCCCTCCGGCGGCCTGCGTGCAACCTTTGAGGCACGCGGCTATACGGCGTGGGACCCAACCTCTGATGCATTTATCAAGGACGGCACGCTCTGCATCCCGACCGCTTTCTGCTCGTATGGGGGCGAGGCGCTGGATAAAAAGACACCACTTTTGCGCTCCATGGATGCACTGAATAAGCAGGTGATGCGCATTCTACATCTGTTTGGGACACCGGCCAATCGCGTCAATACCACGGTCGGGCCGGAACAGGAGTATTTCCTGATCGATGAGGCGATGTATAAAAAGCGCAAGGATCTGGTCTATACCGGCCGTACCCTGTTTGGCGCAAAGCCGCCGAAGGGCCAGGAACTGGAGGATCACTACTTCGGTGTGATCAAGCCCCGCGTGTCCGCCTATATGAAGGATCTGGATGAAGAATTGTGGAAGCTGGGCATTTTGGCGAAGACTAAACATAATGAGGCGGCGCCGGCCCAGCACGAATTGGCGCCGATCTTTACCACGGGAAACGTCGCCACGGACGGCAACCAGCTGACCATGGAAATTATGAAGAAGGTCGCCTCCAAGCACGGGCTGTACTGCCTGCTGCACGAAAAGCCGTTTGCAGGCGTCAATGGAAGCGGCAAACACAACAACTGGAGCATCTGCACGGATACGGGCATCAACTTATTGGAGCCGGGAGAATCCCCGGAAGAAAACGCCCAGTTCTTGTTGTTCCTGACGGCGATCTTGGAAGCGGTTGACAAACACCAGGACCTGCTGCGTTTGTCCGTTGCGAGCGCGGGCAATGACCACCGCCTCGGTTCCAGCGAAGCGCCTCCGGCGATTATCTCTGTATTCCTAGGGGATGAACTGACTGGAATTTTGGAGTCCATTGAAAACAAGAGCGAATACGACCAAAAAGATGCGGCGGAAATGAACATTGGCGTCGACGTACTGCCGAAGTTTCCGAAGGATGCGACGGACCGCAACCGGACATCCCCGTTTGCGTTTACGGGCAATAAATTTGAATTCCGTATGTTAGGCTCCACGGTTTCGATTGCGTGCCCCAATATGATTTTAAATACGATTGTGGCGGACACCTTGTGCCGTTATGCCGACCGGTTGGAAAAGGCGGAGGATTTTAACAAGGAACTAAATCACATTATCCGCCATTCCTACCGTGATCACAAGCGCATCGTGTTTAATGGGAACAACTATGCGCCAGAGTGGGTGGAAGAGGCCAAACGGCGCGGCCTTTTGAATTTGGAATCGGCAGCGGATGCATTGCCCTATTATAAGCATCCCGAGAATATTGAACTGTTTGAAAAATACGGGGTGCTTTCTGGGACGGAGATTGTTTCGCGCTGTGAGATCCAATTGGAGAACTACTGCAAACAGATCCATATCGAGGCGCTCACCATGGTGGATATGATTAAAAAGGATATTCTCCCGGCCGCCTGCGCGTATATGAAAGATATCAGCAAAGAAGCGATCAATAAGAAGCAGCTTTGTGCGGACATTTCCTGCGAGCTGGAGGAAACCCTGCTCAAGAAGCTCTCCCAATTGACCGCAGACCTCTATAAAGAGATGGAGGCGCTGGAAGCAGCGGTTGCCGGGGCAGAGGATATGCAGGATGTCGAACAGTGCGCAAAATATTACCGTAACCCGGTGCTGATGCAGATGGAAAAGACGCGTGCCATTGCGGATGAGATCGAATGCAACGTTGGAGAGAAATATTGGCCGTATCCCACCTATGGAGATCTGTTGTTCAGCGTCCGGTAAGCCAGAAAAATTAAAAATCGAACTGCGTTCGCATACGAATCTGTAAAATGGTTTTCATAAGTTGCAAACAAAAATCCCCGCTGTCAAAAAGACAGCGGGGATTTTTTATGCTAGGAGACATTTTTTGCCTCCACAAATTTTAAAGTGCGACCAGGCCTGTAAGCCGAGTTCTGTCGTGAACAGCCATCTATCTTGGCTGGGCGTTGCCGCGCCAGCTCGATGCCACCTCCACAGGACGCGCCGGGCCGGCGCATATGTCCCTCCACGGTGTTGCTCCGAATAGGGTTTGCAGAGCCGCGCAGTCTCCTGCGCGCTGGTGAGCTCTTACCTCGCCTTTCCACCCTTGCCGCAAAAGCGGCGGTATATCTCTGTTGCACTTTCCCTAGGGTCGCCCCCGGCGGCCGTTAGCCGTTATTCTTGCCCTTTGGAGCTCGGACTTTCCTCGGGTGGACCCTTTCGGGTATCACCCGCAGCTGTTCAGCCTGCTCGCAGGCATTATTCTAGCTGATTTTCCCTCAGATGTCAACCAGAAATCCGTCAGCGCTGGCTTAACGCAGTGTTCTCTTCAATCATGCGGTTTTTAATGTCCCAGAGCGCCGGAGATAGGTCAACATAATATTGATGCGGGTTTTCAAAGCGGGTGACTTCCTCCCAGAGGGTGTCCACCTGTTCGGCACAGTAACGTTTGATCTCTTCCAGCGTGCGCTCCTCGGCGATGCACTGGCCGTGTTCGAAGATCTTTTTGCGCAGCTTCACGGCGCGGAAATTGGTGACCATTTTGCGCTTCCAGATGTGCTCCGGGTCAAAAATTTCGTACGGCTGGGAATCGTCGATGACTTCGTCGTGTAGCGTTACGACGTCGGCAATCGCCTTGCCAGTGTCGCGGTCAAACAAACGCCACAGCCCCTTGAAGCACGGCGTGGTGATCTTTGCAACGTTTTCGCTGATCTTGATCTTGGGGATAATGTTGCCATTGGCGTCCTCGACGCCGGCCAGCTTATAAACGCCGCCGAAAACCGGTTCGGAACCGGAGGTGATCAGGCGCTCGCCGACGCCGAAACTGTCAACTTTCGCACCTTGCATCAGCATGTCGCGTATAATGTATTCATCAAGGGAATTGGAGGCGCAGATTTTGCAATCGGGGAACCCCGCCTCGTCCAGCATTTTACGGGCTTTACGGGACAGATACGTGATGTCGCCGCTGTCGATCCGGATGCCGGCGGGACGGTAACCACGCGGGAGCAGCTCTTCCTGAAACACCTTGATGGCGTTTGGCACGCCGGATTTCAGGACATTGAAGGTATCCACCAACAGGGTACAATTGGAGGGGTATTCGCGGGCATATGCGCGGAAGGCGTCCAATTCGCTGTCAAACAGCTGGACCCAGCTGTGGGCCATGGTGCCCAGGGCAGGGACGCCGAAATCCGGGGCGCAAATGGTGCAGGCGGTGCCGCAGCAACCCCCAATGTAAGCGGCCCGCGCACCGTAGATGGCGCCGTCGGCTCCCTGTGCGCGGCGGGACCCGAATTCCATGACGGCGCGGCCTTGTGCGGCGCGGACAATCCGGTTTGCTTTCGTGGCGATCATACTCTGATGGTTGATGGTGAGCAACAGCATGGTTTCGATCAGCTGTGCCTGGATCACCGGGCCGCGCACGGTGACAATCGGCTCGCCGGGGAAAATAGGGGTGCCTTCCGGGATCGCCCAAACGTCGCAGGCGAACTGGAAATTCCGCAGGTACTCCAAGAATTCCTTCTGGAACATGTGCGTGGATTCCAGATAGGCGATGTCGTCGTCCGTAAACTCCAGGTCTTTAATATAGTCAATCAACTGTTGTACGCCGGCCATGATAGCAAAGCCGCCATCGTCTGGGATATGTCGGAAAAACATGTCAAAATATACAACGGTGTCCCGGTAGCCATTGGAAAAATAGCCATTGGACATGGTGATTTCATAGAAATCGGTCAGCATTGTGAGATTTCGCGAGGGCTTTTTCTGATTTGTCATGGTAACATCTCCACAAATAAAGTCCCGAGCTGGTTTGCCTTTCGCAAGGGCGTTTTGTCCCGGTTGGTAAAACAGCACGCACGGATGTGATTCCGGCGTTTAACGGATAGGATTATTATAGCAAGGTTCGAGCAAAAGCACAAATATGTTTTTCTTCTCTTGTTGGCCAGAAATTGGAAGCAAAAAATATGCCGAAGAAGCTAAAAATATGTAATATTTTTGTTGCGTTTTCTACAAATAGATACTATAATAGAAATATCGAGTGGATTTGTGTGGGTTTAGTTGTTCAATGAATCGCTTTATCCAAAATTCACATCGTTTTGTTGGTGATATTGGTAAAAAATTCATGCATGTAGGGAGTGAATGTAAGGTGAGATTACGCAAGCAAGCATTGGGGACCCGCAATCTTGTTGGGGCGCGTGTCGAAATGGCCCGGAAAAGCCAGGGGATGAAGCAGAAAGAGCTGTTGGCTCAGCTTCAGGTGAACGGAGTCGATATGAACGCGTCCGGATTGTCCAAGCTGGAAGGGCAGATCCGTTATGTAACGGATTATGAGCTTTCAGCCCTAGCGAACATCCTAAATGTATCTGTGGATTGGCTGCTGGGAAGAGAAAAATAAGAATGAAAACAACGAGCGTCCCGCGAAAGGAAAGCTCATGGCGCGCCGTTCCTCCCGTGGAGGAAAACGGCCGGATGAGTAGGGCTGTACCCAACTACGGCACTTTCCGCTCGCGGGGCGCTCTTTTTGCGCCTATTTGCGCGTAATAGAAATACATCCTTCCCCCATATATTTGAAGAGGAAATGGGGGGACTTCCATGTTAGATCGGAATTTTCTAGCAAAAGGAAGAGCATATGCCGTCTTTTTTCTGGCATATACAGGGATTTTCTGGTTGTTCACAGCCACATTGCGGTATACATTTCCCTTCTTGGCAGGATTCGCTTTAGCTTGGTTCTTACAACCAGTTGTCCGCTTCCTGAAACAGAAGTTGCCCCTCTCCGAAGGATGTGCCGCCGCGGTGACCACAGCGGCTTTGTATGTGCTGCTGATCGGCGCGCTGTTCCTATTGGGCATGTGGCTGGTGGGGGAAATCAACAATTTGCTCCACACCATCCGGGATGCGGACCTTGGCCGTCTGACAGAGCCTTTGAACCGCCTTTTCCTACAGGCGGGGGAGTTCCTCAACCATATTGATCAGGATTTTATCCAGGAGAATCAGCGGCAATTGCTCAACCTTGCACAGGCCGCTGCCTCTGTGCTCACCAGTGCTTTGACGGCAGCATTGGGCTTTTTGACCTCGCTTCCAGCGGTGCTTGCGATGTTCTTGGTAATGGTGGTGTCCACCTATTTTTTTTCAAAAGACATGGAAAAAATTCGGAAGCGTTTGTCCAACCTGCTCTCTGCGCGGGGAAAGGGAATTCTCCGCGAGGCATCCCGACATGGGGCGCACATTGGCGGCCAGTATTTGACCTCTTACCTGTTGTTGTATTGTCTCACGTTTTTGGAGACGTTATGCATCTTCTTTGCCACTGGGGCGCCTTATCCATTAGTGCTCAGCATTGTTGCAGGATTTGCGGACTTATTGCCGGTATTGGGGCCGGGAGCGGTCTATTTGCCGTTGGCACTCCTGTTTTTTGCACAGGGAAGCCCGCTGAAGGGGATTTTTTTGGTGGCGGGCTGGCTGGTTGTGAGTGGGGTGCGGCAAATTGTGGAGCCGAAACTCCTGGCAGCTTCCACACAGATTCATCCTTTGGCTATGTTGGCAACGCTGTATTTTGCTTTGGCGGCCAATAGCTTCCTGCTGCTTGTATATTTGGTGTGCCTGCTGTTGCTCATGCAGGCGCTGCGCAAAGCCAAGCTCCTTCCAACCTGGTTCCCATGTGATTGACAGGGGAATGTTTGTATGTTATAGTTATACTGTATTAATACACATAATACAGAAAGGACGGTGAACGATGTGCTGTTTTCGCTGGACTATCGGAGCCGGCTCCCGATTTATGAGCAGCTGTATCAAAACATAACGCGGATGGCCGCGCTCGGCGCACTTGCAAAAAATGAGCAAATCCCCTCTGTACGTGCGCTGGCCCAGGAGCTGGGGGTAAATCCCAACACGGTGCAGAAGGCCTACCAGCTTTTGGAACGCGATGGGATCATCTATTCCGTCCCGGGAAAGGGATCGTTTATTGCAGAAGCCGCCAATGCGCTTTCCCAGCAAAGGGAACAGGCCGTTGAAAAGCTGCGGGATGCGGCGGGGCGGGCCTTGGACTGCGGCCTTTCCCTGGAAGAAGCACAAAACTGTGTAAAAGAGGTTTATGAGGGCGGACGTCCTGCTGTGAATCAACAAGAGGGGAGTGACGGACATGATTGAAGCCAATCAATTGACGAAGCGCTTTGGCATACTCACTGCGCTCGATCAGATTTCGTTCCAGATCCAATCCGGCTCCATTTTTGGGCTGGTAGGAAGCAACGGCGCTGGAAAATCGACTTTTCTGCGGACGTTGGCCGGAATCTATCAGCCGGATGGGGGCAGCGTTACGCTGGACGGGGAGGCCCCGTTTGAAAACCCTGGGGTGAAGTCCCGGATTTTCTTCATCCCGGACTATCCGTATTTTTTCCCGCAGGCATCTCTGGACAGCATGGCGGCATTTTATAGCCGTTTGTACCCCACCTGGAGCCGGGAGCGCTATGAAGCCTGCTGTGCGATGTTCCCGCTGGACCGGAAGATGCGGATTGGCAATATGTCGAAGGGCATGCAGCGCCAGGCGGCGCTGATCTGTGCAATTGCGGCGCAGCCAGAGTTGCTATTAATGGATGAAATCTTCGATGGCCTAGACCCGGTGATGCGCCAGCTTTTGAAGCGGATTGTCGGCAGCGAAGTGGCCGACCGCGGGATGACCGTGGTGATTGCCTCGCACAACCTGCGGGAGTTGGAGGATTTCTGCGACCATGTGGGGCTGTTCCACAAGGGAGGTGTACTCTTTGAGCGCGAGCTGGATGAACTGAAACTGGGAATCAATAAGGTGCAGGCCGTCTTCCAGCCACTTCCAGGCCCAGAGGCCTTCCAGGGGCTTGACATCCTAAAGACCGAGGTGCGCGGTTCCCTGGTGAGCTTTGTCGCACGCGGGACGAAGGAAGACATTCTGGAGCAGATCAACGCCCTGCATCCCGTGTTTGCGGAAGTGTTGCCGCTTACATTGGAAGAGGTATTTATCAGTGAAATGGAGGTGGCAGGCTATGATATTGAAAACATCCTCAACTAGTTGGAAGCGCGAGTTGCGCGAGACATATCTCTGGTCGTTAAAGCGCAACCGGGGAATGATGGCTCTATTCGCAGCATTGCTGTTTCTAGCTTTTCCGGTCTTGTTATTATTTGGCTTGGCCAACGCAAACATCCGCATGGATCCGATGACACTCGAGGTATATGGGGTTTCCGCACAATATGCGAGCGTGTTTGGGGACATGACGGGATTTGCAATGACCCTGAGCGTTCCCACATTATGCGCCCTGTTTACCCTTCTGTTCGCTGTCCAGCTGTTCCGCTATATGCACATGAAGCGGAGCGTAGACCTGTTCCATTCGCTTCCAGTTCGCCGGTCGGCGATGCTTCTGGGGCGCATCCTTGCCGGGTTGACCGCGCTGTATATCCCTTTGGCGCTCAATGTGGGAATTGCGTCTTTGATCGCCCTATGCTTTAACATAGAAAATAAGGGAGGGCAGATCGGCGATCTGTTCGTGCAGATGCTCGGCCTGATGCTGGTTCTGGCGGCTGCCTTTTTGTTCTGTGTGTTGATGGCCGTCTGTACGGGCACCACGCTCGATATGGTCCTTTCCGTGATTGGCGTCAATATCGCATACCCTATCCTGGTTTATTCCTCCGTGTATTTGGTCAGCTGCCTGCTTCCGGGGTTCAACATGACGGTGAATCTGGACAATACGCTGTTGGTGGCCTTGGCCCCCTTCGTCGGTATTTTCCTCCACGCATCGGATGTTCCAACTTTTTTTGTTTGGTGGGCCATTTTGGCCGTCTTTTTGCTCCTCTCAAGCGTCTATTTATATAGAAGGCGGAAAAGCGAGTCTGCGGAGAATACCTTTGCATTCCAGATACCCAAGGGCTTGATCCGTTTCCTGATTACAGCGGTAGGTGGTTTCGGGCTGGGTTTTATCCTGTTTTGGTACAATTCCAGCACGGCCAACTTCCTGATCGGACTGCTGTTGGGTTCCCTTGCAGCGCATGTCGTGGTGGAGGCGATCTATTCCCGTGGGTTCTCCCGTATGAAACGGAGCTTTGCAGGGTATGCTGTATTTTTGGGAGCGTTCATTGTCTTTTATGGCGTGGTGGCCACCGGCGCGTTTGGATATGTCGACCGTATTCCTGCCATAGAGGACATTGAAAGCGTTTCCTTTGAAGACAATACGTACTATCAGGAATTCGGTTCCGACCATTTCGACATACAGGGAGAGCAATATGAAAATCTTGCTTCTGTGAAGCCTGAGATCTGTCAGGTGGAAAATGTGGAAAAAGTTTTAGAGTTCCACCGGTCTGTGGTCGAATTCCAAAAGCAGGCGGGGTTCCCGTTCCGCATGAGCCAGGGCGGCGGGATACAGTATCAAATCGTATACCACTTGAAGGATGGGAGCACTTTCCAAAGGGAGTACCAGTGGAGCCCATTCAATACGCCAAATGCCGAAGAGAATTCGCAGCGTCTGCAACAGCTCAGTTCGGACATTGTGAATTCGGAGGAGTATAAGACGAGTGGAAACCTGTTGTTCTATCTGGAACCGGGTGATATCAGCCAAATTGAGATCGAAAACTATGATGAGCAATCCGACATGGCCGCAAAGACATATCGTTTGAACGACGCACAGAAGCAGGCGCTCCTCGAAGCTTTGCGCCAGGACACCTTGGATCTTGATATTACGAACCGCGAGGATTTCAGCGGGCGGGTAGCCTGCCTATATCTACGATGCGGAGATGAGAACGGGCTGTTCCAACCGGCGGAAGGCAGCAAGCTTAAGAATTTGGTGGGGGATTATACGGGAAAAATCCAGGTGTCTATCAGCCCGTATACCCTTACGGAGAACCAAAAAGATCTTGCGGTGGTACAGCTCCTGGAGGAACAAGGTTGGACCGCAGAAGAAAGCTGACAGGAATTTGTAAGAATTTTTTCTGGTTTTTTGAAAGAAAAGCTCTGTATCATGTGTATTACAGATAGAGGCTTCTAAGTTACTTAGGATTCTACTTTTACGGGATCAGAACTTGGCGGTTTTGGTGGAGCCCGTGAAAACAAATGATTAATGGAAGGGAGGAACGCCCCGGGCATGAGCAGCGGGGACGGCGACAGATGAAAAAATGGAT
The DNA here is from genome assembly GCF_015554745.1 of Anaeromassilibacillus sp. 1001302B_160321_C8. Taxonomy (NCBI): domain Bacteria; kingdom Bacillati; phylum Bacillota; class Clostridia; order Eubacteriales; family Acutalibacteraceae; genus Anaeromassilibacillus; species Anaeromassilibacillus sp. 1001302B_160321_C8. The sequence goes on along the minus strand of NZ_JADNJD010000004.1, from coordinate 116,456 downwards.
GGCGATGGCTTTTATAACGCTGTTTTGTGTTGCGGTACTGTGTGGATGTGGAGAACAGGAACCCTCCGCAGTGGTGTATCGCGGCGGAGCAGCAGCCCCTCTGACGACGTTGACCGCGGAAGCCCCTTTGAATATGCTCGATCAAATGCTCGGGTCGGCTCAACCGGCGAAAGAACCCCCATTCCTACCCGCAAATTCCGATTATGAAGTGCGCCTCCAGCCCCAAGAAAATGGAGAGACACAGAATATTCAGATTTGGCTACAGCAAAATCAGGTATATTTGCGTAATGGAAGCGGGGAACTGATGGTGTCCACAAAAGTGGATGCCCCGGCGATCAACAATCTTTTTGAGAGCGGGCAGGCAAATGTGTAAACGGCTGTGCATCGCGATCAGTAAAGGAGGCGGGGAAGGAATATTCCGGTTATGAATCAAACAGAAAGCGGCGCCGATGTCGAAAAGGACATGGACGCCGCTCTGTTCATTTTAATTAAGAAACGGGCGAATGCAGCCGTGCATTTGCCCGTTTCTCCATGTATACAGATTTATAAAGTACGGATTACTTCAGATTGGAAACGACTTCTTTTGCATATGCGCGCATCGCGTCGAAGTCCTCTTCGGTGGGCATAAAGCAAACCCGCAAGCCATCGCCAATAAACTTGAATTTGAGGTGTTCCATGCGGGACTTGATCATCGGAACCGCTTCGCCGCTCCAGCCATAGGAACCAAATGCGCCGACGGGCTTTTGTTTGGTATTGATGGCGTCCACAGAGGCCAGAACGTCCCAAACCACCTTCGGAGCATCGCGGTTGATGGTGCAGGAACCGACCAGCAAGGCGTCCGCTTCATTGGCCAGTGCGGCTGCCTCCGACAAAGGCGTGAACACAACGTTCATCAGGCGGACATCCAGATCGGGGTTCTTTTTGAGTTCATCATAAGCAGCCTGTGCCAGCTTGGTGGTGCAGCCGTATGCCGAAGCGTGGAGGATTCCAACAACCTTCTTTCCAGACGGCGCAGCGGGCGTGCTCCACTCGCGGTAGAGGCCCTGGATGCGGGAGATGCCCTCCACCAGGCAGGGACCGTGGCTGGGGCAGACCATTTCGACCGGCAGATCCTTGATCTTGTCCAGGCCGGCGAGCACATAGGGCTTAAACGGCCCAAAAATGCAGGCATAGTAGTAGTTCACTTCGCCGAGATACTGCTCCGGATAGTGGATATTGCTGTCCAGCATGGTGGGCTCGCAGAAATGTGCGCCGAGGAAGTCGCAGGTGAACAGAACCTTCTGCTGCGGCATCCAAGTGAACATGGAATCCGGCCAATGCAGCAGCGGCGCAACAATGAATTCCAGCTCTTGGCCACCGATGTCCAGTTTATCTCCGTGTTTGGCTACAATGCAGGGGAAGTCGTGGTTTGCGATCGCGCGCAGGTATTTCTGAGCAGCGGTCGTGCAGACAACCGTGATATTCGGGTTCTTTTCCAAAAGCTTTGCCACAGAACCAGAGTGATCCGGCTCGGTGTGGTTCATGATCAGATAGTCAATTTTCGAGATGTCTACAACACTCTGGATGTTGTCCAGATATTCGTCAAAGAAATTAGCTTCAACGGTCTCCACCAGGACGTTCTTCTCGCCTGTGATCAGATACGCGTTGTAGCTTGTGCCATAGCGCGCTTCCATTACAATGTCAAACACACGCAGCGACGGATTTAAAACACCAACAGAATAAAGATTTTCTTTCAACTTAATTGCGCTCATTGTTACCATTCCTTTCCAGATGAAACATAGAGAAGCCCACCCACACGGTCGCTAGAACAGGGAGTGGAAGCTTCGTCCCGCCGGAAGGAGAAAACACTCCTTCCAACGCAGTCCAAAGCTTCTTTTGTCCCTTTCGCCACACTTATGGGCAGGCAAAATGCATCGCTCTTTGGTTCGCTTCCTCCAGCTACCGTTAGTCCTGGGGTTCAAACATATCCTTTCCTACACCACAGAGGGGGCATACCCAATCCTCCGGGATATCCTCAAAAGCAGTGCCGGGTTGGATGCCGCTGTCCGGATCGCCAACAGCGGGGTCATATACATAACCACATGCAGTGCAAACATATTTTTTCATTTTGCAAGACTCCTTACTATAAATAAATTTTGCTTTGATCATTTTATTATCGTTCGCTTTGTACCCGCTTTTATGCAGGTGTACCCCTCATCCGTCAAAAAATGGGCTTTTTTGGAAGGGATCATCTACAGTATAATCAAACCCCACAGGAAAGTCAATAGGAATGATTATCAAATTTGAAATCTTCCAAGTAATCCTTTAAGTTGCAGGGAAATGCCATCCCTTCGTATAACAGTTTGACGCACTTTTCAGCGAAGCGTAAATCTGAAGAGATAAAGCCGCAAGCTCTTTCAAACTTACATGAAGTGATCTCGATGCAATATCCATCTTCTGCATTTCCCAAGAGATCATAATGCAAACTGGTATTGGGCAGATCGATGTCTCCAATATGCTTCGTCAATGTTTCACATCCTCCTTTTTTCTAAAAAATTTATCAGTGATATAAATTCACCAAAGTTACTGTTATTATGATAGAGGAAAAGAGAAAATAAAGCAATAGGAGAAAAATGAAATATTCAACAAAACAATTGTTTACGCAATATCTTTGCAGATTTGCTATATAGGATGATATATCTTGTGTCGAATGGAAGAGGAAAAGGTAGAATTTACGTTTAAAAGGAAACGGTTTTGCAAAAAAAAGACCGCATATTGTATATATTTTTCATAAATATAAAAACAATCTGTATAAACAAGTCTACTAAAAGTATTTTTTCGAATATTTATGCTGCCAAGCCTGGCTTCCTTTGTAAAGCAATACCGAACATAAAATTCCAAGTATTGCGCCGAAGATCACATCGGTCGGGTAGTGGACGAACAGAAAAATACGGCTGAAAGCAATCAGAAAAGCCAATACAAGAGCCGCAATTCCAGCCTTTTTGTGGTGAAAACACAGCATGGTTGCCACAGCAAAGGAGGAAGAAGAATGGTTGGATGGGCAGGAATAGCCGCTTGGCGGAGGGATCAGCAAAAGGACGTTGGGGTTGTCCACAAAGGGACGGGGACGCGCGATGATGGGCTTCAAAATGAATTCCCCTAGAAGAAAGGTGGCTGCCAATGTTAACAGCAGCATCCCACCACAACGGCGGTATTTTTTGGTCAGAAGTAGGGCGGCAATTAGGCATAGCCAAACCAGCCCATGGTTTCCTAGCATTGTAACAATGGGAAAAAAGACGTCGGTAAAAGCGGTGTGCAGGTTTTGCTGCACAAAATTCATGATGGCATAATCCAACCCCTCGCCCCCTTTTAAGGATTTCTTTTGTTCTGAAATAGGGACACGATCAATAGCCCCTGTGTAATGCTTTCTTTTGAAAGGATTAGAAAAGGCAGCAGGCAAATAAGGGACTCTAGAAATTTCAACCATAAAAAGGAAAACGTGCCAACCGCTGCGTTTTAAAAATCCTATATAGGCATTATAGCATACCCTATTTGGGATGCAACAGCGAATTTATGGGGGAATTGCCCGGATCGGAGGATAATAGTTTGCATACCCCCCGCATAGAATGAAAAGAAAGGCAATGAAACGTTACGCGCCGCCCGGCGGCGATAGGAGGGAGAACGGTTGGAGTGGCAATGCTTAACAAGGGTAGAATGTGAAAAACGGCTGGGAACCAGCGCGCAAAACGGGCTTCCTACCCGGGAGGCCAGAAACCGGTTAAAGGAATTTGGGAAAAACGAATTGGAACCACCGAAAAGAAAAAGCCTTTTGCGGCGGTTCTTGGCGCAATTTTCGGATTTTATGGTGATTGTCCTGCTGATTGCAGCGGGAATATCGTTTGTGACCTCGTATTTGCAGAAAGATCAAGATTATATCGATGCCATTATTATATTAGCAATTGTTGTCATCAATGCGATTACCGGCCTGGTTCAGGAAAGCCGTGCAGAAAAGGCAATTGAGGCGCTGAAAAAGATGAGCAGCCCACACGCCCGCGTGATACGGGATGGAATCGAACGGAACCTGGCTGCCGCGGAGATCGTCCCCGGCGATCTTGTTCTATTAAAGGCAGGGGATTTGGTCCCGGCCGATCTGCGGTTGACAGAAGCGCATGATTTGAAGGCGGAGGAAAGTGCTTTAACCGGGGAGAGCCTTCCGGTGGAAAAACATGCGGGACGGACGTATCCCCCTGACACGCCGCTGGGGGACCGGCGGAATCTGCTGTATGCCAATAGTTCCATTACCTCGGGCCACGGGAAGGGCCTGGTGACGGCAACAGCCATGCAAACCGAGGTTGGGCGCATTGCGCATATGATTTCGGACCAGGAAGCGCCCCAGACGCCGCTTCAGCGCAAGCTGGAACAGACGGGAAGATGGCTGGGGATTGGCGCTTTAATCATCTGTGCGGTGATCTTCCTGATGGGGCTGTTCCAGCATATCAAGCCGTTGGAGATGTTTTTGATCTCCATCAGTTTGGCAGTTGCGGCAATTCCGGAGGGCCTTCCGGCGGTTGTGACCATTGTATTGGCCATCGGTGTCCGGCGGATGGCGGCAAAGCGCGGGATTGTGCGCCGGATGCCGGCGGTTGAGACGCTGGGAAGCGCCAGCGTCATCTGCTCTGACAAGACGGGGACCTTGACGCAAAACCGGATGACGGTGGTGGAACTGGCAACCGCCTCCGGGAAGCTGCGTATGGATTCGGCCGAGGGCCAAAACCTTTTGAAATTGGCCGTGCTGTGCAATAACTGTACCGTCTCCGGCGGCGCTGTACACGGCGACCCCACTGAGGCCGCACTGGTGCATGCCACTCCTGTTTCAAAAACGGAACTGGATGCGCTGTATCCGCGGGTTTTGGAGATCCCCTTTTCCTCCGAGCGCAAGATGATGACCACTGTACATAAAATTGGGAATGGGAAATACCGGGTGGTCTCCAAAGGGGCGCCGGATATCCTGATGGCCCATTGCACCAGCCGGTCAGCCGCGGCGCAGAACGAAGCGATGGCGCGCCGGGCGCTGCGTGTGTTGGGCGTTGCGTATAAAGATCTTCCGTCGCTGCCAACCGATCGTGCCAGCTTGGAAAAGGACCTGATCTTTTGTGGGTTGATCGGGATGATGGACCCACCGCGCCCCGAAGCGAAGGAGGCGGTGGCGCTCTGCCGGAAAGCCGGGATCCGTCCCATTATGATCACAGGGGACCACGCTGCCACAGCAGCGGCTATCGCAAAGGAGCTCGGTATTTTAACGCCGGGGACTTCGGTAATGACCGGGGAGGAGCTCAACCGGATTCCCCAGCAGGAACTGACGCGGGATATTTACCAGTATGCGGTTTTTGCACGTGTATCGCCAGAACACAAGGTGCGCATTGTGCAGGCATTCCAGGCCCGCGGCGAAGTGGTCGCCATGACCGGCGATGGCGTCAATGATGCGCCGGCTTTAAAGACCGCGGACATCGGATGCGCGATGGGGCAGTCCGGAACCGATGTGGCGAAAGCTGCGGCGGATATGATCCTGGCGGATGACAATTTCGCCACCATTGTTTCGGCTGTGCGCGAAGGGCGCGGCATCTTTGAAAACATCAAGAAGACAGTCCATTTTTTACTTTCCTGCAATATCGGGGAGATCTTGACCGTGTTTGTCAGCTTCCTGCTGCATTTGCCGACGCCGTTGCTTGCCATCCAATTGCTTTGGGTGAATTTGGTGACGGATTCATTGCCTGCTCTGGCTTTGGGCGTGGAACCGATCGACCGGGATATTATGGAGCGCAAGCCAGTAAAGCCCACGCAGAGCATCTTTGCCGGAGGGATGGGGTACAATATCCTCGTAGAGGGATGTCTCATCGGCGCGATGTCCCTCTTGGCTTACAGCATCGGGCGGATCTTTTTCGATATCGACCCTGCGTCCCCGGTCATTGGGCGTACGATGGCATTCGCCGTGCTCAGCTTTTCCCAAGTGGTACACACGTTTAATATGCGGTCGTCACAGTCCGTTTTTCGAGCGGGGATTTTCCGCAACAAAAAGTTGGTTTTGGCGGCAGTCGTGTGTGTTGTTTTGCAGCTGAGCGTCATCGTCATTCCGCCATTGGCCCAGATTTTCAAGACGGTTGCCCTGGTACCCCAGCAATGGCTGATTGTCACAGCGCTGGCCTTTGTCCCACTGGTTGTTGTGGAACTGGAGAAGGCGGTTGGGCGTGCAGCGGAGAAGAGAAATGAACGCCGCAGAAAGGCCAAAGGGCATTCTGCACCGTCGATCCATATATAAACAGCACACAATGGCATGGATGATAGGGCAAATAGAAAGGGCGGCCTAACCATACGTTAGGCCGCCCTGATCTTTTTAAAAGCTCCGTACACAAGAGGAATATGCCTTAATGACGCGGTCGCACCAAGCGTCGAATTCTGGGTCTGCCTTTTGGCATTCCGGATGGGAGCGCACATATTCCACCGTGCGCCTTACGCCTTCATCAAAACGCACCGTGGCGAAAAAGCCCGGCACAAGCCGTTTGATTTTGGAATTGTCAAAGATCACCGAGTTTGCTTTATCCCCCAAGAGCGTCCCTAAAAGCTCCGGACGGAGCGCAGACAGCAGGTCGGACGAGATATGCTGCAAAATAGGCTCAACGCCGAGCGCACGCCCGATCGCTGCAAATGCTGCATTCCATGTGAGCGTCTCATCGCTGGTGATATGGACCGCTTCCCCAATCGCATGAGGGTTCCCCATCAGGCCATAAAACCCTCTGGCGAAATCCGTATTGTGGGTAAACGTCCACAGGGAAAGCCCGTCGCCATGCACAATGACCGGCTTCCCCTCCAGCATCCGGGCAAGCACCTGCCAGCTCCCTTGCGCGCCATGGATGGCGACAGGAACGCTGCAGTCCCCATAAGTATGGCTGGGGCGGACAATGGTGACGGGGAAGGCGGTGGAACGATAGGCTGCCATCAGCAAAGTTTCACAGGCGATTTTGTCGCGCGCATACTGCCAATAAGGGTTGTACAGCGGGGTACTCTCTGTAATAACCGGGTGTGCCAGCGGCTTTTGATAGGTGGAGGCGGAGCTGATAAAGATGTATTGGCCGGTCCGCTCTTGAAAGAGGCGGATATCGCGTTCCACCTGTTCTGGACGGAATGCAACAAAATCCACGACGACGTCGAAGGAACGGCCCTTCAAAACGGAAAAAGCGCGGTCTTCATCGTTTACGTCACAAATCAGGCGTTCAGCGCCTTCCGGGCCATTTCCGCTGCGTGTGAGAAGCGTGAGTTCTACGCCCTTCTCGATGGCCAGGGAGGAGATGGCGCTGCTGATGGTTCCTGTCCCGCCGATAAAAAGTGCTTTCATGTTGCATGCTCCTTTTCTTTGTATTATAATAGTAACGATATTTTTACGTATATTTTCGACCTCATTGCCCATGGTAACATAAATACATGATAGAATCCATCGCTTTTTAAAAGACAGTGATGATTTTTCGAAGGAAGGAATGTTCGTGCTAAGAGATTTGTCGGGCCTCCAGATATTCCTCTGGAGTGTAATTATCATTGCAGCATGGCACGTGGCGGTATTCTTAGCTTGCGTTAAGATCCCCACCGCTTTTTTTGATGCCACTAAGTCGCGCTACTTGCCGAAAAAATGGGAGAAGGGCGGGCGCTGGTATCGGGATAATTTGAAGATTCAACTTTGGAAGGATAAATTGCCGCAGCATATCGGGAAAGGCGGCTTCTCCAAGGCACATTTGACAGATGTCTCTATTGAATATCTGGATGAGTTTATTATGGAGACCTGCCGCGGGGAGTGGATGCACCTTACCAACTGCCTGTGCGGAGTCGTGATGCTAGTGGTCAATTCCCTAGGGATTGGGCTTCTGTTTGCGTTTTTGATTTTGTTGGGGAATTTGCCGTTTGCCGTGATCCAACGGTATAACCGGTTCCGCTTGCAGATCCTCAGGAAACGCCGCTTGCGGGAATTGCGCACGACGGAGGCCATGGAAACAGTGACGGCCTGATTACCGGGAAACGATAGGAAACAGAAAATGGAGGAGGTACACAATGCTGCAACGGGTATTGGGACTCCTCCTTTCAGTTATTGCCCTTTTTCATTTAGGAACGGTGGCGGCTGCAGCTTCCTTGGAGACGGAAACACCGTTTGTATTCTCGGTAGATAGGGAGTCCTACTATGGTGGGGAACGCATAGAATTGACCGTGGATACCACAACGGCCCAAAAGGACATTGCGGGCTTTTGCGTTTCCATCGCGTACGACGATACCCGCCTTTCCTTTTTGCGTGTAGAACCGTCCAGCCAGATCAAAAATAAAACCTTGCAGACAGATGGGACGAACAATCCTGTGCGTAGCACGTATGTGTGTAATGTGGATTTAGGCCATGCACCCGCTCTGTCCGGAACCATTTTAACTTATGTTTTTGAGGTGAATGAGGGGGCTCCGGCTGGCGAAACAGAATTGGAGGTCGTGGTCGATCAAGTTTGTAACTGGCAAGGGGAACAGCTGGATTCCCGTTGTGAAGGGAAGGCGCCGCTTGAAGTGCTCCCGCCAAAATCGGACAGAGCATTTTTGGAGAGTTTGGAGCCATCCTCGGGAAAGCTGTCCCCATCCTTTTCAGCCGATATCTATCATTATACCTTGGATGTCCCATATCGGGTGTCGAGCGTTACATTTGACGCGCAGGCAGGGGAGAATGGAACGGTCAGTGTCAGCCGGAAAACGCTGCAAAAAGCCGGATCAACGACTTCGATTACCATTACCGCCACTTCGGAGAATCAAAAACAGAAGACGCAATACCTTGTGGACGTCAACCGGGCCGAAGAACCGGAGGAACCCGAATGGGAAGCTTATTTGGCCGAACTGATCCCATCGGCCGGGGAGCTGCGTCCAGCCTTTTCGCCAGACGTGACCGAATATGCGTTGGATGTCGGCGCGGACGTACAGTCTTTGACCTTTCAGGCAAGGGCGGGAGAGGACGGTTCGGTCAGTGTCAGCCGGGAAAAGCTGAATCGCGCGGGGACTTCGACGGAAATCAAAATTACCGCTGTGTCATTGGACAAAAAGAACCGGCAGGTGTATACGGTTACTGTGAACCGGGCGTTGGAAGAATCCGCTTCCGCCGCATCATCCCCGTGTTTTCTCACCGCGTTACAGCCGTCCGAAGGGACTTTGGAGCCGCCATTTTCCCCGGACATTTTGGAATATACATTACCCGTGGATTCGGATGTGCAGTCCGTGACCTTTCAGGCGAACGCCTCGGAAGGGGCAACAGTTTCCATCAATCGAAAGACGCTCTATAAGGCGGGAAGCACCACGGAGATCGTTGTAACCGTACGTTCGGAGGATCGCAAAACAACAAAGCAATACACGGTGTCCGTTGTTCGTGCGGAAGAAGGCGGTTCGGCTTCGGAAAGGGCGGGGGCCGGCGGCACAGGGATGGCGGGCGGCAATTCCGGCTCGAATGTCGCTGCAAAATCGAATGATGGGGAGTCCCCACAAAGCGGAGAAGAGCCTTATATTCCTTTCAAGGTGGGCGAAACAGAGGAAGCGGCAGAGAGCGCTGCGGAGGCTGGCGTCCCTTTGGGCCAAACGGAAGAAGGAACAAGGGAAACCGTTTTTCGAGAAAATAACCAATTTTCGGCTTTTGTGGCAGGAATGGTTGCCGCAGTTATCTGTGTTGCATTGGGGATGGGGCTGGTTTTCCTCTATGAAAAGGGGAAAACGAAAAAATTATAAAAAAGACTTGCATTTTATATGGAAGTGTAGTATAATAATTTCTGCACTCACAGAGAGGGTGCGGAAATATCGCGGAGTGGAGCAGTCCGGTAGCTCGTCGGGCTCATAACCCGAAGGTCGTAGGTTCAAATCCTGCCTCCGCAACCACATTGTGCGACCAAAAAAGATATCGCACCGAAAAAGCCCGGAACCATGCGGTTTCCGGGCTTTTTTCGTGTCCAAATTTTACTGCACAAGAAAAAGATATCATCCGGCCTTTCCCCTATGGGGTGAGGACTTGAACTAAATCCCGGCGCTTTTCAGCCCGCTTTCGAGGTGAAAATACGGAAATAATTCGTGTTCTCCAAAAAATATTTTGTTAATTTTTTGTGAACGAAGTGGATTGTACCAAAATGTAGTACAATCCACTTCGTTCTGAAGTTCTGTGGCCGTCACCTATATTCAGGTGGCGGCTTTTTTTATTTGCGCGGGCGTATAAATTGAAATGACTGGAGGTCTTTCTGATGGAGCATCACAACAAGATGGATAGAGAACAATTTTACCGAGAACTTTGCACGGTGCTTGGCCGGGAAGGCTTCACCACGCAGCCGGAGCAGGATGATCTTCTCCCGGTGGAATGGGATGGTCTCCCCCTCTGCCGGATCACAGAGGGCGGAGGGGTTCGCTACTGGCAGGAGGATGTGGCAACGGCGGAACGGGAACGAGCCTGTGAGCGAGTCACTGATCTGGCCTGCACAGTGCGGGAGTACATGACGCTGCTGGAACAGGCTCCGCCCCTGCAGGCCCAAAGCCTGACCGGCGACTACCGCCTGCTGGCCGACTTCAACGGCACAGTGCTGGCTGCCCACCCCACCCGGCTTGGCGTCCATTTCGTCACATGGGACTGGAGCTGTGACCGCACAGGTCTCAACCAAGGCCATTACTTTCAGGATAACTATACGGGAGCCAAGCAGGACTTCGCCATCCGTGCCGGTCTCGTCTCCAAACAGCTGATTTTTAACGAAGCACAGCTCACCGAAATCTATCGATGCTGCACCGACACACTGGATGCCGGAGTTGATTTGACTGTCGACCAGGAACAATGCATTAAAAGTGTTCAGGAACAGATCCTACGTGGAATGCCCAACATCCTGGAGCGCATGCGAGAGCAGGAGCAGCACTCCTTGGATTCTCAAAGCCAGGAACTGACCATGTAATACACCGAGCGCCGGAGTTTTAGAAATAAGACTCCGGCGCTTTTTTATTTCACCGAAAGGAGCACACCACCCATGACGCGCTACTTCATGAGAGATACCCCCTTATACCAGATGGAGCAGATGATGATGACCCCGCCCCATTTCAAGCCCAGAGGTCACGGCCTACGCCGACCTACATTTCACTATCAGTCTGAAGATGTCGATTGCCAGTACTGCACAAACTACTCAAAGGAAAATCCCTGCCCGCTGTGTGAATGCACTTGCCTGGGGGAACGAATCGAGACCGGGTCGCTCAGCCTTGCGAAAGTAATTGAGGACTGCCTCCGTGGCAAGCTGAGAATGAGGCTTTGGAAACGGTTGGCACAGGAGATCTACCCATATCCTCTGCAAGCCTTCCATTCTGACGAACACCGTAGCCGTTGGATGCACTGGCGAACACGTTGCCGCCGATTGTCGCAGCGCAACCAGGCCGCACTGTTTCTCCTGACAGCCTACGACGATATCTGGCGCAGGATGATCTGGAAGTTTGATGCCTGCGGATTTGATTTCCAGTCCCTCCGGCTGGCCGGCATCCAGCCGGAGCTTTACAGCGTTTATCAGGCGGCCAAAGCCATTTCCACCGGCAGCCAAAACATTACCATTGCCGATCTCGCATCCCCCGAATTGGTCACAGATGAGGCGTTCCACCTGATTATCTGCGCTCTGCTTCTGGCCAAGTACGGTGATGCGATTTTGAATTTTGAGAAAAAGAAAGGTGATGCAAATTGATCATGAAAGCAGTTCTGAGCAACGCCGACCACCCGGAATATGGTGTTGCGACGATCCCCCTGCCCATTCCCAGAAATCAATACGACCACTGCGTTGCGCTGTTGGAGTCACTGGAAATCGGCCATGTATCGGATGCCGACTGCCATGTGGACGCACTCGACAGCGCCTGGCCTGTGCTGTATCGGCTGGAAGGTGCCAGGGTCAATCTGGACGAGCTGGACTATCTGGCTAAGCGGCTGGACAGCTTTGATGTGGGCGAGTTTTCGCAATTTCAGGCCATGGCCGAAAAACTGCAGCTCACCAGCATGAAGGATCTCATCAACCTGACCTTTTGCTGCCAGCAGGCAACGGTGATCACGGACTTCACAAATTTGAAAGAGGTTGGCCGTGATCACTACATGAACATCCATGGCGGGTGTGCCAGCATGGAGGAACTGGAGCAGTTGGACGGAGAGGAAACCGCCATCTTGCTGATTGAGGGCAACGAGGGAACCATCACCCGCTACGGTGTGGTCTATGACAACGGTATGCAGCTCTCGCAGCTCTACGATGGAAAGCACCTGCCCTGCTATCACTATGAGGCCGATCTGACCGCTATCGGAATATCTTCCCGACAGGAACCGGAGAACACCCAAAATGTCACCTGGATATACCTCCCTGCCTCCAAAGGCCAGATTGAACGCGCCATGCAGCGCAGCGGCATTGCGCCTGAGAATAGGTGTCTTTGGATGAGTGAAAGCTCATTTCCCGAGGAAGTGGATGTGGTACTGGACTTCCGGTGCGAAAACATACACGAGCTCAATGAGCTGGCGCTGGTCATGGACAAGCTTTCATATGACGCCCGTGAGAAGCTGGGGGCCGCAGTCAGCATGGCCAAGCCGGAGTGCGCCGGTCAGATCCGGCATCTGGCGGAAAACCTGGATCTCTTTGCATTTGCCCCCGGCGCACATACCCCTGCGGAATACGGAAAATACATGATCCAGAAATCCGGTCATTTTGAGTATGACCCCAATCTGGACGAGTTCTATGACTACGAGCGGTATGGCCTGCAGCACATGGATCAGGAGTCCGGCGTGTTTACTGACCGCGGCTATATCGCCTACCAGGGTGCGCTGAGTCTGGAGGAACTGATGGCGGATGACCCGGCAGAAGCCTATCAGCGGGAACAGGACTTTCAGATAGGGGGAATGGCATGATCCAACTCTTCATGAAACGAAGCGGCAGTCCGGCCATTGTCCCGCTCCATTTTCCCGCATCGCATGACGCTATGACAGAAGCGGTCAGCCGGCTTGATGAGGCCAGCAGAACGGGCAAAACAGAGATCGTCGAGATCAAAAGCGTGATCGCTAATCTGCCGTCGTACCTCAGCGGGCTTGACCCCGATTCCAGAACGCAGCTTGCACAGCTGAATCAGCTTTCCAGCATCATTGCCAAAATGGACTCCCGTGAACGGAACATCTATGCCGGCGCATTGGATGGCAGCAGCATCAATGACCTGAGTGATATGATTCGTGTGGCGGAACAGGTGCCGGACTACATCCTCATTCCCAATGTCAATTCAGATGTGACACTTGGCCGTTATGTCGCTGTTGCAGGCCAGATTCAGGGCGATCCCAGATTCCCTGAAGCCGCCTGGCCCTACCTGGACTTTGCGAAGATCGGCGCAGAATACTATGCCGACCATGGCGGCGCCTATACCCATGCAGGCTATGTGCTCCGCAAGCAGGATGATGCGCTTGTCAGAGAGAAAAAGTCGAAGGTCCAGCTCGACCTCTCCTCCGCTAAGGCGCAAGCGATCGTCTGCCTTCCGGCAACGAAAGAGGAATTGGAGCGAGTAAAAAGAACACTGGGCATCGATTGTTTTGCCGAGGCAGCAATCACCAGAGTGTCGTTTTCTGTTCCCTATATGGACGAGCATATTCCCACTACAGGGGTCTGCGTGGAAGACGCAAACGAATTGGCCTGGGCCATTGAGGGGATGCAGTGTGACGATGGTGAGCTGCTGAAATATCTGTCGGTTCTTTCTGTGGAACAGCCAGGGACCATGCAGGAGGCGCTCCGCTATGCCATGAATCTGGACGACTACGAGCGCATCCCGGAGGACGCCTATGAATACGGGCAAACGGTCCTTCGGCGCATCGGTGCCGATGATGAACTGATCGATACCATCGACGGGTATATGGATTTCGAGAAGCTGGGCGAGGACGCCATGGTGGAGGACGGAGTCCGGCGCACGGAATTTGGCCTGATTCGCCGGTGCAGCAGCCCCTTTGCTGAGGAAACGCAGGCGATGGAGATGGAAGGGCTTTCCTGATGCCCCACGAAACCGAACTGCTCTGCGTAAAGCTGGCGGCGTATTCTCTCCTCGATATGCAGGTGACCTGAACAACACGATCCAATGATTGGGAGGAATGTGAATGAAGAAGAAAATAATGATCACAATAGCATCTATGGCGGCACTGGGAGCCGCTGTCGCCGGGTATCTCCACTTTTCCGGCAAGATGCCTTTTGGCCATAGCCATTTCCGCTGAGCTGTGGTATGTTGTGTAGCTATACCAAGGGGAAAGAGGTGAAATAATGAGCGTCAATGCGATGACTGAGGAGTATGAGCATATCGAGCTGTTTGGGAAGCCTGCCCTGTTCACCAATGCGCGAGTAGACACCCACACTGTGCCGGACGGTTGGCATGTATATGATCTGCGAGGCAGTGACAATGATCCGGGCTCACCCTGTACGCTGGAAATTCTGGTTGTGGTTAATCACGCTGGTTCTATCGTTGTGCCGGAACCGATTTCCTTTCCGGATAATCAGGACTACCGTGAGATTGGTGATGCGCTGGATTTTCTCGGCGATGAGATCACACTCACGGAATTTTGCAAACAGTATGGGTTGAAGACTCCACCCAAATATAAACTCAGGCCCGCTTCCCGTGAGGAGGCGGGCCTGTTCTATTCTCAGGTGGAAGAAGAACGGGACCTTCAGGCCGGTACAGTGGGCCATGTGCGGATGGATTTCGGTTCTTCCGGAAAAGGATTTCACCATTCCTGGTGGCCCCATAACGAAGACCAATTCAACACCGGGGAATTTAAGGATGACCTTCAGGAAGTGGTGGACACCCTTCGTGCCGATGGCCCGTTGAAGGACCTGGCATCGATGAGAGCCTACTGCTATCGGAACGGCGGGGCCATCACCGAGGACGGCCGGAGTTATGGCTACATCGCAGAAACGGAGCATTACCGCTACTGCCTGCGCTGCACCCCGTTTCCCGGCGACTACCAGGGGTATCTCTACTGCTATGACCTGCGTCAGCAGCAGATGGCCCAGCAGAACAGGGCCGTGGGGCGTGCGACCTTTGCCAATGGGGAACAGCGGGAGTATCACGATCCCCAAACCTATCTGGCTGCCATCCGGCAGGAACTGCCGTATCGGGATGTGACGGGTTTCCGGTATGAGACTCTGACGGATGACCCGGCTGTCCGCAAACAGGTGGATGACATCCTCTTCGACCTTTATGGCGAAGAAAATCCCCATTCTCTTGCGGACTATGAAAACAATCCCGGCCAAAATATGAATATGGGAGGAATGTAAATGTCAGCACCAAAAGAATGGCTGGACTTCCTGCGGGAACAGTTCCCCGCAGGTTCGAGGATCAAGCTCAGAGAGATGAAAGACCCGTATGCCCCGCTGGAGCCGGGCAGCACAGGGACTCTGGACTACATCGACGATGCTGGGCAGTTCCACATGAAGTGGGACAACGGCAGAACCCTGGCGCTGATCATCGGTGAGGACAGCTTCACCGTTCTGCCGCCCGAGCCCACCACCCTGAAGCTGTATATGCCCCTGACCGCCGATCTCTACACCCGCAACGAGTATGGGGAGATGGAGGACGACAGCACCCCGCTGGACGGAAGGCTGCTGCGGTGCTATGAGGGCGAGATCCTCAGAGCCCTGATCAACAACCGGATGCCGGAAGAAGCCGAGAGCGGCATCATGCACTGGTATGGCAAGGATGACAGCGTCAACCAGAAGGTCAAATCCGCCGTGTTCACCGTCGAGGAGCGGAACGGCCGGCTATGGGGCGTGGCTGAGTGCCGGGTGGTCGGCGCCCTCACCCCGGAAGATCTGACCACCCTGAAGGAGTACGTCTCCGGCCAGGCCTCGGATGGCTGGGGCGAGGGTTTCGAACAGCGGGAGATCTGCGTCGGCGACGACGAGCTGTATGTCCACCTGTGGAGCATGGAGGACAATTGGGACATCCGAACCGAGGCGGAGCAGTTCGCGCCCAGAGTGGCAGACGGCCTGCCGGAGATGTGCTTCTCCACCCTCAGGTCCACCGGCGATCTCATCTGCATCCGCCGGGGCGAGACCGGCTACTACCCCTCCGATTGGGACACCGGCGACAAGGAGAAAAATGTGGAGCTGGCGGACGAGCTGAACGAAAAACTGGGAGTCAGCCCCATTCAGCGGCAGGCCATGGAGGTGGGCAGTATGTGCGGCTGGGATGCCCCCGGCGCTGACCCCGCCAAGTACCAGGAAGACTATGTACAAACCGGGGCCCCCGCCGAAGCCCGGCACAGCGGGTTCGGTGGGGAGAGGAGTTCCGGCAAAATGAGTGAGCCTTGTCCCCCGGACGAGGCGAATGATATGGAGCATGGAACGACGATGGGAGGGATGACCCTTGGATAAAGTGTTTCGTGTGGAGCTGTTCGGGGAGAAGACGAACCGGTGGTGCGAGCTGGAGCTTCCGGCTACCTACTACGGCCTTCTGGATGCGCTGGACAAGCTTCAGATGACGCTGGGCGAAAAGCCGAGATGGGAATTCCTCGAACACCATGGCTTTGTCTTCCTGCAAGACCATTTGGCCCATGAATGCGATCTCTATCAGCTTAACGCTTTGGCAACCTGTCTGGGACAGATGAACGGCAGAGAAAAGACTGCCTTTGAAGGGCTGTTCAACATGGAGGTGGCCAAAAAGTACGGCCCCATCAGTGTTGCCACCATGATCGATCTGGCCTACAGCACAGACTGCTGCCACGTGGTCAACGCCTCAACGGATGAGCAGCTGGGCAGATTCTACGCCGAGAATGATTTCATCCCCGCACTTGACAAAGTCCCCGACCCCATCTTCGAGTACCTGGACTTTGAGAAGCTCGGCAGAAACGCCCGATTTGAGGAGGGCGGCGTCTTTGCAAACGGTGGTTATGTCACGCAGCACAACGAGCTGAAGCAGGTATATGACAGCCTGGCCTTGATCCCCGAAGCGCCGGAATATGGCATCCGCCTGACGGTCGGCAAGTGTCCCTCCCACTCCGATGAGCAGCCGGACAACAGGATGTGCCTGGATCTGCCCGCTACGCAGGAACGGCTGGACGCTGTTCTGGAGGCTTACGGAGGCGCCTCATGGTCGGAAATGTCTGTCCAGGTGGAGGACAGCGCGATGCCCGCGCTTCTGGAAAGCATGGACTGCAATGATGTTCACGAACTGAACGAGTTGGCCAAATGCTTCAAGGAGATGGTCGCGCAAGGAGACCTCTCCACATACAAGGCGGTTATCCTTGCGGCGGATTGTCACGATATCGCTGCCGCTGTCCGAATTGCGGAAAATCTGGATGACTACCTGATCGAGCCGGATCAGCGGACCCCCGAGGAGGTGGCCGTAGAGGAGCTTCGCTTCATTGTGGATGAGCATTCCCGGTCTATTTTGCAAAAGCACATTGTCCTCTACAGCTACGGCAAGGATGTCATGGCGTCAAACAACGCACTGCTGACCCCCTATGGGCTGGTCCAGCGCAGGGATGGCGAGCCGATCCGCAGCGAAGAAATGCAGGCAGAGAAGGCCGGAATGGAGATGATGTGATGGCAAATCGGCAAACCAGGCGGCTCCTTGATCTCCTGGACGGCTTTGAAATGACCAAGTCCCAGCACGACTGGCTGGAGCGGCGGTTCGAGAACATGACGGTCAAAGAAAGTCTCCTGTTCCGAGGGGCCATGCAGATCGAGCAGCCGAGGATGACCTGCGATGTGATGCTGATTGCCAGTCAATTGGATCACTACGACCTGTTCTACGGCGCCGGGGACGATGCCCGACTTGGCAAATTTATCATGGAACAGATCCAGCGCCCTGCCTCCCAGGCACGTGCATTTCTTGACCCGGAGAAAGTGGGGGCAGCTTACCGCCAGAAAGGTGGGAACACCTTCTGCGACGGGCACTTCATCAGGGTCACCTCCCTGATCGATCCGTTTCTGGATGGCGCCCCGACGCTGAATCCCGACAAAGGCGACTACGGTATCCGAGTCAGGCTGGCAAGCCGCTTCAATACGGACGGCGTGTGGGTGGGATTCCCGGACACCGGCGAGTATATGGATGCCGCACACCCGGACGAGCTTCTCCTGGCGCTGGACGCACTGGAGGTGGAGTCTTTGAGCGAGTGCATTGCTGTGGATGTGGGCTGCTGCCTCCCGCAGCTGAAGGACATCCTCTCTCAGTACGGCTCCGCAGCGGAACTCGTCCGTCACGCCATCGACTTCGGCTATGTCTGGGCGGAACAGGGGCAGGGAGGACCCCAGTGGCTGGATAAATGGCAGGCTGTGATGGAGCTGGAGGATTGCCACCGTCTGGATTACGCCCTGGATCTGGCACAGAACCTCCACTGCTATCACTTCATGCCCCGTGACATGGAACTCGCCGATTTCGGAAAAGAGCTGGCGAAACGGGACGGCGTATACCCCAGGGACGAGCTGCTTGCCTCCTGCTTTGATGCGGAGGGGTATGCCAACCAGAGGATGAAGAACATGGGTCTGTCCGCCGCTGCGCATGGCTTCGTATCCTGGAACGGCACAGAGCTGGTCTATGAGTACAGTCAGCCGGATATGGAGCCGACCATGTCCATGTGAAAAGCCACCCACAGACCAGCCGCCGCAACGGAGGTGATGAAATAAGAAATGAAATAGCCTGAACACCACAGGGGCCGTTACCCGAAAGGGACAAACGGCCCCTGATTTTTTGCGCTCTTTTCGGGTGACAGCCCCGGAAAGGAGCCCGCATGACCACGACAAACCCCATCGCTGCGTACCTGAAGACCTATCACAAGGGAGCGGAAAGGGTCGTATCCAGCCGGGAGCTGGAGGCAGCTTTCCAGATCCGCGGCCCCGACCTGCGCCGGTTGATCAACAGCCTGCGTGGGGATGGCGTCCCCATCTGCAGCTCGGCTTCCGGCTATTATTACGCCGGTACTGAGGAAGAACTGCGCAGAACGATCCGGCAGCTCCGGAGCCGGATCAAGAAGATCGCCCACGCGGAACGCGGTCTCACCAAGGCGCTGGAGCAATCCATCGACAGCGGACAGATATCCCTTCCGCTGGAGGGCGGTGATACCGCTTGAAAAGCTTCATCCCCTGGGTGGGCGGTAAAAGCAAGCTGCTGTGGCTGATCCGAAAGCTGTCTCCCTCGCGGTATTCCCGGTTTATTGATGTGTTCGGCGGCAGCGGCACAGTGACCCTGAGCCGCCCCATCCAGCCGGGATGTATGGAGGTCTACAACGACTTCAACAGTGACCTGACCAACCTGTTCTGCTGTGTCAAAAACAGGACCATGGCGCTTCTGCTGGAGTTGGGTTTTCTGCCGCTGAATACACGCGACGATTTCAATGTGCTGTATAAGTTCTTCTCCAAAGAGGAATTCACCGATGACTATCTGGACGAGGAGATGGAGCTGACGGAGCGGTATCTGGAGCCGCCGGATGCCGAGACCATCCGAAGGATGATGCTGGAACGGGCGCCTCGCGGCGATGTGCGGCGGGCCGCCGACTTTTTCAAGCTGATCCGATACAGCTTCAGCGGCGGTGCCAAGTCCTTTGCCGGAAAATCCTGCGACATCCGCCGTTTCTTCTACCTGATTTGGGAGTGCTCCCGCAGGCTGGCAAATGTCGTCATCGAAAACAAGGACTGTGTGGAGGTCGCCCGTCAGTACGACCGGCCAGACGCATTTCTGTATTTTGATCCGCCCTATTACGATGCGGAGGACTGTTATGCGGCGGTGTTTCCCAAGGAAGATCATCAGCGCCTCCACGACGCCCTTCTGGAGTGCCAGGGGTATGTGATGGTGTCCTACAACTACTGCCCCTTCATCGTGGAGCTGTACAAGGAGTTTTACATCTTCCACACCACTCGCCCCAACAGCATGTCGCAGAAGGCCGGAAGCGAGTATGAGGAGATCGTCATCACCAATTACGACCCCCGCCGCCACAATTCCGCAAGGCATTGGCAGCTCAACCTTTTCAACCTGTCTGCCGCGGATGAGGAGGAGGGAAAATACACCCTGATCCATGAACCCACAAAAGAACTCAAACAGGAGGAATGAACATGACATTTATCAAGTACACAAGCGACGGCAAGGCCGTCATCCAGCCCGCCGCCCTGACCTTAAGCGGGCTGGACAGGGAGGAAACGCTGGAGCTGCACACCCTGGAAAACGCCATCGTCCTGCTCAAGCAGGAGATGGAGCCTGCGGAGAAGGCTGCCGCCACGACAACTCTGCTGCGACTGGCCCACAGCCTGATGGAGGATATGCTGGCCGACTGGGAGGCCCAGGAGGACGATGGGGATATGTGCGACGGCTGCCACGGCTGCGATGAAGATATGCTCCCCATCCCCGCCGAAGCCTTTGCGGATGCCGGCATCCTGTACGATAACCTCTGTGTGTTCAGCGTGGACGGCGCTGTTCTGGTGGTATCCGATGACCACAAGACCACATGGAGCGATGCGCTGACCAAGGCGATCCTTGAAAGTGGGAAAGCCAATGACTAAAGACCACGCCTACCTCTATCTCAGTTCCTTCGCCGAGGCCAAACGGCAAAACGAGGTGGCCCTCTGGCGGGCAAGCCACTTGGAGAACATCGCCTGTAAGCAGGCCATCGAGGAATCCATCCGCCGGGGCTTTGATGGGATGCACCTGGACCGTGACTGCGCCAGAAGTGTCATCGATAATTTCGGATTCAAACGTGTGGGGTGGGTGCTGTCCGCCACGCTTCAGCAAAAGCAGTACGACGGACGATTCAGCCCGCAAAACAAAGCGTGGGCCGCCTCCACCTTCATCCCGCCCAGCGACCGCAATTATGAGTTTACCGTGGAGAGCCACCCCGCCGTGCTGGACGGCTTCGTCAACGACTTCCGCAAGGCACAGGCAGAGCTGAAGCTGTTCACCGGCTCCCAGTGCGACGATATGACCGGCCAAAATCTGGAGGGCAAGGTGCTGGTCATGAGTCCGTTCACACTGAAGGAGTCCTGCTGGGCGCCGGAAAATCAGCTCTGGCTGGCCACCGGCGGCTTTGGCTGCGTCCCCACCGCCGCAGGCAGAGCGGTATACGCCACCTGTCTTGGCGATGGAGAGCAGACACGCTGGAACCGCAGCGACTTTATCGGCATTCTCCGGGAGGAGCATCTGCCCGACTGGGCCAGAGAGCGGCTGGAGCAACTCCGGCAGGAATCGCCCGCCGGTCTCGAAATGAGTCATCCATCCATGTAAAGAAAGAAAGGAGATTTGTCACATGGCAACACAGAAGAAAAAGCAGCAGGAAACCCCCACGCCCCAGGTGGAGGCGCGAATCGACCGTATGGTGGATGGGGACTTCAAGACCAAAGCCTATGCCAGCGCCACCATCGGCGGCGCCTTTGCCGTCCACGGCATCCGGGTCATTGAGTCCGACAAGGGGCGCTTCATCTCCATGCCCCAGGAGTCCTACAAGAAAAATGGCGAAACCAAATACAACGACACCTTCCACGCCATTACCGCCGAGGCACGGACCGCGCTGGTGGAGGCGGTCAACGACGCTTACGAGCAGAAGCTCCAGGAGCAGCAGGAGCAGAAAAGCGACGCTCCCGAGCAGGCTATGAGTCAGCAGATGTAAACCGGTTGTCCGGAAGGAGGTGATGCACCCTGATTCGTTTCACAGTAGACAACCAAAACCGCCTGATCTTCTATGGCAATATGGTGGGCTATGTAAAGGACAGCACCGCCGTTGTGGACGAAATGTTCCAGACCGATGAGCTGTCCCGTTATCTGGCCAGAATGAACCTGGCTCCCCAGTGGGAGGAGGGCGTATTCGACCGCCTGACTGCCGGTGAGGTACCCGGTGAGGAGCTGGGTCAGCCGCAGAAGGGCTGCCGCATCTGGCAGCTCCGAAAAGATGTGGATGTCACCATGCGTTTCATCGGATATGAGGATCTGGTCAAAAAGTTCGGAGAACCGGATGCCGGCAACTATACCCAGGTATTCGAAGGGAATCTGGGAACCAATGATCTGGAGCGGATCTATGCCATCTGCAGGGATAGCCCTCCTCCCGGATACCGGGGATACCGAATGGCACTGTCCGATGTGGTGGAGCTTTACGACGCTTCCGGCAGCGAGTTTTATTACTGCGACCGGGTGGGCTTTCGTCCCATCCAGTTCAGCCAGAGTCAGGAGCAAGCAGAATGTATTGAAATGACCATGTAGGCCGGACGTTTGCCCATCGTCCGGCCTTTACCTTGTCAGGGCGTAGCCGCAGCCCTCCCGCATCAGGAAGACTGTGACCGAACCTACATCATCAAGCCATCCACAAACAATCAAAATTGATTTACTTACAGGAGGTATTTTTCATGAAGAAGCTGTTTAAGAACATCGCCAACACCGCCAAGACCACCGCCGCCAGCTACAAGTCTTCCATCGCCGCCTTCCACAGCCGGGCTGTCAGCGGCAACGCCGGCGAGGGCTACATCGATACCGCCGTCAAGGTGCTGATCGCCGTCGTTCTGGGCGCCCTGGTGCTGGCCGGTCTGTACGCTGTGCTGGACGACACCGTCATGCCCACCGTCACCCAGCGGATTCAGGAGATGTTCAACTACGCGGGCTGATGCTCTGGGTACAGGCACTGGTCTTCTGCGGCGGTCTCATCTATGCCGCCGTGGATGACCTGAAAACCAGAACGGTCTGCGACATCGTCTGTATCATCATTGCTGCGGCGGGGCTGATCACCATCAGCCCCGCCTCCCTTTTGGGGGCGCTGCTGGCAATGGCCCCATTTTACCTCTGTGCAGGTCTCGGCCTGATGGGGGGCGGCGATTGGCGGTTAGCCGCCGCCGTTGGATTTGTTCTGGGAGTTGACCGGGTAATCACCGGCTTGTGTCTTATGGCCGCTGCGCTCCTTTTCGTTTCCTTTGCCATGCGGGTGATCCCGGCACTGCGGGAGGGCGCATCGGCAAAGCAGCCGCTGGTTCCGTATTTCGCGGTGGCTTTCATCCCCGCATATTTCTTATAAGGAGGCTCATATGAAAATCTTTCGCAACCGCACCGTGGTCGGTGTGCTGTGTATCCTTCTTGCGCTCCTCATCTGCTTTGGGGTGACGCCCCTGTTCAGCCGCAGCGCCAGCGAGAAGACTGAAATCGTCCGCGTCACCGCCGACATCAAGGAGGGCGACGAGATCACCGCCGAGATGGTGCAGACCGTGGAGGTGGGCGCTTATAACCTGCCCTCCGGCATTATGACAGACAAGGATGACGTCATTGGCAAGTATGCCACCGCCGACCTGAAGATGGGCGACTACATTCTGGACAGCAAGCTCTCCTATGAGCCCGCCGCTGAGAACGCCTATCTGTACAGTCTGGACGGGAACAAACAGGCCATCTCGGTCACTATCAAGAGCTTTGCCACCGGCCTTTCCGGCAAGCTGGAGAGCGGAGACATCGTCTCCGTCCTTGTGGCCGACTACAAGGGTATGGGCGAAACCGTGATCCCGCCTGAGCTGCAGTATGTAGAGGTCATCTCCGTCACCGCTTCCTCCGGTTACGACGCCAACACCGGCGAGGCTGTTGAGGATGAAAAAGAGCTTCCCTCTACCGTAACGCTTCTGGTGACCACCGAGCAGGCCAAGGTGCTGGCCGGACTGGAACAGGAAAGCGAGCTGCATCTGGCCCTGGTCTACCGCGGCGCACCTGAGAATGCCGATGAATTTATCGCGGCGCAGGACGCTCTGATCGAGGAACTGTACGCCGAGCCGGAGGCTGAGGCGGCGGAGGGCGCTGAAAATGCGGAAAGCGCTGAAACCGAGGAAAGCGAGGGCGCTGATCCTGCCGCAGAGAGCGAGGCGGCTGGAGAATGAACTTCATCAAAGGAAGCCTGTTTCGTCGAAACACGGAGCCGGAGGAACTGGAACCTGTTGTGGAGTCCGGCGGTGGCGTTCTCGCCGTGTGGGGAAGCCCCGGCTGCGGTAAAACGGTTACCGCGGTGAAGATCGCAAAGCATCTGGCCTCCCAGAAGAAAAATGTGGCGCTGCTGCTCTGTGACATGACCGCCCCCATGATGCCCTGCATCTGCCCGCCCTCCGAGCTGGAGTGCGATAAATCCCTGGGCAGCATCTTTGCGGCCCAGCGCATCTCCGTCAACCTCATCAAGCACAACCTGACCACCCACAAAAAGCTGTCCTATCTGACCATACTGGGGCTGCGAAAGGGCGAGAACGAGTATACCTACGCGGCCTGCACCAAGCAGCAGGCCGAGGAACTCATCCGCGGTCTGCGTGAGATCGCCCCCTATGTGGTCATCGACTGCTCCAGCTATATCGCCAATGACATCCTCTCCGCCGTGGCGCTCATGGAGGCCGACAGCGTCCTCCGGCTGGCCAACTGCGATCTGAAGTCCATCGGGTACCTGTCCAGCCAGCTCCCGCTCCTCCGGGAACTGCACTGGGACGAGGACAAGCAGTATAAAGCTGCGTCCAATATCAAGCCTCTGCAGGCTGCCGACCGTATCGGTCAAGTGCTGGGCAGCGCTGCTTTCAAGCTGCCGTACTCTCAGGAACTGGAGGAGCAGTATCTGGAGGGGACGCTCCTGAATGACCTCTCCATGAAGGACAGCAAGGCGTTTCGCCGGGAGATCGAGAAAATCTGCAAGGAGGTGTTCTGATGCTTGGCGACAAGAGAAGCAATTCCATATTTGCTGCGCACCCGGTCGCCGCCCCGGTGGAAGCCAGGCCAGAACCGGCCGAGGTGCATGATATCGCCTTTGAGGAGGATACCGGACGGTCCATCTTTGCGGAAGCCAAGGTCGCCCCCAAGGCAAGCGAAGTCTTCTTCGCTCCCCAGGCCGAGGGGATGCCCTTCGGGGAGGTACTCAGTCAGGTGCAGTCCTACCTCTCCGGCGCCTATGCCACCCTGATTACCGACAGCGGGGATGAGGCCAAGGAGCAGATGAAGCGCCGCATCGCCCGGTATCTGCAGGACAACCGAATGGCTGTGGACGGCATGACGCAGGGCGAGCTGGTGGACGCTCTGTACACGGAAATGGCCGAATACGGTTTCCTCACCAAGTACATCTTTGCAGACGGCATCGAGGAGATCGACATCAATTCCTGGCGGGACATCGAGATCCAATATTCCGACGGCCGCACCGTCAAGCTGGAGGAACACTTTGACTCGCCGGACCATGCGGCCAATGTCATCCGCCGTATGCTGCAGAACTCCGGCAAGGTGCTGGACAACGCCAGTCCCATCATCACCTCCCGTCTGGCCAAAAACATCCGTGTTTCGGTCATTAAGACCCCCGTGCTGGACGAGGACGCAGGTGTTGCGGCCTCCATCCGAATCGTCAATCCCAAGAATCTGACCAAGGAGGACTTTGTGGGCAGCGGAACCGCTACGGAGGAAATGCTGGACTTTCTGTCCGCCTGCCTGCGCTATGGCGTGTCCATCTGTGTGGCTGGCGCCACCAGCTCCGGCAAAACCACCGTGGCGGGCTGGCTCATGTCCACCATTCCCGACCGCAAGCGGATCTTCACCATTGAGGACGGCTCCCGTGAGCTTCAGCTCATCCGGGAGCAGAACGGCAGGGTGGTCAATTCCGTCGTCCATACCCAGACCCGTGACAGCGAGAATGAGCGGCAGCGCATCGACCAGATCGCACTGCTGGACATTGCCCTTCGTTTCAACCCCGACATCATCGCAGTTGGTGAGATGCGCGGCCCGGAGGCCAATGCTGCCCAGGAAGCCGCCCGTGTGGGTGTGGCCGTTCTCACCACCATCCACTCCAGCTCCAGTGAGGGTACCTATCGGCGCATGGTGTCCCTGTGCAAGCGGGCCGTGGACACCCCCGACGATACGCTCATGGGCTATGTCACCGAGGCTTATCCCATCGTGGTCTATTGCCGCCAGCTGGAGAACAAGCAGCGCCGCATCACCAACATCTCCGAGTGCGAGATCCTGCCAGACGGAAGCCGCAGGCTTCATAAGCTCTATGAGTACAACATCACGGAAAACCGTCTGGAGGGCGACCGTTTTATCATCGAGGGACATCACCAGAAGTGTGAGGAGATGTCCGGGAGCCTGCAGCGCCGGTTCATCGAAAACGGCATGCCCCGCGGTGAGCTGGAGCAGTTTATCCAGAGGAAGGAGGAAACTGCATGACAACGATCCAACTGATCGCCTGCGTGGGCATGATCGCCGGGCTTTTTATGGTGCTGGGGATCTCCCCCGCAGAAATGAGCGACAGCATCTTTTCCCGGCTGACTGCCGCCCCCGGCAGCATCCGGGCGGACATCAATGAGACGACCAAGCGCAAAAAGGCCGGTTTCTTTCGCCGGGAGATCACAGAAGCCCAGGCGGTATTGGCCGCATCCGGGCGGGAGGGAAAATTCCCCATGGTGTGCATGGCATCTCTGGTGCTGTTTGCCCTGGGCGCCTGCATCGCCATTCTTGCCGGGAACGCCTTCCTCGTCCCCGTACTGGCCGTCGGCTTTATGCTGATGCCGTTCTGGTATGTCAAGCTGACGGCCGGAGGCTTCAAAAAGGATGTGGCCGCCGAGCTGGAAACGGCGCTGTCGGTCATCACCACCGCCTATCTGCGCACGGAAAACTTCCAGCAGGCGGTGGAGGAAAATGTCCGGTACCTGCACCACCCGGTGCAGGAGGTGTTCCAGCGGTTTCTCACCCGCATCAAGCACATTGACCCGGACATGGACGCCGCGCTTCATGACCTGAAATATGCCATCGACAACGAGGTATGGCAGGAGTGGTGCGAGGCGGTATCCGCCTGCCAGACAGACCGCAGCCTGAAAAGCACCCTGACTCCCATCGTCAGCAAGCTGTCGGATATGCGGGTAGTCAACGGAGAACTGGAAAATCTGGTCTTCGGCCCCCGCAAGGAATTCGTCACCATGGCGATCCTGGTGCTGATCAATATCCCGCTGGTGCGGTTTATCAACACGGACTGGTATCACACTCTGGTGGACACCATCCCCGGCCAGATGGTCATCGCCGTCTGCATCGCAGCTGTATTCGTGTCCTTTGCCTTTGTGGTGAAGCTGACGCAGCCCATCGAGTATCGGAGGTGAGGAAATGGGCGCACTTTTATTTCTGTTCGGCGCCGCACTGGCCGCCGGACTGTATTTTGTCCTTGCCGACCTGCTGAAAATTCCCCGGCTGGCTGCGGAACGGGCGCTCATCTCTGCTGGGCGGCGGGAACGCAGTCTGGTCAAATCTCTGGAGGCGCTGATCCTCGGCTGGGCATTGAAGCTGGCTCCGCTGATCCGAATGGACGAATACAAATACCGCCGTCTGGAGAGCAAGCTCACGGCGGCAGGGTTGGATATGACGCCCCAGGTCTACTCGGCTTATTCAATTCTGAAGCCCTGCCTCATCCTGCTCGGCATCATCCCGTGCCTGCTGATCCTGCCCATCCTGAGCCCCCTCATCGTGGTGCTGGCCGTTCTGACCTGGTTCAAGGAGAGCCGCCGTGCTGACGAGCTGGTCAAGGCCAGAATGGAACTGATCGAAGGCGAGCTGCCCCGGTTCGTCGCCACCATCCATCAGGAGCTGGCTGCCAGCCGGGATGTGCTGCGGATTCTGGAAAACTACAAGAAACACGCCGGGCCTGACTTTGGTCGTGAGCTGGATGTGCTGACTGCGGATATGCGGTCCTCCTCTTACGAGGCGGCGCTCATCCGCTTTGAGGCCAGAATGGGCTCAGCCATCATTTCAGACATCGTCCGCGGCCTCATCGGCATCCTCCGGGGCGACGATGGCAGGATGTATTTTCAGATGCTCTCCCATGATCTGAAAGCACAGGAGCTGCAGCGGCTCAAAGCCAAGGCCGCCAAGATCCCGCCCAAGATCCGGGTATTCAGCTTTATCATGCTCCTGTGCTTTATGATGACCTATATCGTCATCATCGTGTACCAGATCGTCAACTCCCTGGGGAGCCTGTTCTAAAGGAGGTCGCCATGAGAAAATTACTGAAACGGCGCTCCGGCGAAGGCTATATCGATGTTTGCGTCCTGGTGGTATGCGCCATGCTGGTGCTGGCGCTGGTGGTCCGTGTGCTGCCGGTCTATATCACCAAACAGCAGCTGGACACCTATGCCGTGGAGCTGGTGCGTGAGGCGGAAATTGCCGGCCGGGTCGGTACGGAAACCACTCGCCGTGCGGCGGCGCTTACCGACAGCACCGGGCTTGACCCTGACATCCGGTGGTCCGCCACCGGACGCATCCAACTCAACGATGAGGTCACTGTGACCCTGACGCTGGAAACGGATATCGGCCTCTTCGGGGGGCTGGGCTCATTCCCTATTACGCTGACTGCGGAGGCCACAGGAAAGTCGGAGGTGTACTGGAAGTGAGAAAGGCTATTTTTCGCCGTCGCTCCGGCGAGGGCGCCCCCATGATCCTGGCCATTGTGCTGGTCTTGCTGATGCTGTTCTGTGCCGTGGCGGAATTCTGCCGGTTATGGATCATCGCCCAGGGCGTGAAGGAAGCCGCACAGCAGGCAGTGATCTCCACCGTCAATGACAACTATGACGATGTGTACCACGCCGTGCGGGAGGGCTATGCCGCCGGATGGTATCCGGACGGCACAGGCCGCTGGGATGAGAGCATCGACACCGGCGATGTATACGGTCAGCTTTCCGAAACCCTGGGCCTGGAAAATACGGCACAGGGGTACCAGAAGCGTTCAGGCGGAGAGATCGAGTACATAATCTCCGGTTTGTCTGTGGAGTTGGAGAACAACGGCCTCAGTTCCGGTCAGAGCGAGGGTTACACCGCTGTGGTGGAGATTCACTTGGAGGTTCCGGTACGCTTTCTCGGAAACCTTCTGCCCTCTGCCAACATGACTTTGCACACGGAAGCAAAGTATATCCCGCTCTTCTAAAAAGGTTTCTCCTTTGCAATAGACTTCCGCGAAAAGATGTGGTATTGTCCACTTAACAAGAAAAATGTTCAAGGGAGGTATGCGCTATGACAGAAAAGACGAAGAAAATGATCCTCATCTCCATCGGCTGCCTGCTCTGTGCGGCCGTTGCGATTGGAATCGCCGCCCGGTTTGGCGGCAAAGCCGAGATTCCTTCCGGTGTGGTATCCGATGAGCCGGCGCAAAGTGGCGACCCGGATGTGAGTATCAACAGCGACGGGCAGACGGATGTGGACATCCAGGTGGAGGTGCCGGACGCATCCGAAACCGATCCCGCCCAGGGCGCCGACTCCAGCGGTTTGGAGCAGACCATCCAGGCCGACCCGGTCAAACCGGAGCAGCCTGAAAAGCCGGAAGCCCCAGATGGAACCTCGACACTGCCGGAGAACCACGACGCAGAAGATGTGCCGGAGGAGGAACGCAGGACCGAGGACGAGGAGCCGCCCACCTATGAGGAGCCGCCCACAGTCACCCCCACCGAAACAGAGCCTGCTGCCGGAAGCACCAACAGCGCCGGTCAGGTCTATGTGCCCGGCTTCGGTTATGTGGAGAACAGCGGCGAGAACACCGTCATCGAAGGAAATGATATATACGAAAACGGTAATAAAATCGGCACAATGGGTGGCGGAAACTAACCAAATATTGTAAAGAAGGCGCAGTCAATCCCGACTGCGCCTTCTCTTTTGCCCAAAAATCCGAAAGGAGGTCCTCTATGAAGCGAATTCTTGCGCTTATTCTTTCCGTCGTCCTGATGCTGGGAATCGCTGTGCCTGCTTACGCCATTGGCGATGAGAATATTGATAGCGGCGGAGGCAATCTGGGCAACGGAACATCCACCAGCTATTGGAACCCCGGCATGGACGGCGTCCGCATTTCTGTTGTTGAAACAAGTAGCCATGCGGTCATAGGAAACACGATAGATTGGAGCAACAAAATGCCGGGTACCAATGTGATCCACTTTGGAAAGATAAGCAAGCTATCTTATAACAGCGGTGCATCTCTACGGCCAATTGTAGGCGGATATACTTGCATACGTCCAGCCCAAAGCCTTCCCCGCATTATCTCCTCCGGCAGCTATCCGGCCAGCATTGATGCCATCCGCAGTTATTTTACGGATGAACAGGTCATTCGGGCCATTGCCGGGTATGTTGGGATGGATTTTGACACCCTGATTTGCGGTGATTATAAAATCGTCATTGAGCCGATTGCATACCTGGTTTACGGCGGCGCCAACTACGCTATGACCGCAACCGAAGCTGCCCTTTATGATAAGACAGTTGACGGTGATCTTCGATACTGGATGGGCTCGCTGACCCATCAGAACCTGCCGCTGGCCATCTTTCTGGAGGAAGCAGACCTGGGGTATCCCGCCTGGTCGGGCAGCACCACCAGCAAGGTGAGCAACGACCAGATCATCTCCTCTCTGGGCATTGGCATTGTCCGGTTCAACGACGAGCTGGAGCCGCCGGAGATCGACGAGTTTGACTACGAATACCGGGTGGACACAGATGTGATCACCTCCGTGGAGGTGTCCGGCGGTCAGTCTGACCCGGACAACCCGGTCACCGTGCAGTTTGTGATCGAAGGCAGCACCTATACGGTCAGCAATGTCTATTACCCGGAGGGAGACAGCCAGCTGGTCTGGGTGAAATGGCATACGCCGGAGGAACCCTGTGTCTGCACCATCCGGGTCCGAGTCCAGGGCGGCGGCACGGCCCAAAGCACCATCACTGCCAATATCGTTGATCTGGACGGGAACGATCCCCCCAATCCCGTGGCCGATGACCGAAACGATGACTTTACCCTGGTGAGCATCCCGGAGAAAGAGGAAGTGACCTCTGCCTCCTGGGGCATCTGGTCTCCCTGGTGGCAGGAGAATTGGGTGTGGGTTGAAAACTGGGAGAAGTGCTGGCACACGGACCGGTGGACGGACAGCGAGGGCAAATCCCACACGGACCGCTGGTACCACTGGGTGGACAACGGCTGGTGGGAGGATCAAGGCTGGTGGGAGTTTGATTATAGCGGCTACTCCGCCAGCCTGTCGGCTTCCATGGCCATTACGCCGGATAGCATGTCCCCCACAGCAAGCGCCACGACCGCCAAAAGCGGTTACGGCATCCAGCAGACTGTGACTGCCAATGTCAGCACGACCCAGAGCTCTGCCGTGACTGCGGCGCAAAATGCCGTGACCTATTTCCCGGAGTTCAACTACGAAGGATTCTGGCGGCTTCTGGATCGAAGCGTCAGCGGCAAACGCTCCGCCTTCGCCTTCAAGAATAATCCCTACAGCACATATAACAGGCCGACCCATTTCACCCCCATCTGGTATCCCGATGGAAGCTATACGCCGTACACCTGGCTCCTGGACTGCTGGACGCCGGCAGGCATGCTGTCCATGAACCTAACGGATTCCATTCGGATTTCGGGCGACCTATGGGAAGACTGGCATATCGCCCCCGCAAATTAACAAACTCACAATGGAGGTTCATCTATGCGTAAATATAACTGCAAACGCCTGATTGTTATGATGATCGTGGTGCTGGCTATGGTCTGCCTGACGGCAACCACGGCCTTTGCCGCAGGGACCGGGGATGTGGCCGGCGCCGTGGAGAGTACCTGGACCACCGCATCCGCTCAGATCAAGACTGTGGTCAACAACGTGGTGTTTCCCGCCATTGACCTGATCCTGGCGGTGTTCTTCTTTGCCAAGCTGGGTACCGCTTATTTCGAGTATCGGAAGTCCGGTCAGTTTGAGTGGGCGGCTCCGGCCATCCTCTTTGCCTGCCTGGTGTTTACTCTGACGGCTCCCATGTATCTCTGGGACATCGTGGGCATCTGAGGAGGGCATATGAACTTTTTTGAGCAAGAGCTTCACAGGATCGTTGCCCCGAAGTACCCTGATGCCACTTATGTAGGCCGGGCCTGCTATGTGCGTCTGAATGAGCTGAACCGGGCAAAGATCCAGTTCGTCACTGGAATTGTGGCAAATCAATACCATGCCCTTCGCATCTCCATTCTGAACCGGAACGAAGGCCAGGTGGATGCGCTGCTCCTGAACCTTTCCGACATCCTCGGGAAAAAGCAGACCAACAACCCGAACTTCAAAAACGGGATCACCCCCTACATCTGGGATGACTACGGGAAAGCGGACTGGTATGTCTACCATCCCAACAGCCGGGACTACCGGCAGCTCACGGAGGCGGTTTCCGACTACCTGGAGGTATTTCAGGAGCAGACCCAGACGGCTGACCCTCAGTGGCAGCAGACCATGTAAGTAAGTGACCCAGGGGCCGTACCAGCTGTGCGGCCCCCGGCCCTTTATCCCAGGCAGTTGGTGCGGCCTCGCCCCGAAAAGAGGTGAGCGAACCATTGTTTATTTGGGATTTTGTTGCCGACACCATCCTCGGACAGATCGTTGACTGGATCTATGGCCAGGTCATGGGCTTCCTCGGGAACTTCTTTGCCGAGATGGGGAACATGGGCGTTGAGCTGTTCGAGATGAGCTGGGTGCAGAGCGTGGTACTGTTTTTCTCCTATCTGGCCTGGGCGCTCTACGGCACCGGCCTGGTGGTGGCCTGCTTTGAATGCGGCATTGAATACTCCTCCGGCAGAGGAAATGTCAAGGAGATCGCCCTCAACGCCATCAAGGGCTTTATGGCGGTAAGCCTGTTTACCGTGGTGCCGGTTCGGCTCTATGAACTCTCTGTCACGCTGCAGGCCAGCCTCACCGCCGGAATTACCGGATATGGGACCTCCATTGGCGAGGTGGCGACCGAGATTGTCGATACGCTCAGCGGAGTGGATTCCCTGACAGGCATGACATCCGGCTCATACTTTGGGTTTGCATCCATCACCAGCCCGATCATGCTGCTGTTCTGTATTATCCTGATGGCCTATGCGGTGATCAAGGTATTCTTTGCAAACCTGAAGCGCGGCGGTATCCTTCTGATTCAAATTGCGGTAGGCAGTCTCTATATGTTCAGCGTGCCCCGCGGCTATACCGACGGCTTCATCCAGTGGTGCAAGCAGATCATCGGCCTGTGCCTGACCGCTTTCCTGCAATCCACCATATTGATAGCCGGATTGATGGTGTTTAAAGATAATGCGCTTCTGGGCCTTGGCCTGATGCTGTCCGCCGGTGAGATCCCCCGTATCGCCGGAGCCTTTGGCCTGGATACCACCACAAGAGCCAACATCATGTCTGCGGTCTACACCGCCCAGGCCGCAGTCTCCACCACAAGAACCATCGTTCAGGCGGTAGCCAAATGAGAACAAACAGCATGGGGCCCCCGCACAAGCCCGATACCGCGGCTTGTGTGGGGAGAGGAGGCGCAGCGGAGCGAGTGAATTTTCGTGTCCGCACGGAAATGAACGATGCGAAACTTGCGCCGACGATGGGCAGCCTGTTTGACGGGATCGGGGGATTCCCGCTGGCCGCCATTCACAACGGCATCGTTCCTGTGTGGGCCAGCGAGATCGAAGCATTCCCGATAGAGGTGACCCGGCTTCGATTTCCCGATATGGTCCATGTAGGCGATATCACAAAGCTTGACGGTGCGGAGCTGCCGCCGGTGGACATCATCTGCGGCGGCTCTCCCTGTCAGGACTTGTCTGTGGCCGGAAACCGCGCCGGTCTCTCCGGCGCGCGCTCCGGCTTGTTCATGGAACAGGTCAGACTTGTAAAGGAGATGAGAAATGCAGAACGATTACGAAACAGAACAGCTCTCTATATACGACCTCGATTTATGGTGTGGGAGAATGTTCCCGGAGCCTTCTCCAGCGGAACTCCCAAAGGAGAGGACTTCCGGATCGTCCTCGAGGAGATCGTCCGAATTAAAGTCGGTGGTGTTTCAGTCCCTCGACCTGACACCGGGCGCTGGGAATCTGCTGGGCGAATCGTATTGGGAACTGATTTCTCCCTGGCGTGGCGATGCCTTGACGCTCAATACTGGGGTGTCCCCCAGAGAAGAAAAAGAATCTTCCTTGTCGCAGATTTTGCAGGACGATCCGCCGGACAAATACTATTTGACCCCGAAAGCCTGCCTGGGTATCCTGCGCCGGGCCCTTGAGCGAGGAAAAGAGCTCCCCAAGAAGCTCAAACGGGCGCTGGAAATCCAATCTGGAGTCGCTCCACCGGACGGCGACGCCACCAAGTTGGAAGCGTACCATATCAACCAGAGGGATGAAGGTATCAACCTGCACGGAGTGTCCGGCGCCCTAATGGCCACTAACAATATGCAAATGCAGACCTTTGTCACACAGCCAGACAAGGATGATGTGGAAGGCTTTGATGGGTACAATGGCGATTTGACCGGCGATGTTGCGGCAACGCTTGGCGTAAACTGCGGGATGTCCACAGGCCGAAACGGTCTGCTCCAGCCGATTGCCTTTGCGGCAAATCAGAGAGATGAAGTCCGGGATCTGCACGATGTGGCCGGAGCCTTGGGCGCCCAACCGGGAATGAAGCAGCAAACCTTCATTGCGGAAGGTGTAGTGGCCAAGGGCAACGGCGATTGTTTCCTGACGCCGGAGCGCCATACATCCCTGAGTGCAGGGGGCGGTCAGGCCGGACAGGGCTACCCTTGCGTCCTGACTGCCGGTTTCTCTGCCGGTGCAGGAGCATCCGCCGGAGGCATCGGCTATGGCGAAGAACTCGCCCCCACGCTGAAGGGCAGCGCTGGCGGGAACTGCATGCCATCGGTTTTGTGCCTCAACGACCAGGGCGGCAGCGTCATGGAATGCAGTGAAAATGTGACAGGGACTCTCCGAGCCCAGGAACACGGACACCAGCCGCTGGTCTATGAGAACCACGGCATCGACTCCCGCTACACCGGTCCGCATCGGGTCGCTCCCACCATGTCCGCACGGTACGGTACCGGCGGCAACAATGTGCCGTTGGTAGAGCAGGAACCGGTATTCTGCATCACCGGCAACGCCATCGACAGGCAACCCAAAAACGGTGGGAACGGCATCGGCTATCAGCAGGACATCGCCTATACCTTGACCGCAACCGACCACCATGCGGTATTCAGCAGGCAGCGGGTGGATGTGTTCAAGGACGGCGAGGTGGTCAGCACCCAGAGTGCCCGTCAGCATAAGGATGCCACAGATCTTGTGCTGCAAGGGACAGGCCGGCCAAAGCTGATTCGCAGGCTGACCCCACTGGAGTGTGAGCGCCTTCAGGGCTTCCCGGACAATTGGACAGCCATCCCCGGCGCCTCGGACTCAGCCCGCTACAAAGCACTGGGCAATTCCGTTGCCATTCCGTGCGTGGACTATGTTCTCCATGGCATTTCGCTGGTGCTTCTGGCAAGCTGAATGTGCCTTGTTGCTTCTGCTTCGTTTACGCTTGCTTCTTTGTTGGGTTGTGTGAATAGCTATTTGTCCTTGGGTGCAGTATGCTTTGCCTGCAAAATACAGAAAGGAGAACGCTCCATGAATGCGAAAAAGAATCTCTGTGCAATGATTCCCGCAGACCTCCACGCCAAGGTCATTGCGGAGAAAGAGCAGCTGGCGCTGAGCACCTTGGGAGAATATGTGGAACTGGTACTCAAAGAACACTTCGAAGGAGGAAAAACGATCATGGCAGCAACCAAAACCTTGGCATTCCAAATCTCTGAGGAACTGGATCAGCGGCTGAAGAACTTCATCGCCGCCGAAAAGAAGCGCGGCCGGAAGATCAGCCAGAAGGAGTTCGTCATCGGACTCATCGAACAGGCGCTGGCCGAATATGAGGCGCAGAACCAGACCGAGGAAACGACCAACGAATGAGATACCGCATGGACGCCGGGGAATGAACCCCGGCGGCTTTTTTCTTGGAGGTGAACTATCCTGTACATCTATCCCGATAACCTGACCGCCAAAGCAATGCTGTGGCTTTGGGAACTCAAGGATGTGGGCGTCATCGGCGTAGGGCTTTTGCTCTCCGTCCTGGCGCTGACCCAGACCGGAATTTTTATTCCGCTGGTGCTGACGGCGGTCTACGCCTTCCTCAGCATCCGGTTTGACGGCACCAGCATTCTGGACTTTATCCGGTATGCGGTGGCCTTCCTGATCACCAGACAGCAATTTTATGAATGGAGAATGTGATATGAGCTATGACGAAACCATGTTCGGTACGGCGCCTCCTTTCTCTTTTGAGGAAACCGAAGGATACGAAAAAAAAGATCTGTCTGCTTCGCTGACCCTTCGGTGGAGCCGGAAACGCAGACGCTGGGAGTGTGACAATGCGTATTTCTGGCACGAGTCCCAAAACAAGTGGTGCTGCCGCAGTGAGGACGGCAGATATTATCACGGCTTCCGCAGTCTGCGGGCCCTTCTGAAAAGCTATGTGGGCGGACGCCTGTGTGAAAGCTCCCGCTGCGATGGTGCGAGAAATGTCCGGGCAAAAT
This sequence comes from Anaeromassilibacillus sp. 1001302B_160321_C8, assembly GCF_015554745.1. NCBI lineage: Bacteria > Bacillati > Bacillota > Clostridia > Eubacteriales > Acutalibacteraceae > Anaeromassilibacillus > Anaeromassilibacillus sp. 1001302B_160321_C8. The sequence continues at coordinate 80,126 of NZ_JADNJD010000004.1, read as the reverse complement.
ACTGGTTCCGCCAGCACCCCAAGACGGTGACCTGCCGCGTCACCATCCGCTGCACCGGCCTGTTTCCGGCGCTCTTTTCCAAAGGAGGGATCACAGTATGAGCAGAAAGAAAAAAGATAAGTCGGCCCAGTCTACCCGGCAGCTCATGGGGATCGACAGCGTCAAAGACTACTGCATCGCCACCCGCATGGGCGACCTGGTATTCTTCATCATCAAGCCCACCAACATCAGCGTCCTGCCGGACTCCAGCATCAGCGCCAGAATCTACGCTCTGCTGAATGTGGTCAAGGGACAGGCCGAGATCGAGATGCTGGCGCTCAACTCCAAGGAGTCCTTTGAACGGAACAAGACCTTCTATCAGGAACGGCAGACCTGCGAGGAGCTCCCTGCCATACGCAGGCTTCTGGAGCAGGACAGCACACACCTGGACCGCATTCAGGTGCTGATGGCCTCCAGCCGGGAGTTTTATATCATCATCCGGCTGCGGAAGGAAAAGGATACGGATGTGTTTCCGTACCTCAGCCGCATCGAGCAGAGCATCAATGACAACGGATTCACCACCCGCCGGGCCGCCGAGCAGGATCTCAAACGGATGCTGGGCGTCTACTTCGAGCAGAATGTGACCACCGAGCAGTACGAGGACTACGACGGTGACCGCTGGGTCATTGTGGGCGAATAAAGGGAGGAATTCCATGGCAAAGAAACGAGTAAACCCCGCACCTCAGGGCCGTGAGGAGGCGAACATCAAGTCCTTCCTGGACATGATCGCTCCCTCAGTGGTCAGCTTCATGCCGGACCACTTCATCTGCGGCAACACCTACCGCTGCGTCTGGGCCCTTCGGGAATACCCCACCAGCACGGACGAGCAGGCCATCCTCCGCCACCTGGGAGAAAAGGACGGCATCACCCTGCGGATCTACACCCGGCAGGTCACGCCCGCAGAGGAAAAGCGAATCATCCAGAACGCAGCCAACAAAAACCGCATGAACAGTTCCAACACCAATGACCTGCAGCAGACGGTCACCGCCGAGAGCAACCTGCAGGATGTGGCGACCCTGGTGGCCGCCATGCACCGCAACCGTGAGCCGCTGCTCCACTGTGCGGTCTATATCGAGCTGACCGCCTCGGACTACAACACCCTCAAGCTGCTCCAGACCGATGTGCTGACGGAGCTGGTACGGAGCAAGCTGAATGTCGACAAGCTCCTGCTCCGCCAGCAGCAGGGCTTCCGCTGTGTCAATCCCAGCGGTCACAATGCCTTCGGCGTCCAGTTTGAACGGGTGCTGCCCGCCTCCAGCGTGGCAAATCTCTATCCCTTCAACTACTCCGGCAAACTGGACCCCAAGGGCTTCTACATTGGCAAAGACAAATACGGCAGCAACATTCTGGTGGACTTCGACCAGCGGGACGAGGATAAGACCTCCGCCAACATCCTGATCCTGGGCAACTCCGGTCAGGGCAAATCCTACCTCATGAAGCTGCTTATCCTGAACCTGTTGGAGTCCGGCAAGTCCATCATTTCCCTGGACGCCGAACACGAACAGCAGGAGATGTGCGAGGCGGTGGGCGGCTGCTTCGCCGACCTCATGGCCGGACAGTACATCATCAATGTGCTGGAACCCAAGTGCTGGGATGACGGCGGCGATCCCAATGCCACCGACGCGCCGGAGGCCTTTCGCAAAAGCACCCTGCTGGCCCAGCACATCTCCTTCCTGAAGGACTTCTTCCGGGCCTATAAGGATTTCAGCGACGCGCATATCGATACCATTGAGATCATGCTGTCCAAGCTGTATCAGAAGTTTGGCATCACCGAGCGCACCAACTTCAGCCGGATGCGTCCGGAGGACTATCCCATTCTCTCCGATCTGTACGACCTCATCGAGCAGGAATTCAAAAACTACGATGCCGGTCAGCATCAGCTCTATACTGAAAAGCTCCTGCAGGAGGTGCTGCTTGGCCTGCACTCCATGTGCAAGGGGGCCGACGCCCAGTTCTTCAACGGACACACCAACATCACCTCCAGCCGCTTTCTGGTGTTCGGCGTGAAAAGGATGCTCAGTGCCGCCAAGAATGTCCGCAACGCCATGCTCTTCAATGTGCTGTCCTTCATGTCCGACAAGCTTCTGACCGTGGGCAATACCGTGGCGGCTCTGGACGAGCTGTATATCTGGCTGTCCAACCCCACTGCTATCGAGTACATCCGCAACTGCCTGAAGCGTGTGCGAAAGAAAGAATCCGCCATGCTTCTGGCCAGTCAGAATCTGGAGGACTTTGACCAGGAAGGCGTCCGTGAGATGACAAAGCCCCTGTTCAGCATCCCGCCCCACCAGTTCCTGTTCAACGCCGGCTCCATCGACAAGCGATCCTACATGGATATGCTTCAGCTGGAGGAGTCGGAATACAACCTCATCAAGTTTCCTCAGAGGGGCGTCTGCCTGTATAAGTGCGGCAATGAGCGATACCTGCTGGAGGTTCATGCTCCGTCCTACAAGGAGAAACTCTTCGGATCGGCAGGTGGTCGCTGATGGCTGTGCCTGCGGCAATCGCAAAAGCCGCCGCCATGCTCCTCACCAATGAAAAGACCCGAAAAGGTGTGGGCTGGATTCTGGTGGCAGTCTTTTCACCGGTCATTCTTTTGATCGCCCTGCTCTGCGCCATTGGTTCCGGCGGTTCAGAACACAACAACTATTCGGTGGAGGCGTGCTTCTATGGAGGCGAGTTCTCCGCCGAAGTCCCTGCGGAGTTCCGGTATCACATTGAGGAGATGCGCTCGGCCTTTTCTCTTCTGGACTCGGCGGTGTCCTCTGCCAATGGGCAGATGGACAGCGGCAACAGCCTTGACCCCATCCGTGTCAAGGCTGTTTTTTATGCCCTCTGCTTTGGGGAGGACGCCCCGTCCACACGGGCGGCGAACAGCTTCGTGGGGTGCTTCTACACCACCGAAACCCGAACCCGAACCGTGGAAGTGACTCTGGAGGACGGGACTACCAGTACAGAGGAAGAAGAATATACCGTCGCGGTGCCGATCTCGCTGTACCAGGCATACGCCAATCTGGAAGCCCATCTGGGCAGAGCAATCACGGAGGATGACAAAAGCAACATCGACCACATCTATACCATGATAGCCGGTGCCGTGGGTGGCGGCAGCTACAGCGGCGAGTATCTCCGAGGGGATGGGAGCAGCATTGAGCTGGACATCTCCACCTTCACCGATCCCACCACCAAGAATGCCGCTGACCTTGTGACCTACGCCATCCATGCCTGGGAGTCCGGCTGGGGTTATGTCTGGGGAACCTACGGCAGTGTCCTCACCGATTCGCTCTTCGCCTATAAGTTGGAGCAGTATCCGGATGGCGTTGGTACCTACGCAGACTTCATCCGGGCCAACTGGCTGGGAGGACGGACAACGGACTGCGTCGGTCTCATCAAAGGCTATGGCTGGCTGAATCCCGAAACCCTCACCATTGACTATGCCACCAACGGCATGCCCGACCTGGGAGCAAACCAGATGTACTACTCCGCATCGGTGTCCGGTCCCATTGATACCATGCCGGATACTCCCGGCCTTGCCGTCTGGCACGACGGACACATCGGCGTCTACATCGGAAACGGCGAGGTCATCGAGGCCATGGGCACCAAGTACGGTGTGGTCAAGACCAAGCTGGAAGGCCGCGGCTGGACCCACTGGCTGGAGATCGAATACATCAACTACAACTGAGAAAGGAAGTGCCAATGAAACAAGTGAACCTGACCATCACCTTCGATGAGGAGAAGCTCTCGGCGCTCAAACGCTACATGGGCAAGAAGGAGCTTGACCTGGACCGTGAGATGACGGATGCGCTGGTGAAACTCTATGAAAAATATGTGCCCGCTCCGGTGCGTGAATACATCGACGAGAGCGATGTAAACGCCGCTGCTCCGAACAAGTCCCGCCGCAGCCCGAAGCCTGTCACGCCCAAACCCGCAGAAGAAGTGGAGGCGTCGCAGTGAACAGCAAAGACATCACCCTCTGGATTGACGAGCGTTGGTACGACGCCCTCAGCAAGCATCTGAAAGATGAAACGCTGGAGGAGCATCTGGAGAATGTCCTTGATGAAATGTGCAACCAGCTTCCTCAGCGGGAGTACGAGCGCATCAGCCACGAGCTCTGGGCAGAGCAGCAGGCGGAGAAGGAGGCTCGGGAGGCCACACGGCGCTTCGCCGTTTTCCATGTCACGGAGGGCGGCAGTGCCGACTACTTCCTGACGGAAGAACATATGGAGTTCCTGCAAACTGCCCGACGCCTTCGCAGCTATATCCGCAAGGCAGACGGCGACGCCCCCGCACACTTCACTGAAATGTTTCCCCGTGGAGAGAAACTGTCCCGTGAGCAGTTCGAAACATATGTGTCGGAGCGGCTGGATAACACCGGCAGAGTGGTCGGTGCATTCGACATTGACCTGGACAGCGGCTACCTCGATGCCCTCAACATCATGGACGGCTGGAAGCGATTCCGCATTCAGGATGTCAGCACCGCCGTCTACTTCGCCACGAAGAAAAGCGCCGCGTCACCGGACGAACAGTGGCGCACCTTCCTGGATCGTCTGCAGGGAAAAGAGATCACATACGAAACGGAGCCCCAGTATCTCACCGGTATCCGGACGCTCCACGCAGAGGACATCTCCTTTGCGGAGGATATTATTCAGAACGACAACCTGCTGGAGTTCTACATGGAAGTATCGTTCCATGCGGACGAGGTGTTCGGAACCAACGTCTGTACCACCGAGAACGATGACTGGCTGAACATCTATGCCAACTACGATCTGGATGCCCGCCGTGTCTGTGACACGCTGGAGGTGTATCTGCAGCGGGGCAACGGCGATGAGGAGGCGTTCAAGTATCGCCTCAGCGCCGAGGAACAGGCCCTGCTCCTCCCCAGGATGAACACCTACTGTCAGGAGTACTGGGGCCAAAGTCTGGAGGAGTGCAGTGCGAACTATCTGTCGGAGCAGAGTCCGGCATCCCCGGAGATGCAGATGTAGCGCCGTGTTGCCCCCTGTGGGCCGCTGTGTGCGGCTTTCAGCGGCTGACCGACCGAGTACCCCGCCCTGGGGAAACAGGCGGGGTTTGTGCCGCTTTTCGAGGGAGGTGGAGGCCGACGAAAGGCAAGCAGGAGAAAGGCCCGACGCTCCTTGTGCGCCGAGCCATTCACAACTGCCCGCAGTGCGGGCAGTTTCAGGCTTTTGGATAGGCCGTTCCTTTTGAGCCTAAACAGCAGCAGGAACGCTCCATTTTACGAGAACGCCGCTGTACCAAGGGTTTTACAGCGGTTCCAACAAACAAGGAGGTACTATGGTAAAAGGAAAACAGAAGGTAACTGTATGGATGACCCCATCTGTGAAGGAGCAGATTGAGGACACCTATCGGTCAGATAACTGTAGAACCCAAAGTGAGTTCATCGAAAAAGCAGTGGAATTCTATCTTGGCTATCTGCATACCAAGAACGCCGGCGCCTTTCTGCCCGAAGCACTCTCTGCCATGATGACCGGCACACTGGATTACTATACCGGGCGCATGGGCTCGCTCCTGTTCAAGCAGGGCGTGGATCTCCATGTGCTGGGACAGATCATCGCTTACGACACCGACATCGACGAAGGCGAATACCAGCGCCTGCGCGGAAAAGCCATCCGGGATATGAAGCGCACCAACGGGCGCATCTCCTTCAAGGACGCACTGGACTTCCAGAAGTCGGTGTAACCCATGGCAAAGCTCGTACAGAAAAGCGGCTATATCCAATCGGACAAGGCCGGCGGGTACATGAAGTACATCGCCACCCGTGAAGGCGTGGAGAAGCTGTCCGGAAACGGTCCGGTTACCAAAGGCCAGCGGGAGCTGATCCAAAAGCTGCTCCATGACTTTCCCGATGCTGCGGAGCTGTTCGAGTACGAGGACTACTGCAAGACCCCAACGCTTGGAACTGCCTCCGCATTCATCACCATGGCGCTGGATGCAAACCTTCATGAGATGAACTCAGAGAGCGGATACATGTCCTACATTGCCACCCGTCCTCGTGTGGAGCGTCACGGCGCACACGGCCTGTTCAGCTCCGCTCCGGCAGTTGACCTGAATGCAGCCATGTCCGAGCTGGAGGCCCATGAAGGAAATGTGTGGACCATCATCTACTCCCTGCGCCGGGAAGATGCCGCCCGCCTGGAATACGACAACGCGGATGCGTGGCGCACTCTGCTCATGATGCACACACAGGATCTGGCCAGGGCTATGCGGATACCGGTGGATCACTTCCGCTGGTACGCAGCCTTCCACAATGAGGGACATCACCCCCATATCCACATGATGGTCTGGTCGGACAATCCCAAGGAGGGCTTCCTGACCAGAGAAGGCATTGCGGCCATGCGCTCCAAGCTGACCAACACTATCTTCCGGGATGAGATGAATCAGATCTACGAGCGGAAGGATGTAGCCTACAAAGATCTGGTCGAGACAGCCCAGGACACCATGCGGGAGCTGATCCACAGGATGAATCACCAGCTCTGCGACAACCCCGTCATCGAGGAGCAGATGCGCCAGCTGGTGCAGGCTCTGGAAACCACCACCGGGAAAAAGCAGTATGGCTATTTGAAAAAGCCACTGAAAGCGTTGGTGGACACCATCGTGGATGAGCTGTCCCGACAGCCGGAAGTAGCGCAGTGCTACGAAATCTGGAATCAGATCCGGGACGAGCTGAACGAGTGCTACGGCAGCCGCACACCACGGGAGCATCTCCCGCTCTCCCAGCAGAGGGAGTTTCGCAGAATCAAGAACGACATCATCCGGGAGGCCGAGAACATCCGTCTCGGCCTCCCAACTTTTGAAGATGAAGCACTGCAGGACGAGCCTGAGCCGGAGGAAGCACAGGAGGAACATCGATCCACCAGCGTATACGATCAGGCACAGCGCTACCGTGCCGCCAAATCCGTGCTGCAGGATGTCTATGCGCTGGATGAGGAACACGCGGAAGCGGTTCGGGAGCTGGAGCAGCTCTGGGCAGAGGGATATACGGTGGCAGCCCACCAGCTGGGTAAGTTCTACCGGGACGACCTCTCCACCATGCGGGATCATGAAAAAGCCGAGCGGTGGTTTCGATTGTCCGCAGAGGCCGGAAATGACTTCTCGGAATACGCCCTTGGGAAACTGCTCCTTTCTCAGAAACGCACAGCGGAGGCATTGCGCTGGCTGGATAAGGCTGCCGGGCATGGAAACCAGTTTGCCCAATATCGTTTGGGAAAGCTCTACCTCGCCGGCGAGTCTGTAAAGAAGGATGTGAGAAAAGCTCTGGAGTACCTGACCGCTGCCGCCGAACAGGGAAATTCCTTTGCCCAATATACCCTGGGCAAGCTGTATCTCCTGGGCCGGGATGTGGAGCAGGATCGGGAGCAGGCCAGGGAGTGGTTCACACGCTCAGCCGCCCAGGGCAACCAGTACGCTCAATTCTTCCTCGACCGCTTCGACCAGTTCCGTGATCCGTCCGTGATGCTGGCGGCAACCAAGCTGCTCCATCACATGAGCCGGATCTTCCGGGATAATTCTGTACCGCCTCATAACCCGGCCGGAATCCGCATTGACTCCAAACGGCGCACACGCCTGATGGAGAAACGTATGGCCATAGGCCACAAGGCAGACGATCACGAGGAGCAGGTGTCGTATCAGCAGACCATGTAACAGGAGGGAACCATGTCAACCTATATTCACTTTACAGAAGAGCAAAGGCAGCGTGCCGCCGCTGTGGACTTGGAGGAGTTCCTCCGGTTCCGTGGCGAGAAGCTGATTCCGTCCGGCAGAGAGAAACGGCTGGCCAAGGACCACAGCGTCACCGTCCGCGGAAACGAGTGGTACGACCATGCCGAGGAGAGGGGCGGTCACGCCGTCAGCTTTGTGCAGCGCTTCTACAACCTCAGCTATCCCGAAGCGGTGACCATGCTGCTGGGCGGAGAAGTGGGTACCATCTACCCCTCTGCCGCAGAGCGGGTGGTGGAGCCGCCAAAGCCCTTTGTCCTGCCGCCGGTCCACTCCGATATGCGCAGGGTCTATGCCTATCTGGTGAAGCATCGGAACATTGACCGAAGTGTGGTAGCCCACTTCGCCAGGGAAAGGCTCCTGTACGAAGATGCGAAATACCACAATGCAGTATTTGTGGGCACAGATGAGGAAGGCGTCCCGCGTCACGCCCACAAACGGAGTACCAACAGCTACGGAAAAGCCTTCCGGCTCAATGTGGAGGGCTGCAATCCCCGCTACAGTTTTCACCATATGGGAACAGACGAAAGCCTCTATGTGTTCGAGGCGCCCATCGATATGCTCTCCTACATCACGCTCCATCCGGAGGACTGGCAGCGCCACAGCTATGTGGCCTGCTGCGGCACCTCCATCCAGCCGGTGGCGAAGATGCTGGAGCGGATGCCCCAGATTCACACCGTGCTGCTTTGTCTGGACAACGACGAGGCTGGCCACCTGGCCAACCAGCGCATGATGGCCCAGCTGGAAGCGGACTACACCGTGGAACGGCTCGTTCCGGAGAACAAGGACTGGAACGATGACTTGACTACAGTCAGAGAACAGAAATGCGAGGTGAACACATTATGCCAGAGTTTTGGATAACTCTGTTGGAGCAGCTCAAGGAGTCAAAGGTGGCTCTCCTGATTCTGGCCGGCGCCGGAATGTTTCTTGTCATCGGAGGACTTGCTGCGCTGTCCCACTGCTACACCCTGAGCGGCATCAAGTCCAGGACGGTGGGCGACGGACAGCACGGTACCGCGAGGTGGGCCACCGCAAAGGAGATCAAAAAGATCTATGCCCATGTCCCGTTCCGGGTCAGGGACTGGCGCAGCGGCCACAACCGCCCCGCGGAGCAGGGGCTGGTGCTGGGGTGCAAGGGCAAGAAGGGCGAGCTTACCGCTCTGGTGGACAGCGACGATATCCACTGCCTCATGATCGGCGCTTCCGGCATCGGCAAGACAGCCTATTTCCTCTATCCCAATCTGGAATATGCCTGTGCCAGCGGCATGAGCTGGCTGGCGCTGGACAGCAAGGGCGACCTTGCCCGGAATTACGGAACCATCGCCAAGGAGTGCTATGGGTACAATATCTCTGTTATCGACCTGCGTAATCCCACCCGCTCGGATGGCAACAATCTGCTGACGCTGGTCAACCGGTACATGGATATCGCCCGAAAGGAGCCGGGGAATCTGGCGGCCCGCGCAAAAGCAGAAAAATACGCCAAGATCCTGTCCAAGACCATTGTCAACCCGGACGGCGATGACAGCAACCGTGGGCAAAACGCCTTCTTCTACGATGCCGCCGAAGGTCTGCTCACCTCTGTCATCCTGATGCTGGCTGAGTTCCTGCCGCCCGACGAAGACCATCCCCAGGAGCGCCGACACATCGTCTCCGTGTTCAAGCTGGTGCAGGATCTTCTGGAACCCAGTGGCGTCAAGGGCAAGAGCCACTTCCAGCTTCTGATGGGCAAGCTGCCTCCGGACCACAAGGCGCGGTGGTTCGCCGGAGCCGCCCTCAACAGCGCCGAGCAGGCCATGGCCTCCGTCATGTCCACGGTCCTGTCCCGGCTGAATGCCTTCTTGGACAGCGAACTGGAGCAGATCCTGTGCTTTGACAGCGCCATCGACGCCGAGAAGTTTGCGTCGGAGAGGTCCGCCATCTTCCTGATCCTGCCGGAGGAGGACACCACCAAGAACTTTATGGCCGGTCTGATGATTCAGAATCTCAGCCGGGAGCTGTTTGCCGTGGCCGATGAGAACGGCGGCAAGCTGAAAAACCGGGTGGTGCTGTTCTGCGACGAGTTTGGAACCATGCCGCCCTTTGATATTCTGCCCCTGTTCTCCGCCGGTCGATCTCGCCGGCTGACGCTGGTACCCATCATCCAGTCGTTGGCGCAGCTGGAGAAAAACTACGGCAAGGAAGGCTGCGAAATCATTCAGGACAACTGCCAGGACACCATCTTCGGCGGTTTCGCCCCCAACAGCCAGACTGCGGAAGTCCTGTCCAAAGCCCTGGGCAGCCGCACCGTCCTCTCCGGCTCGGTGAGCCGAGGGAAGAACGATCCCAGCCAGAGCCTGCAGATGATGGAACGGGCACTACTCACCCCTGACGAGCTGAAATCCATCCCCAAGGGCAGCTTCATTGTCATGAAAACCGGTACCCATCCCATGCGGACCCGGCTCCAGCTCTTCCTGAACTGGGGCATCACCTTCGGGGAGCCGTACACTGTGCCGGAGCGGGCAAACCGAGCGGTGGCCTATGCCAATCGTGTGGATCTGGAACGGAATCTTCCGAAGTCTGCCAAGGCAGAGGAAGCAGCGGAACACCGGGGCTATGCGGTGTCCGGACACGGCGGTATGGCGCATGAACCAGTACAGGAGAGAACCCGAAAGCGGGGTAAAAGTATCAAATCCATGGAGGAAGAAAACACATGAGCTACTTTGGAACCATCTACGCCGACACCGAACTGCCCTCCAGAGCAAGGGCAGTTTATATGTACCTGCGGGATCGGTCAGACGCTGAGGGCAAGTGCTGGCCCGGCATCAAGACCATCGCCTCGGACATGAAGCTGTCCCGCTCCACGGTCAAGCGGGCTGTATCCGATTTGGAAAAAGCCGGATATCTGGTCAAAGCCCCCCGATACCGTCCCAACGGCAGCAGTACCTCCAATCTCTATACTGTAAAATAAAGAGAAAGTGGTTTGTACCAAAAAGTTGTACAAACCACTTTTGAAGGAATCGAATTTTTAAAACCTTCCACCAAGGGGAGGCTGCGCTCATGTGCTGGACCCAGGGGCGGTTCATTGTGAACCGCCCAGAAGGACTCACTCTAACTGAGATTTAATGCAGAGAAAGAAACTAACGGAAGAACGGCGGGGACTTGTCGGCAATGCGCTCCCGGCAAGTCCCTGCTTTTCTTCTGCCGGAGAGATTGTGCGTTCGCATAAAATTGCGATACGCTCTTGAAGATAATAGAGATTAGCGGTAAAATATAAGTCAAGTGTGTATTAAGGCCCGTTCTTTGAGAATCACCTTACAAAATATCTGTATTATCTGGAAGAAGGAGAGAGTACATGGCGCTTTCTTATAACCGTATGTGGAAGTTACTTGTAGATAAGAAAATGAGCAAAGCGGATTTGAGAAAAGCCGCAGATATTGCGCCGAATACAATGACAAAGCTACGGCGAGATGAAACGGTAAATCTCGCTATTTTGGGCCGTATATGTGAGACCCTCGACTGTGATTTCGGCGATATTATGGAATATGTAAAAGAATCAAAAAATAGTTCAAACACGCAAACATCTTCAAAGGAGTAGTTGTATATGGCAGAGAGGCAACCGTCCTGGGATAAATATGAAGCCGCTATCCTGTTAGAAGGGATCCTTGCCTCTATGAAAGGCGAGCTCACACGCTCAGACGCAGTTAAGGCAGTATCTCACGATTTAAGAGCAATGGCAGTTCATCGGGGCATAGAAATTGATGCGGTGTATCGTAATACAAACGGAATCTCATTTCAAATGAAAAGCATGGAGTCAGCATATTTGGGACGCACAGTTTTCAAACCGGCTACCAGACTTTTTACAGGGGTTGCAAGTTTGTATCATGACTCCCATGACGAGTATCAAAAATTACTGAAGGAGGCAAGAGCAATGATAATCGATGGAAAAACCGTTAAAGATGATTTCATGCGGTATCTTGCCGAACAAGTGTCTCCTGCCCAGCTTTCTGACTTTTATATTTGTTATTCTGAAATCGAAACCTTTTGCTTGAAAATAAAAGTCCTGCAAAAACCGTTGTTCCAGACAACAGACATCGAAACCATAAAGAAAGTTCAGCGCACAATTGAACAAAATAAATTCTTCAGAATAACCCGCAGAAAGCAGATCAATAAAATTGTTGCTGCAGGGCGATATTACTACAACTACATAAAAGAAGGGCTCTATTCTCGTATTGGCATTGAGGAAACAGCAGTTGAGGAATCCAACACCGCCACTCAGACATTTCAGCCACAACACACACATAATATCGCAAACGATACAATGTCAAAATCTGTTGCGAGTGAACAGTCGGATGAGATAAACAGCAGAAGTTTTTCTCGATACCTGTCGGAAACACTGAAAATGGCCGATGCTACCAGTCGGAGTTATTCTTCGGCAATAAATAATTGTGAGGTGTTTGCAAGAGAACACCAACTGCCTTCTTGGCAACTTTACACTTCTGATCGGCAAGCTGCGCAGGAAACGATTCGCTTACTCTTAAACGATGCGGATTTTTTGAGTTACAATGCGAGGCAGCATAATCGCTTCCGAGCGGCTTTGCAGAAGTTTCTTATGTTCATTGGGGCTGAGCCGCAACAGACTGTTCCTACAAAAGCGGACATAGATTCTGCGAGTCCTTACAGGAATGAAGGTTATGAGCAAGTGCTCAGAGAATATTTCATGAAGGGATTCCGTATGGATTCGCCTCTTGAGATACGCAAATTTAAGAGGTATTACACAGCAACCCATGCCACAGAGCTGACTGACTCTGATGATGACATCAGCAACAAAATCAAGCAACTATGCATTCTTTACGAGGGGAAAGCCTTTCTCCCAGATGTCATGTTGAGCGAAGATCGAAAGGAAGAACTGCTGGATTACATCGAGAGCGCCTTTGCAGACGGGAAAGCAGCTATTTATTATCAAGCGATTTTTGCCGAATTTTCTGATGTGTTCTTGGACTACCATATTCACGATGCCGATATGCTGAAAGCGTACTTGACCTCTATCGGAAACGGAAGATTTTTCATCAACAGAAGTTTTATATCGAAAACGCCCGATGTCAGCATGGACCCGCTATCGGAAGTTCGCTCTTGCTTGCAAAACTTTGGAAGACCGGCGACTTATGATGAGCTTTTTGCTGCACTGCCGCATCTTCCACAGAGTAAAATAAAGTTGATCCTTGCCAGCAATGTTGAATTCGTCAACAATGGCCGCAGCGAATACTTCCACGAAAGTATTGTCCATTTGTCTGATGAAGAATTGGATGGAATTGCTGAAATCATCCAGAGGACCATTGACGAAAGGGATTTCATTGGTGGTAATGAGCTTTATGATGCAATCCGGGCAAAATATCCCTATATCATAGAGGAAAATCACACCCTCTCCGTGTATGGGTTCCGGGATGCACTAAAGGCAAAATTAGGTGATAAATTTTCGTTCAAAGGAAATATCATCAGCCGCTCGGGTCAGGAAATCTCGATGGTGGATGTGTTTGCAAAATATGCAAGAAGTCATGATAGTTTCACGCTGTCTGAGCTTCAGGGATTGGCGGATAGCCTCGCTACGACCATATACTTTGATACCGTTTACGAAAACAGCCTGAGAATCAGCCGGGATCAATTTGTATCGAAAGCAGCGGCCCAGTTCCCCGTTGCTGACATAGATGAGGTGCTGGACCGAATCTGTACGGAAAAGTATATTCCCTTGCCGGAAGTAACGAACTTTGGCGCACTCCCCTATGTGGGATTTCCCTGGAACAGCTTCTTGTTGGAACATTATGTGGCAAGTTACAGTCAGAAATATCTGCTCCTACATAGCAGCTTTAATGGAACTGAATGCGCCGGTGCAATTGTGAAGCGTTCCGCAGGCATCGGCAGCTTTGATGACTTGATCATTGACCTGCTGGCCAACAACAATCAAATAGAGATGAAAAAAGCCCCCGTGCTTCAATATCTGAGTGACAATGGATATCTTGCCCGCCGTAGATACTCAGAAATAGAATCGCTCATTATCAGAGCAAAAGCACAGAGGCAAAGGAAGGACACCGACTAATATGTACTCATATACCTGGGATGCCGAGACGGGCGGACTGCTGCTGAACAGCTCACCGCTTTCCTTCAGTAAGGAACCTCGTCCGGTGTATTACAAAGAACTGGATATTCTTGGATTTGACCGGTATTGGAATTATGCAAAGAATGACTCCTACCCCTATATGTGGGCGGAAGCCAACAATTATTTCTACCGGGGACGGCAGGTTGCCAAGACCAAAGGCGGCAGTCTTTATACCCCACCTGAAATTGTGATTATGGACGAGCCAGAGCCCGATGGACAACCTCTCCGCTTTGTTGATATTCCCGCTATGGTCGAAAAGAACCGGGATTTGTTGGAGAAACTGGCCGCAGAAACAATAAAGAAAATATACAACATTTATGTTGAATACATGGATCGGGTCGATGTCTTCTATGTGGCGTTCAGTGGCGGCAAGGATAGTGTAGTAGCCCTCGATCTGGTGCAGCGTGCTTTGCCGCACAATAAATTCAAAGTGCTATTTGGCGATACGGGAATGGAATTCCCGGATACATATAAAATAGTCGAAGAGATTGAACAGCACTGTAAAGACGCAAAGATTGAATTTTTAAGAGCAAAGTCTGACTTCGACCCGAAAGTCACATGGAGGGAATTTGGACCGCCAGCGCAGACGATGCGATGGTGTTGTAGTGTGCATAAAACTGCGCCTCAAATCATCTTACTGAGAGAGTATACCAATAATCCTCATTTTAGGGGAATGGCCTTCACAGGAATCCGAGGAGATGAAAGTGCTTCTCGAAGTGAATACGAAGGTATTAGTCACGGAGAGAAAGTTCGTGGACAATATAGCTGCCACCCAATCCTTGAATGGAACTCCGCCGAATTGTTTTCCTATATCTATGAGAGACAACTCTTGATAAATGATGCCTATAAAAAAGGAAATAGCCGTGCAGGATGTCTTGTGTGCCCGTTAGCCACATCGAAAAATATGTATTTTAAGGAACAAGCATACAGCTTTAGTGATGAGGGATATCGGACAACCACAACATTCAATAACATTATTCTGGAAACAACCTCCAAAGAGTTGTCTAATCCGAGCGCCGTCAAGGAGTTTATGGACATTGGTGGATGGAAAGCACGAAGAAGTGGAAAAGAATTATCATTCGCCAAAAGTTATACAAATGAATCATTTGAACAAGGTGTACTTACAATTCAAGTATCCCGTATAGAAACTGATTGGAAGCAGTGGATTAAAACAATTGGCAATGTAACCTTTCTGGAGAATGGTAATGTCGAAGTGCTTTGCAGAGATAAGTTGTATCACATTGAGATTGCCGAAAATACCAACGGACTAACTGCTACAGTTGTGATAGGGAAAAATACCCAGAAAGACATTTATTTTATGTCAGAATTGAAGACTGTGTTCAGAAAAACCGCATATTGCATTGGCTGTAGAGTATGCGAGGCGAATTGTCCGCATGGGTTTATTTCTATGAAGGATGGCCATGTAACAATCGATGACCGATGCGTAAAATGCAAAAAATGTCACGATGTATTCCATGGTTGCTTAGTAGCCAACTCGTTGCGATTGCCGAAAGGAGAAAAGAAAATGGGGAGCATTGACAGGTATGGAAATATGGGCATTGAACTCGATTGGGTTAGATCGTATTTCAAATTAAAGGATGAATTTTGGACTTCTCCTCACAGCCTTGGAACCAACATGGTTAAAAATCTCAAGAGCTTCTTGAACGATGCCGAAGTTACTGCTAAATCTAAATTTGCACCCTTTGGTAAAGTTATTGATAATATTGGAATAGAGAATTCCGACGCTTGGGCATTGATTCTTTGCAATTTGACATACACATCGGAGTTTAATTGGTGGGTCAAAAACATTGATTTTTCCACAACGCACACCCCTGATACCATTTATGCAATGCTGGATGACTCAATGAGTAAAAATTCTCGTTCACACATTGTCTCCGCATATAAAAACATCCTGATTTCTATTCCTCAATTAAGCAATGAAATCGGCCTGGGTGTCTGTGACTACACGCTAAAAAACGGAAAGCGTTTTTGGAATAGCGTGGTTCGCATCCCCTGGGAAAATCCGAATCCGCTTGTCATTCTTTACAGCTTATATAAATTTGCAGAGGCTTGCGGGGATTACCACCAGTTTACATTGTCCCGCCTCTTAAACCATGACCTCGAAAGTGACGGTGTTAGTCCTACTGAGATTTTTGGTCTTGACCGCAATCAGATGGAAAAGATTTTGAATGGTTTGACTATCAACTATCCAGATTTCCTCAACGCCAGCTTTACACTGGACCTGGATAATATCACTCTCAACAGCGAAAAGACATCTCAGGATGTGCTGAATCTGTTCTAAGGAGGAAGATGCTATGCCGATGTTGGAAAAATACCGTCATTATTTCAATATTGATCCGGATTATTTCCCCGCCGTGAACGAGGCGGTCATCACGAAGAACCCGGAAGTGTGGAAAAAATTCTTCCCCCACGAGACCTTCGTGAAACTTCTGAAGAACACGGTCAGCGTCCTGGAGCGCAAGCAGAAGCTCTGTCTATGGGTGGAAGGTGCCTACGGAACCGGTAAATCCCATGCCGTTCACACGCTCAAAAAGCTGCTGGATTCCAGCGAAGAAGAAACCCGTGAATACTTCCAGAGACATAAAATGGACAACGACCTGTACAACCGCTTCCAGGCCGTGAAGTCCAGCGGTCGTATCTTGACCGTTCACCGCTATGGTTCCGCTTCTATCCGCAGCGACCATAATCTTGTCTTTGCCATCCAGGAAAGCATTGAAAAGGCGCTTGTTGATGCCGGAATTGAAAACAAGGGCGGGAATGCGCTGAAGGATGCTACCATTGCATGGCTCTCTGACAAGGATAACAAAAACTACTTCAACGGACTGATCACTGGCACTTACTCTGACCTCTTTGGCGGAGATGACGCCGATACGGTGATTGAGAAGTTGCGCACCTTCTCCGGCGAGGCGCTGGCAAGGATTATGGACAATATCTTCAAGGTAGCCGATGAGCGTCAGGTAAAAGCTCTGTCGCTGAGCGTGACCGATTTGGGCAACTGGATTCGTGAGGTCATCCGGGCAAACAGTTTGAAGGCGATTGTCTTTATGTGGGACGAGTTTACCGAATATTTCTACAACAACGCCCGCAATCTCACCGGATTTCAGGAGCTTTGTGAAATCAGCGAAACCGATCCCTTCTATTTTGTGCTGGTGACCCATGTGACCCAGGGCCTGTTCCATGAGCGCGACCAGGACTTCATCAAGCTGAACGGACGCTTTGTCAGTCCGCACAGTTTAATCAGCCTGCCTGAAAATATTGCATTCCAACTCATGGGTGCAGCCATGGAGAAGAATAAGGACGAAGTTGTTTTGGCAGATTGGGAGGTAGCCCTTGGCGACCTGACTGATAGAACACAGGCATCCCGTAAGCTGGTGAAGTCGGTGGCTCGGATCACCGACAAAGAGATGATCGATATTCTCCCGATACATCCCTATGCCGCCCTGCTTCTCAAGCATATTTCCTCTGCGTTTGATTCCAACCAGCGCAGTATGTTTGACTTTATTAAAAATGACCGTGGCGATGAAATCAAGGGGTTCCAGTGGTTTATTGACAATTTCGGGCCAGAGGACGACAACCCGCTGCTTTCCGTCGATATGCTTTGGGAATTCTTCTATGATAAGGGAAAAGAATATCTATCGCATGATATTCGCTCTATTCTGGACTATTACAATCGTGCTGGGAATCAGCGCCTTGATTCTGACCAAAAACGTGTACTCAAAACGGTTCTTCTGTTGCAGGCAATTTCTCAATATGCCGGCGACTCTGTTGAGCTGTTTATTCCCAACGAAAAGAACCTTGACAACGCTTTTGAAGGGACTGATATGGAAGGCTCCGCAGCGAGATGTGCGGATCAGCTTGTTCGAGAAAAGGTGTTGTTCTCCAAGTCCCTTGGCGGTGGAAAATTCCAGTATGCTGCTTACAACCATGAAAACGAAATTGATGTAACACCTTTTGAGGAACAGATCGACCGCAAGAGCACCTCGGCTTTTATCACAGAGGAACTTGCTGACAGAACTCGTATCGTGGATGCAATCAGCCTTGGTGGAGCTTTGAAGCTTCGCTATGAACTGCGCTATGTTTCGTCTTCCGACTTTGATTCTACAATCAAGCAGCTTCGCAACACGGAAGAAAAGTATGCAAATAAGATCGTTGCTGTTGTATGCTTTGCGAAAGATGATGCAGAAAGTGTGGTTCTGGGCAAGAAAATACATGACGCCCTTGCTGCTGGCACCTACAACATGATTTTCATTGATGCCAGCCGTACTCCGTTTGGTGCGGATGGCTATGGCGTGTATCGTCACGATATGGCGTTATCTATGTCCCAGCAAGGAAAAGACCCTGCATTAGTTACTCAATATGCCAACAATGCAAAAGATTCTCTGAAGAAATGGAAAACCCGCATTGCAGGCGGTGAGTTTATGGTTCACACCGCAGATAAGCCGGATGGGGAACGTGCTACTACGCTGGACGCTCTGTACGGCCTTCTTGCAGAAATCAACAAGAAAAAGTTCGTGTCCTGCCTTGAGGGCTCTTACAATGTCATTGCCAATATGTATACACCGAGCAGCTTGAAGCAAGGTGTTGAGTGCGCATTCAATGAGAAAACAGCTGGTACCTTCCTGTCCGGCAGTCCCGCCACAAAGTTGGAAATCGCTCTTGACGGCGCATGGAAGGTTCCCGAATACTGGCTTTCCAAGCCTCATCTCTTGATTTCCAAAATCAAGCTGTGTGTTGATGAAATTGTAAACGATGGCTTCCAGAACGGTGGTGGCCGTGTATCTATCAAGCAAATCTATGACGTTTTGAAGGCGGCACCTTATGGTTTTATGCCCTGTAATCTGTCTGCATTTATTATGGGCTTTGTGCTGAAGGAATACGCCTCTGGGACATATAGCTGGAGCGATGGGCTTACCAACGACATTTTGAATGTTGGCAAACTCAAGGAAATGATTGACGAAGTTATTCGCCTTGAAATCACGCCGAATCCTCGCTATAAGGATAAATATATCGTTGCGATGACCCCCGCAGAGAAGGCTTTTAACGAAATTACTTCTGTGGCATTTGGGATTCCGCTTAATATGTGTACTTCGGTTCCAAACACCAGAGAACGCATCCGCAACAAGATGAAGGAATTCTCCTTCCCGATTTGGACTTTGAAGTATATTCTGGACAAAGAATCGCTTCAGACGGAAACCTCCGTGTTGTCCGAAATCATTGATTCTTTTTGTGGAATTGCCAACAGCAATAACATGGGTACAGCGAAGAGCGATAGCGATATTGCCATGGCAATCGGAAATCTTGCCCTTTCCAATCCAGATGCCGCAAAAGATTTGCAAACGATTTTGACCAAGGAAAAGTGTACCCAGGGTATGGCTGCCTACCTTGAAACCTTTGAAAATGGTACGCTTGTCTCTCTTGCTAAAACAGTTGGCGATGGCGGTCAATACCTCAATGTTCTCCGCAGGAAGTTTGATGCGGATGCGGCGAATTGGGTTTGGAATGTCGAAACCGCACAGCAGAAAATCCGTGAGGTTATTCTGGAGTATCAAATCATTGTAGAAAGCAATAAGATTATCTCCAAAAGCATCTCCTATGATGCGACCATACGGGAGTGGTGTGACAAGTGCGGATATATTCGCATCTCCTATGCAGCTGCAAAAAATTATCTTGATGAACTTGGGCCATTCCTCGGAATGCTCTATAACCTGAAAAAAGCAGGAACGCTGCTGGATTCCCAGAAGCAGTCTTTCCTGGAACTTGTTCAGGCAAACGGAAGCGCATTCCGCAACTTCTACAACAACCAGGTTGATCTGTTCAACCGTGTGTGCGGATACTATCTTGATGGGCTTTCAGAAGACGAAATCAAGGATGTGTTTGACACGATGCCTGCTGGCTCATTCACCTACGAAAAAGCAGACTATCTGAATCAGGTTGAAGCGAAGGTTGGGGCCTATAAGGAAGGCCAGAAAAACACACAGTTAAAGAAACTGTGGAGAGAGAAAACTGGGACTGACTCTCCTCGTGACTGGTCGAAAAAACACAAGATGCCTATTCTGTGTCTTATCCCTGACAACGAGGTTGCAAAAGCAAAAGCTGCATTTGGAGCTGTCAACCGTGCCAAAGCGGATGAACAGGCAATCGACCGTGCCATGGAATATTTTGCGTCTGCAAAATTCTTTGACCTTCTGGATGATAGTGCCGCTTTGGACAAAGCGTTTAGAGACAGTATCATCGGAAACTATGCGGTTATGCTTCTAAATATTCAGGAAGTGAAAGATTACCTTGACTCTCACATCACAGCAGAGCCGTTTGAGTGGTTCGGCCTTCCCGAAATTGAAAAGAAGCTTCGTCAAATGGCAGAGGCGAAATATAACCAGGGTGGTTGTGAACGTGCCCTCGCCAAGATCGATGAGATGGATATTGCTGATGTGAAGAAGTATCTAAAGGACCTCATTCGGGATAACATGGTTGTTGGCATGGAGATTATCAAAGGGAACTGAGGAGGTGCAAAATGACCATCCAAGAAGTCATTAAAAAAATTGACCGCTATCTGAAGAAAGATAATGTCGAGCCTCTTATCGTAGATGTTCAAAACAAGGCAGATTTGGAAGCCATCATGCTCCACTATCAATTGCCCCAAAATGTCTTTCTTTGTGCCTCTGATGCGGCGTTTTGCAAACCTGATGAATTCCCTGTCATCCCCAACATTCTTGAACGCCTTGCTCATGAGAATACCAACTTTTTTGTCAGTGAGATCACGAGCTTCCTCAAGTTAAAAGGCGAAAAGGCCTTGGTGCAAGAATTAAAAGAACTTCTATCTATGAGCACTGAGGGCCATGCAGTTATCCTCACCTTTCAATGTGTGGAATACTTGCATACCCTTATTAAAAATGACAGGCGCCTTGATAGCAGAATTTGCGTTTTAGAGGGGATACCATCCGCTCGTCCTAAGCTGATTTTTACCGCAGAGGGCATTCAACCTACGGACGCAAGTGCGCTGGTAAAAGGGCTTCGAGGCATGGCCAAGGCGGTGGAATCAGCCGCAGCAGAGATTCTATACATCGAGACTGCAAAAAGCAAGGATCAGTATCCGTTTTCGCTCTATACGATCTCAGATTTGAAGAATCCTTATGAAGTATTGTGTCATTTGGACGCAATGACATCTGTACTGCCAGAAAGTTACGGAGATGAAGAGAACTGGCAGTATGCTTTGACAGAGTTTCGGAAATATTCTTCTTGGCAACAGTTGATTTCCGCCCAAATAGGGAGCGTCAACAATTTGGATATTGTTATCTCTACTTACAAACAAAAAGCTTCTAACAAGAAATGGCTTTGGTTGTACTTTATCGGGCTCAAACTGTTCCATGCGGGAAACAACTCCTACTTCAACAAGGCAATAGAAACGGCTACTTCCCCATCCGGGCTGATTCACAGCTTGTATCGTACTATCTTAGAGGAAGATCCGACCGACAAAGACTTTATTTCCCAATATAGACAAAGAAAAGACCTTTTGAATTCCATTGAAAACCCACTTGATGAGGTCAGTGGATTTTGCAAGATAGTCCAAAGCAAGGGGAAATATGCGCTCTGCTACCTGACAGACAATACCCTTCAGGAAAAGGAGCTTATTTTCAAGCTGTTGGATAGATACAGTGAGGACTTCGGGAGAGCAGAACTTCTTGATATATTGGAGCGAATTTATCCTGATCTTCGGGCGTATCTGACAGCGTACCATTTCAAAAGTGAACTGCTTGATAACTATTTCCAGGAGTACAAATATCAGAAGGTTGTCAATAAGATTTTCCCGGACTTCATGACACTTGTCGAAAAGCAAGCAGTCGATCGGGATTATAACAGAATTCTCCCGCCACGCAGTTCTGTGATAGAAGGAATTGATGTAACGGATACCCAGACTTATTTTACAGATGCAATGGGCGTGGAGTATCTTGGCTATATCATGTCCAGATGTCATGCACTTAAACTCATGGCGAAAGTTACTGTGTGCAGATGTGAGCTTCCATCCATCACCAGTCGGAACAAGGAATTTTGGGATGTCCTATCCACAGATCGATTCCCCATCATCTCTGTTGATAAGATAGATAAAATCAAGCATCACGGTGAGGAAGGCTATGATTATAGTCGAGAGGATCGTAAGCTCCCGATTCATTTGATTCGTGAACTGGAGCTGATTGATGAACTCCTGAAGAAAATCAAAACAAACCTCACAAACGGCGACTATCAAAAGGCCATCTTAATTGCAGACCATGGTGC
Organism: Anaeromassilibacillus sp. 1001302B_160321_C8; assembly: GCF_015554745.1. Taxonomy (NCBI): domain Bacteria; kingdom Bacillati; phylum Bacillota; class Clostridia; order Eubacteriales; family Acutalibacteraceae; genus Anaeromassilibacillus; species Anaeromassilibacillus sp. 1001302B_160321_C8. The sequence continues at coordinate 57,931 of NZ_JADNJD010000004.1, read as the reverse complement.
CAGTCGGCTTGCTGTAATTCACGGAACCGAAAATCTATGGGAAATGCAATCAAGCGGGAAGCACTCTGGGAGATGTTGTCCGAAAAGTGAGGTCGATGAGAGGCCGGACAGTGCCACGGATGCGGAAGATTTCTGGGCGCTTGCCAATTATGACCGTTTTAAGGGAAGCCGGAAAGCGAATGTTGAGGTTCATGGCGGCGCAACATTGGAGGAAGTTACCGTACCGATTATCGAGATTTCGTATCTTAACGATGCCGTTGAAGTTAAAATAATGCCGATTGATTCAACTGCAACATTTACGGGTATCCCCGAAATTTTCGTTAGTTTCCGCAAGAAAGCTGCCATTAAAGTATTTTCTACGGAAAAGTTGGTGGATGTCAGCGTCGTAATAGACGGTCATACCTACGAAGCAAAACCGACTGCTGATAATTTCTATGTTGTTGAGGAAATGACTGAAATTCGTCGTGCCAAGACATACAGCGTAGATGTATTTGCCGGTGGAATGCCTGTTGCCACTGGCCTGCCACTTCGAGTGAAAAAAGAAAGCGGCAGCGAAAAGAACATTCTGTAAGGAGGGATACTCGTGACCGAAAAACTTCGGGATTGTTTCGATGAAATGGTCGTCTACAAGGATTTGAAGAAAAGCAACTTCTTTTCTGCGTTAGGTCTGCCATCGTTTTTGAGAGACTGGCTGCTCAAAAAGTTTGCTGATGATGAAGGTAATCTGGACATAGACGAACTTACGGATTTTATCCGCACCTATCTTCCGAATAAAGAAGAATGGGTCAGAATCAAAGATAGAATCATTAACGATAACGAGCGTGTCAAACTCCTGACCAAGATTTCTGTCGATATAAGCATAAAAACCGGAGAAATCACCTTTTCATTGCCCGACTTCGGTTTGACAAATAAAGAAACCATGATTGATGTGTCTACATGGGATCAGTATCGTGGAGAGCTTATCAGTGGGCAGGAGGTCTGGGGTGTGGTCGAGCTCGGCTATCGACCCCCGGATGACACTGCGAAGCCTAAAATTCCAGGGAAAATTCGCCTTACTGGATTTACAAATTTCTGCCCTTATACTATTGACCTTGATTATTACAAGGATGTTCGGAATGAATTTACAACTTCCGAGTGGATTGATGTGCTGTTAGGGGCCATAGATTACAATGCGGGCGGGTATGAAAGTGAGGAACAAAAGCTTTCCATGCTGACACGCATTCTTCCCTTTGTGGAGAAACGCCTCAATCTGATAGAGCTTGCACCCAAAGGAACTGGCAAGTCCTATGTATTTGGCCATGTGAGTAAATATGGTCTTCTAACAGATGGCGGAAAGGTAACTCGGGCAAAAATGTTTTATGATACCGCTCGGAAGACTCCCGGCTTTGTTACCGGCCACGACTTTATCGCAATAGATGAGGTAAAGTTGGTGCAGTTTGGCGATGTGAACGAAATGCGCTCTATCATGCAGGGATATATGGAGTATGGACAGTTTAACATCGGTGGCTACGAGGGGAAATCTGATGCAGGCATCATCTTCCTGGGTAACATCGCACAGGATAATATGGATGAGTGGCAGAATATGTTCTCCGAGCTGCCCTCACTATTTCAAGAAAGTGCATTGGTAGACCGAATCCATGGTTTCATCAAGGGTTGGGATATACCAAGAATGAATGATGATTTGAAGCTGTCCGGCTGGGCGTTAAATTCAGAATACTTCTGCACCATTTTGCACGAGCTTCGCAATGATGTGAGTTATAGAGCGATTGTTGATCAAATTATTGATGTTCCTGATAGGGCAGATACCCGTGACACGGAGGCCGTAAAGCGCATTGCAACAGCATATTTGAAGCTGTTGTTCCCGAATGTGCGGAGCGCACGGGACATCAATCCAAAGGGATTCCAGCAATATTGCCTTCGTCCTGCTGTCCGTATGCGTAAAATCATCAAACGGCAGCTTGGGATTCTCGATGTGGAGTTCAAGGGTAAGGATGTGCCTTCTTTCTCGCTGAAGGAGATTCCTTATGAAAATTGATTGTATCATCTGCGGTAAAAATAATCTTAACAAGAACACCATCGGTATTAACAAAAAACTATTGGGCGAAGACATGGAGAATTTCTACTGTATGGATTGCCTTGCCGAATATCTTGGGTGTACTGTTGAGGAATTGCTTGATAAAATCGAGGAGTTCAAAGAGGAAGGCTGTAAATTATTTGAATGAGGTGGGATTGTGAAGCGTTTTATCTATGCGGATAATGCAGCCACAACACAACTGGATATTGATGCGTTTGAGGCGATGCAACCATATCTTTTAGAAGAATACGGAAACGCTTCGCAGCCCTATTCATTTGCGAGAGCGCCCAAAAAAGCTCTGCGGGAATCGAGGGAAATCATTGCCCAGTGTATTGGCGCTCAACCTGACGAAATATTTTTCACTTCAGGTGGTACGGAAAGCAACAACTGGGCAATAAAGGGAACTGCATTTCTCGACCCGGAAAAACACGGATTTATAACATCAGCCATTGAGCACCATGCGATTTTGCGTCCGTGCGCTGATATTGAAAGAATGGGCTATCCCGTTTTTTATCTGCCGGTAGATTCTACCGGCAAAGTAAATACCGCAACGCTGTCAGAACACATTGCACCGGATACTCGGCTGGTTTCTATTATGGCCGCCAACAACGAGATAGGCTCCATTCAGGACATTCCAGCGTTAGCTGCCATTGCTCATTCCGTTGGCGCAATGTTTCATACCGATGCTGTTCAGGCGGTTGGACATATCAAAATAGATGTGAACGATCTTGGTGTAGATATGCTTTCTGCTTCCGCCCACAAATTCCATGGTCCCAAAGGTATCGGCTTCCTGTATGTCCGAAAAGGGACGCCGCTGGCTCCATACGCAAGTGGCGGCAGTCAGGAAAACCACATGAGGGCGGGCACAGAGAATATCGCATCTATTGTAGGTATGGCGGCTGCATTAAAAAAATGTGTAGATGGACTGAAAGATACAGCGGAGCATTTAACTCGGCTGGAAACCAAACTAATCATGGGCTTGTCAGATGCGAATGTACGATTTTCCAGAAATGGGAGCGCAGCACATATCCCCGGGAACATCAGTCTCTCTTTCCCCGGCTACAGTGGTGAAGCCCTCTTGCACCGATTGGATTTGATGGGAATCTGTGTCTCTACTGGTTCAGCCTGCAATAGCAGAGAAACACAAATATCCCATGTGTTGCAGGCGATTAAACTGGAGCCAGAACTGGCAAAGGGAACAATACGATTGTCGTTAGGAAAGAACAATACAGAAGGCGATATCGACGAAATCGTTGATGCACTTTTGCGAATTTTGAAGTAGAGCTTCTATTGAATACGATAACAATCATCAGCACTTGCTGGATGTGATGAAGTCCCTGTAAGGTGGTGTCATGATGAGCGAAGAACAACCCCTGATTGATTTTAGCCAAATCCCAGAATATGAAATGAAAGCCCTCTGCCGTACACTGCTGCAATCTTGCAGGGAGTTCTATTCCGACCCCAAGAATGTTGAGAAATTTGAACGGTGGAAAGCAGAGCGTGACAAGGAAAACAGAAAAGAGGTGTGATGATGTCAAGGACGATAACCGTAAAAGGAGTTGGCAGAGTCTCCACTCCGCCGGATTACATCGTCATCTCCATGAGCCTTGAAGCGCAGGATACGAACTACGAAAAAGCGATGGAACAGGCCGCACTCCAGATTGACTATCTAAACAAGGCGCTGGAATCTGTCGGATTTAAGAAGAAGTCTGTAAAAACCGTGAATTTCAATGTTCGCACAGACTATGAACGAGTAAAAGACAGAAACGGCAACTATAAAAGCGTATTCAACGGATATATCTGCAATCACCGGCTCAAAGTTGAATTTGATTTCGACACAAGGCGGCTGGCGCAGTCCCTTTCCGCAATCTCAAAATGTCTTGCCAAACCAGAGCTGTCCATCGCCTTCACAGTAAAAGACCCGTCTGCGGTCAACAAGAAGCTTTTGAAATCCGCAACGATCAACGCACGGGAAAAAGCGGAAATTCTTTGCGAAGCCTCGAATGTGGCGCTGGGAGATCTGCTCGCCATCGACTATAATTGGGGCGAACTCAATGTTGTCTCACGCACTGAATATATGCTTGATGAAAAGTGCTTGGCGATGCCGATGGGAGCCATGGCCGATATGGACATCGAACCGGATGACATTGATGTAAGCGACACAGCCACTTTCGTCTGGGAGATTCGATAATCAGAATGTGAGGTGCGGAAATGACTTGGGATGAATATTACGAAAAGTTCTATGACTGGGCGACGAGTACACAGATTCGACGGCTTTCCGCCCTCACCTCCTATGGCTCCCCGGCTGAAGTCACCGAAGTAGCTATGGAATTGTGTGATGAAAAGGCCGCAAGTCGGCTGATAAACAGAGCCTTGGATGCCGGTGTCACCTTTCAAGTCGAGAATATTGAGGATTTGAATTGCTGCGTGGATACAGCGACGATGAAGCGTGTCGTTTCCTCCGTCCAAGGAACACTTTCCGATGAAGCGTTGGATACCCTCACCGGCTGCATGGATGATGAAGTATTCCAGACACTTCTGAAAAAGGCTACGAGCGACCAATATGCACCGGCAACGATTATGGAGTTGGTTGACTGCGCAGATGAAGAGACCTTCAAAACGATGGTAATGAAAGTCACGGGATGCTTTGACGCTGAGCAGCTTGATATTTTGAGGGATTATCTTGACCAGGCAACTATCGAGACTCTGATTGAGAAATCGTTACAGGGCAAGGTGCGGTTCGCTCCGCAGCAAATCATGGAGTGGCTCGATTTTGGAATTTCGGAATCCCTCATTGAAAAAATGTCGCTGACCGCCCAAGGGACATTTGATGCCAATCAAGCTGAGGAGTTGTATGATGTACTCCCAGACGATACATATTTGAAGATTGCGAAAAAGCATCATCTGGAACTTCACAATGAGCCCATCTACGAGGACATATCTTATCAGGAATCCGCAGCACCTCGATTGGGCTTTTGGGGAACGCTATTCGCTGCGATTGCCGGAATCAATGCAGTTTCCCGGCACAGCGAACGACACCAGCATAACGGACATTGTAACGGGGACTGCGCCAACTGCCCTCCCCACTATGGGTATCGCTATGGACGATGGTACTATGGCCACGGTCATCAATACGGCTGCGAGTTTGGAGGTAACAAAGGCGATGGCAGCATGGATTGATGAGGTGCATTGATGTTTGGAAAAAAGAAAAAGGCTCCTGCGCCGGCCTTCGATGTGACGCAAAAGCTGAAGAAAACCTGGTATGGCGGCAAGAAACGGATTCCTACCACAAAGGCGGAACAGCGCAAGATGAAGGAGGCAATCCTGAAGGTTTATCCCGAGGCGATTGTCATAGATGATAATGCAAAGCGGCAAAGGGAACTGGATTGGATAGATCGAATTAAGGAATACGATGCCTTGTTCAATGACTAAGGCTATAAAGCCACCGAGAAGATAGCAGAGGGAAACCCGCTACAACATGGTCAGAGCATCCAATTTAATGTAATGATCCGTTTTTATCCAGCATCATTGCCACCTTGCATACGCCGCTCAAAAAGTGCAGCTTGACCGCAGATGATGGTGCATCACCTCCGCTTAAATGGTGCACCAATTCCGCCGAAATGGTGCATGGCGGCCGCAGGCGTGGTGCACGGGGCCGCCATGCGGGGAATCACTCGGGAATGCCCTTGCGCTTGCGCATGGACTCGCCCTCAATCTGGATGGTATAGGCGTTGTAGATGATCCGGTCACAGATGGCATCGGCGAGAGTCGGATCGTACAGGTTCTCGTGCCACTCGCTGGTGTCGTACTGGGAGCAGAAGATAGTGGAGGCCACCTTGTTTCTTGCCTCTACCAGTTCCAGCACATCCCGGGCCTCGGCCTCCTTGAGGGGATAGAGCAGCCACTCATCCAGGATGAGCAGTTTCTCTTTCCTGAGCTTTTTCATATAGTCCCGGTAGGTTCCGTTGGCCCGGGCCACAGAGATCTCCACCAGCAGATCGGGCAGGCGAATATACCGCACGGAATAGAAACTGCGGCTGGCAGCCATGCCAAGGGCGCAGGCCAGATAGGTCTTTCCGGCCCCAGTGGCTCCCAGAACGATGACATTGTGTGCTTCCTGGAGGTAGGTGCAGGAGGCCAGGCGCAGGATCTGCTCCCGATCCAGCCTTCGTTCCGGGTGATACTCAATATTCTCGACGCAGGCAGCAGGATCTGCGTAACCGGCGTTGCGGATGAGCCGGGTCAGGCGGTTGCTTTTCCGGGCGCTCCACTCCGCATCCACCAACATGGCAAACCGATCCTCAAAGGAAACGGTCTGGAATTGGCTGTCCTGCAGCTGGGTTGAAAAGGCTTCTGCCATGACGCCCAAGTGCATCTCCTGCAGCTTACGTACGGTTTCATTGCTCAGCATGGTCATTCCCCCCTCTTGTAGTAGCCGGCGCCTCGGGTAAACTTATGGGCTTTGGGCGCTTCCGGTTTGGGTAGAGCATCCTCATCCAGCAGCTTGTCCTGTCCGGATTTCAGGATGGACTGGACGCTTTTCAGGCTGGGGGAAGATGTGTAAGAGAGGGCTTTCCGACAGGCGTTCTCCAGCCGCTGCGGGGAATAGCGCTCTGCCAGTTTCAGCAGGGCCATACAGGACTTGTAACCCTGCTGCTCTATCTTGTGGGCAGAGAGGAAAAGCCGCACCACGGCAGCGGTGTGCTGGCCAATCTGCTCCGCCCAGCGGATGAAACGCTCACCATTCCATTGCAGGTAGGCCTGGTGGTCCGGCGGCATATGGTCCTCCACCGTGCTGTACTGGTTGGGACGGCCATGAAGCCGCAGATGAGAGGCGATACGGGTGCCAGAGAAGAAAATTTCTACTGTGGTCCGGGTAAGGCGCACATCCACCTGCTGCTTGATGTACTCATACGGCACGGAGTAGTTCATGCGCTCCACACTGATGTGGTAGTTATACTGGACGGTTGCCACTTTCCAGACTGCCAGCTCGAAAGGAGCTGCCGGCAGCGGCTGCAGAAAGAGCTGCTCCTCGGCAAAACAGGATGCCCGGCTGCCTTCTCGTTTCTGAAATGGCTTGTGGTTGAAGATTTCCAGCTTCTCACGGATTGCTTGATTCAGTTCCACAAGGGACAGAAACTGGCGGTTGCGCAGAGCAGCCAGGATCCAGGTAGAGACCACGCCGACGGAGCCCTCCACAAAGGCCTTGTCCTTGGGACTGCGGGGCCGGGCGGGGAGAATGGCGGTGCCGTAGTGCTCCGCCATCTCCTGGTAGGACTTGTTGAGCACAGTCTCTGTACGGGAGTTCTTGACAATACCGGTCTTGAGGTTGTCCGGCGTGAGGATGCGGGTGACGCCGCCGAAATACCGGTAGGCGTTGACATGGCCGGTAATCCAGGATTCCTGCTTCATGCCCAGGAAAGCCTCTGTGTAGGCGTAGCCGCTGTATGGCAGCACCGCCACAAACAGGTAGGTCTCCAGCCGTTCCCCTGAGTCTGTGTCCACCAGAGCCACTGTCTGGCCCGCCCAGTCTACCTGCATGGTCTCGCCGGGCTTGTGTTCCAGGTGCATGGTGGCTTTAGTTTTGTGGACATAGTCCGCGTAATACTTGTTGAACTGAGTGGACTTGTAGGGCAGCTCGCCGTTCTGACGGCACTGCTCGCAGTATTCCACCCACAGCAGGCTCAGGGTGACACCGCTCTTCTGCATTTCACGGTGTACCCATTCGTAGTCCGGCATTTTGTAAACAGGCCCCTTTGACTCGGCTGGAAATAGCCACTGGGAAACTTCCTGCTGCGACATGGACTGCGCTTGCTGCCAGCCAAGCTGCTGCTCCCGAGCCCGGGCTAATGTGCGTGTGACCGTGTTGCGGCCGCAGCCAACGGCATCCGCAATTTCTTGGTGTGTGAGTCCCAGCCTTTTCAGCCGGAGGATCTCTTTGTGATTGACCATGGTAAGGCCTCCTAAATTGAATTTGCATCTGACGATGCTAAACTCATTTTAGTGGCCATCCTGTCAATGCACCATAGATGCGGTGACCACGCACCATTTCAGCGGTCTGGGTGCACCATTCGTGCGGTCTAAGGGCACCGTTTCAGGCGGCGTATTCAACCTGAAAGATGAACTCTTCCGGTGTCGGTCTGTCGCTTTTGAATGACATCATATCCCATAACTTTTGCGCCTCCTTGTCATGGTGATCGTAAGCATGATCAATAGCCAACTGCATTTCACGGAGTACATTTTCTGGCGTGGTTCCGTTCTCCCTGGCAATTTTCGCAATAATCTCTTCAAAGTTTTTCATGGATATTCCTCCGTCTTTAGACTTTTCTCTTGTTCTTTGGCGCAAGTATAACATCATAAGAATGTCGAAATCACTCACATTTTGACAGAGGAAAAAGAAAAAGCGTGGAAGAGCCGAAAGCTCTTCCACACTCATCTATCTACCAATACAGACACTACTTTTAAGACCCGCATCCTTTCTTCGTGAGGGAGCGCCTCGATGGCGGCAGAAAGCTCCGAAGCAACTCCGGCAGTCGCTCGATCCACCACATCCACCAGAAGGTCATCCGCAGATACGCCAAGCACATTTGCAATCGCTACGAAAGTGTCCATCCTCGGAATCTTGGTTCCGCGTTCAATCACGCTCACATGGGTCGGGCTAATGTCAATGCAGGCGGCAAGATCTTCTTGTGTCATGTTCTTTTTCTCCCTTGCAGCCTTGATTCTTTGTCCAACTGCTCTTGCATCCATCCTGCCACCGCCTCCTTTAGAACTCGCTTTTGTTCTAAAGAATAGTATAGTGGTGATGGCCTGATTCATACAGAATCCAAAGAACGAGGTATAATTCTAAAGAACTGTTTACGCGGATAACTTTCAGCAAAGATAGAAAAATCGAGTATCAGGTAAGGCAGTATTGATTGACTGCGCTTTTGATAGCACGCACCAATCAATCGTTTTTTTCAATCTGCATCCAGCGGCGCACTGACTCGAACAGTGCAGATGGCTTCACGCAAGACCTCATGGTCGAGCTGTCCTGGCGCTGCCGCAGTAATAGTTTACAACACGATCCGCCCCGATGCCCGAATGCCTTGTAGTCTCCACCGCATCGATACTGGTGCCAAAGAACAGAAATTCCCAGCCATATAGGAGGACTCTTCTTCGGTTTGGTCGCAGGGAAAGCAGTAATCACAAAATTCCTCGAAAGCATTCACTCTCGATATCGGCGATCTCATCCAGTGGGATTTTCGTCCCATCGGTCAGAACAAATACTCGCTCATAATAGTCAATCCGTTTCAGACTGCCGGTGTGGGATGTATAGGAGCCTCCGGCCTTCCTCTCATCCGGGACGAAGTAGGTAATGGTGATCTCCGGTCGGTCTGCTATGATGTCCTGAAGGTACTGCTGTTTCCGGTCCAGCTCCTCCCGCACTTCCTCCCCAATCTCCACTTTTGTATCTGTCAGCCGTCCGGTTTCCTGGATGGCATCCTCGTAGCCGGTGAGAGCGGCGAAGGGGGAAAACTGTGCCGCTCTGTCCAGCATGGACATCTGCGGCCTTGTTTTGGAGACATGATGGGGCAGATGGATGATGTCATCATACTGTGTTTTCATGATTTTTGCCCCCCTCAAAAGGTGACCACAATTCCCTTGTGGTCGGATAAACGCTTGTCCACATTCCATTCTTCCAGAACTGGCCGTTTGGTGGTAACCATACTGCTTGACACGGCAATGTGGTCAATGCACTCTGTCTGTCTTTCGGTCAAAAGGGTCAATCCTGTATCACGAAACAAATCCAGAAGCGTTGTCCTTGCGGCCTGTGTGAAACAGTAGTTATCCGAGAAGGAGCAGTTAAAATCTCCGCAGACACATATCCCATCGCCCAATTCGGACAGGCGGCGAATGTCATCACACTGCCGGTGCAGTTGTTCCATGAAGGAAGAATGACGATTGCCCAGCGTACCTATGATTGTCCCATACACCAGCAGATTCCCTTTTTCCGTCTTTAGCTCAGCACAGAGGGCGGTACGCGAATCATAGGTTTGATGCAGCCGAACAACGGGATAGTTGGTGTAAAGCGAGACGCGATTTTCTGTGACGGCATAGGGAATGGTCTTATCTCCCATCAATGATGTGGTCTCGCAGCAGAAGGCATAATCGGGATGCAGCCGCTTGTCTGTCTCGGTCAGCACAAGGATGTCGGCATGGATGCCATCACATAAGCCTTGTATCTGGTCGAGCTGTTTTTTGTGCCTGAGCCGCTCCACATTCCATGTGGCAATTTTCACGCCCTATGCCCTCCAATCTGCCCGTTCCTGTCCTTGGCCGTTGCCCCTTCTTCCAAATTCATTCCCCGGAGGATCGCATTCTTGCCGAACTTCTTCTTGATGGTCAGCATAGCCGTCTGCATTTTCTGCTCCCGCTCCAATTCCTGCTTTTCCCGTTCCTGCTGCGCCTGTTGTGCGGCATAGTCGGTAAACAGGTCGAGCTGTTCAAAGCCCCCGTTTTTCACCGGCGCAGACTCTTTCGGAAGGACATGGTTCGCCACCACATTCAGCCTTCGGATGAGAAGGTTTTTGCCTACAATGCAATCAAACAACTCTGCCGCAGCGCACATTATTTTGCGTGTAGATGATGTGTGTCCGTCCAGATTGATGGTGCCATGGGCGTGTTTGGGGATCTGGCGTCCGTAATGATCCTTCACAACCGCACCGTGGTACTTTGCTTTTCTGGCCGGGTCGGTGAGGTTTTCGATGTCATAGCCCACCGTCACCACCAGCTGATCGGTGACAAGCCCCTTGTCCACCAGATCCAGCGAGAGCATATCGGCCATCTCCCGCAGGACAAGCCGTGCCTTCTCCGCATTGTAGGGACAGTGAAGCACCTGCCCGGAGCCTAAGCTGTTGGAGCTTGGCCTGTATGCCTTGATCGCCTCAATGGTGGTCGGCTCCCAGCCCCACGCATGGTCGATGAGCAACTCCGCATTTTTCCCAAAGAGTTGATACAGTAGGTCCTCGTTGCGCTCGGACATCCGCGCCACATCGCCCATGGTGAACATCCCATGCTCTTCCAGCTTCTTTGCATAGCCACGGCCTACCCGCCAGAAGTCGGTGAGAGGCTGATGCGACCACATGGTCTGCCGGTAGGTCATCTCGTCCAGCTGGGCGATGCGTACCCCGTTTTCATCCGCTGGGATATGCTTCGCCACAATATCCATGGCCACCTTACAGAGAAAGAGGTTGGTGCCGATCCCCGCCGTGGCCGTGATGCCTGTTGTCTCAATGACATCCAGTATGATCTTCATGGCAAGGTCATGGGCAGACAGCTTGTAGGTATTCAGGTAGTCGGTCACATCCATGAATACCTCGTCGATGGAGTAGACCACGATGTCCTCCGGGGCGATGTATTTCAGGTAGACCTCGTAGATCTTTGTGCTGTATTCCATGTAGTAGGCCATGCGGGGCGGGGCGATGATGAAGTCGATTTCCAGCTTCGGGTTTTGTTGCAGCTCAGAGATGAAGTGTGACTTGCCCTCCAGCACTCTGCCCGGAGCGTCGTGCCGCCGTCCGGCGTTGGCCTCCCTGACCCGCTGCCTGACCTCAAAGAGCCGCCCCCGGCCGGAAATGCCATAGCTTTTGAGGCTTGGGGTGACGGCAAGGCAGATGGTCTTGTCAGTGCGGCTTTCATCCGCCACAACAAGATTGGTGTCCATGGGGTCAAGCCCGCGCTCCCGGCATTCCACCGAAGCGTAGAAACTCTTGAGGTCGATTGCGATGTAAGTGCGCTGCTTCATGCTTCGGTACGCCTCCTTTCAGCGGCATCAGCTTTTCTTGGCTTTCTTTTTCCTCTTGGGCGCTGTTGCGCCATAGCTCATATCCAGCAGCATTTTGATCAGTTCGTCCGGCACACTGCCGTCTAAGGCAACCGAGATCCAGTTTGCCTTGTTCATGTGGTAAGCCGGAAAGATGCCGGGTTCTTTCCGCAGTGAGCCGATGAGGATCGGGTCGCATTTGAGGTTTACCACATCAATAACATCCGAGCCTGCCAGACCCAGCTTGTTTTTGGGAACATCCATCACAAGGGCAAACCATTTGCGGTTGCCCGGATGCCGGAAAACCTCGTTGTTGGGGTATTTTATCCACGGGTGGTTTGCCTCACAGGGATAGGTTTCAAGAATATATTGCTTGAACTGTCCCCGATTCATTCTGCAAACCTCCCGCTGCATTGCTCAATAGATGTGTTTTCCAAATTCATATGCCTCTTGCAGATGGTCGGTCTTGTCAATCTGTGGCTTGCCGTTGGTGTCGCCGCAGCCTCCGGCCAATAGCATCCCTCTGTCATGGAATCCGATGTAGTTGACAAGGGTAAACTGATAGTAAGAAACCGCTTGCTCAAATGTCCAGAAGAAATTGTCAGCGGAGGTCATCAGCAAGGCGCAGTCTTTGGAGGGGTATTTCTCATACCGTCCCAACGGCGGGTTGGGATCTTCCTCTGCGATGCAATAAAAGCGCTCGATCAGCGCCTTTAGCTGAGCGGAAATCGTCCAGAACAGTAAGGGTGAGGCAAAGACAATGCAGTCTGCATCCTTAATTTTGGGAACAAGCTCGTTGAAGCTGTCCTTCTGTACGCAAGGCTTTCCATACCGACAGGCGTTGCATCCCATGCAGCCCTTTACTTCCTGTTTTCTCAGTGAAATAACTTCTACGGTATGCCCCGCTTCTTTCGCACCACGGGCAAAGTGTTCCACCAACTGGGCAGTATTTCCGTTGGGTCTGCCGCCCCCTTGGATAATGAGAATGTTTTTCATCCGGAACCTCTTTTCTGCTCTTGATACAGCTTCCAATTTATTCGTACTCCACATCGTTGTCCCGGCACCAGCGCTCTGCCAGCTCCCGGTAGGCATCCGCCTGATAGTCGTACCACAGCTGCTCGATGCCGTGGAAGCGGATGGTCTGCTTGAAGCGCCGGAATGCACCCCTGCCCCGGATCGCTGCGCCGAGTTCGTTTTTCATCCTTCCCGGCGGGAGGTAGTCCACAAAGGAGTCCATGATGCTGTATTCGTGGATATCATATTTTGTCGGAAAATGCAGGAACCGCTTCGGTTCGTTCTCAACCAGAGCGGCAAGCGCCTCGTCGGTCTCACCAGTGACCCACGCATCGGGCAGATAAACCGTTTCGTTGGTTTTGGTGTCGTAGAGCATCGTGTAGGCATCGCTGGCCTGTTCGATTGCGTCTATGACTGTTTGCAGCTTGATTTTCATATGCTCACCGTCCGCAGCACTTTTTGAACTTCTTACCGCTGCCGCAGGGACAGGGATCATTCCGCCCCACCTTCTTCGGCTTAGCAGCAGTTTGAGCCGCTGCAATCTCTTTCAATAAACTCATACGCAGTTCTTCACTTGGCATATCCATCGTCAAGATCCCCTGCCGCAACTCTTCGGGATTCATGGTTCCGTCCGCAATGGCCTGACGGATGTTCGGACCAAAGGAAAGGGATTTGGGGATGCGTTCTTCCGGGGGAAGTAAGGCAAAAAGTTCATCAGGAGTATGCCCTCGGTTGCATTGCATCCGCACATGGTTGTGAAAGGGGGTATAGACCTCGGCAAAATCGCCTACATCCACTTTGCGGCGGAACTCCACGCCAATCTCATCCAACCGGTTCAGCACATCCTCCAATCCGGCGTTCATGCAGTGGAGGCCATAGTAGATGTCTACGAAAACCGCTTCCATCTTGTCCTCCGGCACGGTGGTTTTGGTCAGGAGGAAGGTGCGGAATGCTTCCGCTTCTGGGGTGTTCTCCCAGTAGAAGGGATTGTCGTAGGCCAGAAGCTCCTTTTTGTCCGGCACATAGTAGGGTTTTCCCTGATGGCCCCGTAAGACCTCGTGATAGGGATCAAGATCCTCGTCGATCAGCTGCACGTCGATGACCTCATATTCCATCAGCTCCGTTTCGGGGCCGTCGTAATAGAGTTCAGACTTGCCGAGGATGTAGTAGTCCTCACACTCATGCCGCGCGATTTCGGCAAAGGCCAGAAACTCCTCCCTGGTTACAAGGGATTTATTCTGGGAGGCGATGATCCCATAGAGCTTGTGCAGGGGGATAATGCCGTACAGATTGGCGGCGGCATTAAAATACTTCCGCAGGAGCCGGGAAGTGGCGTCCTTCAGCGGGATCTCCCGATAGAGGGCGTTCAGTTTTCTTCGCCCGTATATCTCCGGCATCGGGATATAATAGGGTTCCTCTCTGCTCATTCCGCTTCCTCCACGATTCCAAAGTCAATGAGAATATTCTTGTCAGCATGGGTAGGATAGACAATGCCGGTCATCTCGTAGGCGTACCGCTTGGTCTTACGGAAATCCTTTGTCCGCTCCGGAGCGAAGGCGGCGGTCTCATACTTTTCGTATTCCGACAGACCGGCAAGGTCATCCGCAGCTGCCTTGATGAGTGCGTCGGTCACATCGTAGATGTCTTTTCCATACTCCACAGCCACCAGCTCGTGCTTCTTCACATCCTTGTCCAGATTCCCGAAGGAACGATACAGCAAATATTTCATCTTGATTTTCTCCTTTTCGCTTGTCCCGGCAAAACCATCTCGTTCATTTTAAGAAATCGCTTCGGTGTTCCTGTTCACGGAAGCGATACCCCCTCGTGTTCAGCTCTGAGACCTTGAGCGCCACCAAATTGATGTCCGAAGACATTGCCCGCGCAATCTGGCCCACATCGTAGCCGCCGTATATGTATTCCAGAATTTCCTCGTCTGGAAGGGCGATCTGTGCGGCAAACATATTTGCCTCGTATTCCATGCGCTTGTCTCTCATGTCAAAGATATTGAATTCCTGCAGTCCGCCGGCACGGATTGCATCTTTACGGTGGAGGCGGTCATGGCCGATCTCATGGAGCAGAACAATGTCGTGCATCACGGGGTCGAGATGTTTATTGATAAAGATATAGCGGTTTCGTTCAATGACCATGTATGCGCCTTTTTGACGGGAGAAATCACGAGACATGACGATCAGCCCCAGCTCCCTTGCGATCCGGTCAGCATTTCTCGTGCCGCATTGCCGCACAATACGGTTGGCTTTTTGAATGGCTTCCTCCGCTCGAATCAGCATAGTGGTATCACCCCTTCCGGGCAGAATGGTACTGTTTCAATATAACAGATGAAAAGTCCCATAGAGCGGGCTTACTTCGTTCCTTCCTGCTGTTTCAGATACTTTTGGGGCGTGTATTTCTTGTTTCGCTTCTTCGCATCGATATAGGCTTCCTGAATGGCAAGCATCATCTCATCCATATCTTCTTCTGCCATCTCGCCTCCGGAAAAGGCTACCCTTACTTCTTTTAGCAGTCGCTCGGCGCCCTTCTTGCCCCGATAGCCATATTGCTGCCCCGCCATTGCGATGAAATCGTCGCCCTCGTTGTGCAGATAGTCTGCATCGCAGCCGAGAATCCGGGCAAGAATGCCATACACCTCGCGGTTCTGGGGGTATGTGCTGCCCTTTTCATAGTTGGTGATCGTCTTGAGTCCTACTCCCGCCAGTTTCGCAAGTTCCGCCTGAGTAAGTCCCTTTTCCTTGCGCAGTACGCGGAGCTTTTCTCCGAACCTCATAGTATATCCTCCTACCTGTAAGCGTGATAATATGCAATCTATTTGCGTTTTCCGCCTAAAAGTGCTTGACACAAGCAATCCGTTTACATATAATGATAATACGCAATCGCTTTACGCATTTATTGTATATCGGTTTGCGTGTCCCGTCAAGAGTGCGCAGACCAAAATGTGATGTTCGTTTTCGTTTGGACTGAAATTGGTAACGGACACCGGGCAACGAGAAAGTTGCCGGTGCCCGTTATGTGTAGCAAGGAGTGAGAAACATGAGTGCACACTGCAGGAAAGCCTATGTCTCGGTCAATCTGGATGTGGATCAGGAGGGCGTATTCCATCCGCGCTTCATCCGGTGGAAAAACGGCCTAATTTTTCAGATCGATCAGGTACTCTATAAGTGCCGTGCCTCTTCCAAAAAGGTGGGTGGCGGCGGCATTCGCTATACGGTGCTGATCCGTGGCAGAGAATCCTATCTGTTTCAGGAGGGCAGCAAGTGGTTTGTTGAAGCAAAGGAGACCTAACGATGATCTTATCCCAGAAGAAAATCGAAGAAATTGCAGTAGCCGTAACCAAGGATTTCAATGAGTTCTTTTTCGGCAGCGAAACCAAGGACATCCGACGAATGGCACGAGGGACACCGATTGACCAGTTCGCCAAGGAATACCTTGGCTTGGAAGTGTCGTTTGCCCATCTTTCCCCGGATGGAAGCATCTGTGGTCTGACCGCCTATGCGGATACCGAGTATATCACGGAAGAGATGGGCGTGAAGCGAACCATCCCACTCAGGAAAAATCAAATTCTGATGGACACCAGCTTTATTCAACCCGGACAAGTCCAAAAGCTCTGCGGCAAGAGACGCTTTACCCTTGCCCATGAGTGCGCACATCAGATTTTGTTCCAGATGGAAAGTGAAACTGCGCAGTCAGCCTATGCAAAGAAATACTCGGCACGGACAGTGTATTCGCTCCGCGACTTAAAGACTCGCGAGGACTGGAATGAATGGCAGGCTAATGTCCTTGGCGCGGCCATCCTTATGCCGCAAAAAGAAATTGATCTTGCCATGTGGTATTTTGCCGGTGGCAAGAAGTTAATCAATTACGAGGGGGTGTTCGCATATCGTGACAAGTTATCACTGTCTCTTTTGTGTAGGCAGTTTGCCGTGTCGAAGTCGGCGGCTGTAATCCGGCTGAGACATCTCGGTTACATTGAGGATCGTCCGTACCGGGAATATTCAGATCCCTTGGAGGTGTGGGCATGAAAAAGAATATCCGCATCTCTGAGCCGTCTGAGGAAATGATGGAGAAGATCCGAAAAGCGCGTCATGCCATCGCAAACCAAAAAACAAGGATGGTGAAATGTCCCTTCTGTGGACACAATTCAATCGCTGTATTTGAGGACACCAGAGGCCATGTCCAAGCAAAGTGCAAACGCTGTGGACAGGAGACCGTCTTTAATGTCCTCAGTATGAGACGGTTAAAACTTCGCTTTTATCAAGACCGATAAGGGCAGAGATTAACAAATAAATATTGATAGCTGTGCTGTGGAGCCGCTGACTGGTGAGTCTTCCTAATGCCGCATGATCAGATGTTTCCAAAATGGAAACACCTGATTTATCGGTATGGAATTACACGCTCACCGTCATGCGGCTCTTTTTGTTGCCTCGTCATTCCGCTGCTTCGCACCAGCGGAAAGGACGAAGCAATGAAAGGAATCCCGAAAACCCCAGTCGAGTTCGACTATGACCTCTGGACAACGGAGGACGGCAAGTGCATGGTGCGGATCAAGGCTACTGGCGAGGTAACAGAGGTGGAGCGCACTGTGATGCAGGTGTTGCGTTCGGAGGAAAAGCGGTTCCGTCGAGCAATGTCACTGGATCAGGAAGCGGATAGAGACGGCATATCCAAACCAACGATTCTATCGCTGGATGTGCTCCCTGAAGATGTGACAGACTCCAACTGGTTGGCTGATACGGTCGATTACACAGAAGAAATCTCCACGAAGCTGCTGGAACAAAGACTGCGAGAGAGCCTGACTCCTACCCAATATGGAATTTACCAGGCTTGCATTCTGAATGGGATCAGTTACAAGGCTTATGCGGATCAAATGGGAGTCAGTTATCAGAGCGTCCAGAATGCAATCCGACTCATTCAGAAAAAAGCGAAAAATATTTTTGGGTGATGGTTGTGATTTGCTGAAAAAATGTCCGTTGTAAAGTGAAGGGGTTCTTCGGACGCCTTCATTGAACCTTTTCAACTGAATATCCGGCAGCTAAATAACATCAGCGGATGAGCGAGCGATGCGGACGGTGCGCGATGACCACCTGTAGGGGAGAAAGGGGCAAAGCCCTCTTTCTCTTCTATCAATGACGGCCAATAAGGTGCCCAGCGGGTCCACCGATCCAAAAGCAGGCGTGGCAGTCTGTTTCGTCAAGACCTCATCCGCCTACAATGGTACCCCTGCCCAGCCACAGTCTCAAGCAATGGGGGCAGCTCGGAGAGATCCTCGGAGGGGTTCGATTCCCGGAGTGCGGCGCCCGCCGCAGTTTAGATGTCCGCCCTGGCCTGGGGAAGTAGTGTCGAATACAGGCAAAAAAAGACGAACAATCGTCTTGATATCAGAAGCAATGGGGGTCACCCACTATGTAGCGAAGTAAGCCAACACTGCCGCAACCAGACGGGGTGGCCCCTATTTTTGTGGTATCAATTCAATTTTGCAGTTAGGAGGGATCACACCATGATTACCATGTCACAAACCAAAAGTGCAAACTATCTGTTTATCGTGGTCGTGCTGAAATCGATGCGGAACAGCGGTGTGATCACCGCCGCTGAATACGAGCGAGCCAAGCGATATTACCAGAAGCTTACCGGCTCGGATCTTGTTATTGCGGATTAGGATGTCAGGACGGCATCGTCTAATCTGATGGAGTTTGCACGGCGCAGTCTGTTGACTATGTAGAAATTTCCTGATCTGCATTTATTCAATGGATTTTATCTTCTTCTTGAATATAATGTTGCTTGAACCGTAAAAGTGGATTGTACCAAAATGTAGTACAATCCAAAATTCAGCCAGAAAGGGGATTCTGCTGATGCCACAGGCCAAACTCATCTCGCCCATCACCAGACAGGAAATTCGGAAAGTCCGAGTCGCTGCCTACTGCCGGGTATCTTCCAATTCAGCAGATCAGCAGAACTCCTATGCCAACCAGATTCGGGTCTATACCAGCCTCATTCAGAGAAAAAAAGAGTGGGAACTGGTGGAGATCTTCGCGGATGAAGGGCTGTCTGGCATGAAAGCGCAGAACCGAACCGAATTCCAGCGAATGATCAAGATGTGCGAACAGCACCAAATCGACCTGATCGTCACCAAGTCCGTCTCCCGCTTCGCCCGAAACGCCAAGGAGTCTCTGGAATATGTCCGGAAGCTGAAGCTGCTCGGCGTGGGGGTGCAGTTCGAGAAAGAGGGAATCTACACTCTGGCCCTCGGGGATGAAATGCTCCTCAATACCTTCTCTGCCATTGCGCAGGAGGAGTCCAAGGCTATTTCCCAGAACCAGCGGCTCTCCATCGTAAAGCGGATGCAGTTGGGCGAGTATGTGGACAGCAACGCTCCCTACGGTTTCCGGCTGGTGGATAAGGCGCTGGTGGTCTATGAACCGGAGGCAGCCATCGTCCGCATGATGTTTGAAAACTATCTGAGCGGCCAGTCTACATCGGAGATCGCCCGCGACCTTAACAGCCGCGGCATCAAAACCAAGACCGGAAAATCCCTCTGGCGCTCCACCAAGGTGGCATACATCCTTGGGAATGAACGGTATTGCGGCGATTGCAAATACCAGAAAACCTACCGTGACACCACGGTCCCGTTCAAACAGTTCCGAAATCGAGGCCAGGAGGATATGTTCTACGCCTCCATGACCCACGCTCCGCTCATTGATCGGGAGACCTTCGACAAGGTCCAGACCCTCCTGAAAAAGCGCCAGGACATCTTTGGGAAATCCACAGCGCAAAATATCTATCCTCTTACGAGCCGCATTCAGTGTTCTGAGTGCGGCTCGTATTTTCGCAGGCGGCAGGTTTCCGGGACCGCCAAGTGGGGATGTTCCAAACACATTCAGGATCGCACCCAATGCGACTCGAACTACTACAGTGAGGATCGAATCTACGACGCCTTCATCGCCATGGTCAACAAGCTTCGGTTCTCTGAATACGACATTCTGGGGCAAACCCTGCTCCGCCTGGAATCCGCCGAGCTGAAGCAAAAGCGGAAAAACACAGCCGCAAGGGAGATCAGCCGGAGCATCGCAGATCTCAATGCCAAGCTGGTGATGGTGGAACAGCTCCATGCAAAAGGATACCTCAAAGACGAGGTCCACAAAGCCCAGGTGCAGGATATCAACGACCAACTGCGCCAACTGAAGCGTGAGCGCCAGTATGAATTCTCCTCGGGCATCACCGATATGATCGAGGAAGTGACACGGCTGAAAAAACTGCTGGAGGAGTTGGAAGAACCCCTGGACCGATTCGATGAAAAGCTGTTTGCCGAGATTGTCCAGGCCGTCCGCATAACCCGCCGGGATGAAATGACGGTCACCCTCATCGGCGGGCTGCGATTTACAGAAATGCTCCGACGGAGAGGAACCTCAAAATGAAGAAGATACGCTATATCCCATACGGTTACACTATGCGGAACGGAAGGACAGTCATCGCACAGGATGAAGCTATGGTCATCCGTGAGATATTCAGCGCCTACATCAACGGCGCTTCCCTCCAAAGCATTGCCGAACTGTTGACTGAAAGGAAGATCCCCTACAGCGAGAGGACGGATGTGTGGGATAAAGCCCGTATCGCAAGAATCATAGGAAACGCCAAATACCTCGGAGATGGAGAATATGACCCCATCATCGAGGAGGAGCAGTATGAGGAGGCTGCTGCGGTGCGGACAGCCCGCCAGCGGAACACCTTCGAGAAAAATCTGGAGGGGATCGACCTGCTCCGGAACCGGGTCCGGTGCGCGGAATGCGGGGCGCCAATGCGGAGGAGAGTAAGCAACAGGCACCGGATTCGGGAAAGCTGGGAATGCACCAATGCGGATTGCGGACAGCGCATACGAATTTCCGATACGCATCTGCTGGAAAAGGTGACGATCCTGATGAACCGCATCATCGCTAACAGCCACCTGCTCATACCCCGCCCCAAAAAACGAAGGGAGTTGTCGGCAGAGGCTCAGCAAATCAACAGGGAAATCGATGCCGAACTGGAGCGGGATAATCCCAGTGACGCCCTGGTCATCGCCAAAACAATTGAGATGGCGGAGCAGCTGTACGCAGAGAGCGATACACATCTGCAGATCGCCGCATCCATCGCCCGAAAACGTGTGCGCATGATGACGCCCCAGGAGGAATTCAGTCCGGCCTACTTTAGTGACATCGTCGCCTATCTGACGCTGGGAAGCGGAGGACAGGTGATCCTACATACCAAGACCGACGTAGAGATCGGAGGGGATGAAAATGAATGTAACCAGGATACCGAAAAAGACCATATCGGTCATTGAGCCGAAGCGCTCGCTGATCGTCAACAAGGAGCAATATCACCAGCGCCGGGTTGCCGCCTACTGCCGGGTATCCACTGACAGCGAGGAACAGCTTACCTCCTACACCAACCAGAAAAAAGTGTACACCGAAATGATTGCCGCCAAGCCGGAGTGGGAATTTGCCGGCCTGTACGCTGATGAGGGCATCTCAGGAACTCGAGCAGATAAACGGCCCCAGTTCCAAAAGATGATCAACGACTGCCTGGCAGGAAAAATCGACTATATCATCACCAAGTCGGTCTCCAGATTTGCCAGAAACACTGTTGACTGCCTGGACCATGTGCGTATGCTCAGGGCAAGAGGGATTGGCATCTACTTCGAGGAGCAAAATATAGACACACTGCAAATCGACAGCGAGCTCTATCTGGTCATCTACGCAGGGTTCGCACAGTCTGAATCCGAAAGCATCAGCAAGAATGTCACATGGAGCTTTCGGAAACGATTCCAGGACGGCAAGCCCGTATTCAATTATAAGTGCCTGCTTGGATACCGAAAGGGCGAGGACGGAGAACCGGAGATCGTCCCGGAGGAGGCATCCATCGTGGAGAGAATCTTCAATATGTACCTGTCAGGTGAAACCATCAACCGGATCTCAACCAAACTCAGAGAAGAGAATCTCCAGATACCAGGAAAACGATTCTCCTTCTCTGCGAGCATGATTAAGGGTATTCTCCGGAATGAACGATACTGCGGGGACAGCATCCTTCAAAAGACGGTCACAATTGACTGTATTGGCAAGGTCCGTCGCAAAAACACGGGTGAGGCACCCATGTACTATGTACAGAATAGCCATGTTGGTATCATCAGCCGAGAGCTCTTTCACAAAACGCAGGAAGAACTCGCCAGGCGGATGAGTCGGGAGCCAAACTCCACCAAAGCAGCCACTACGGCCACCGGAAAATACTCCCGGTATGCGCTGTCCAATGTGATGATCTGCGCCGAATGCAGGAGCCGATACAAGCGCGTGACCTGGACATCCCGTGGGAAAAAGCGGGTGGTCTGGCGCTGCATCAATCGATTGGACTACGGAAAGCGGTACTGCAAGTCCTCCCCTACAGTAGACGAGGAAGCGCTCCATGCTGCTATCGTCCGGGCGGTCAACCGCTTCAATGAGGAAGACGAGGCCACCTATCTGGCACTTATGAGGGCGACCATTGGGGAGGCCATCGGGCTGAACGGGAACAGCGATGAAATCGACCTGCTTCGCCGAAAAATCGATGGTCTGAACCGCAAAATGGTGTCCCTCATCAATGAGAGCGTAGAGAGCGGCGAGGGCATTGAAAGCCATGAGGCGGAATTCAAGGAGCTTTCCGATACCATCGAACTCCTGCAAGGGAGAATCAAAAAGCTGGAGGACGCCCTCCTCTCGGACCAGGGGAATGATGGCCGCATCCTCCAGCTGCAGCAAATCATCGCAGATCGTGCGTCGAGAAAGATGGAGTACGACGATACCATCGTCCACCAGATGATCGAGTGCGTAAAGGTATATCCCGACGGCAGGCTGGACATCATCTTCGGCGGCGGGTATCTCATCGAGGAAGCGCTCAATGAGGAAAACAAATAACTTCAAATATAATTGACATAATCGCCAAGGTAATATACTATAATGTATGTTAGGAGGCGATGATGTATGGGCAAAAGAGCGGCGGTCATCATGCCGCAGACAAGAAAGATTCTGGAGCAGATGGGTGAGCAGATCCGCCTTGCCCGCCTGCGCCGGAAGCTGAGTCTGGAACTGGTGGCGGAGCGGGCGGGGATCAGCCGGGCCACCCTCATCTCCATCGAGAAGGGTGCGCCCACGGTATCCATCGGCTCCTATGCCGCCGTGCTGCACGCACTGAACAATATGGACAGCGACCTGCTGCTTATTGCCAAAGATGATGAATTCGGCAGGAAGCTGCAAGACCTGGCGCTGCCTACCAGACGGCGGGCGCCCAAGAAAGGAGAGTAGCCCATGGCGCAGGACGAAAAGACCATCTATGTATATGAAAATTGGCGTGGAGAGACCCCCACCCTGATGGGGCGGCTCCGCTGCAGCTTTATCCGGGGGCAGGAAACCTTCTCCTTCGAGTATGACCCCGCCTGGCTGACATCCGCCGAGAGTTCCTTCTCTCTGGACCCGGATCTGGCCCTCTACCGGGGACGGCAGTATGTGCCGCTGGACAAGCGGCTCTTCGGGCTGTTCGCCGACTCCTGCCCGGACCGCTGGGGCCGCCTGCTGATGCGGCGCAAGGAGGCAATTGACGCCAGAAAAGAAGACCGAAAGCCCCGAAACCTCACAGAAAGCGATTTCCTGCTGGGGGTCTACGATGAATCCCGCATGGGGGCACTGCGGTTCAGCCTGGAAGAGGGGGGAGACTTTCTCTCCAACGACAAGTCCTTCGCAACGCCGCCCTGGGTTCATCTTCGGACACTGGAAAACGCCTCTATCGCCTTTGAGAATGACGAAAGCGGCCTGAACGAAACATGGCTGCGGGAGCTTCTGGCCCCCGGTTCCTCTCTGGGCGGAGCAAGGCCCAAGGCCACGGTGCAGGCAGCGGACGGCGCTTTGTGGATCGCCAAGTTTCCGTCTAAGCACGATGAATCCAACAGCGGCGCATGGGAGAAGGTCGTGCATGACCTGGCGCGGCTGTGCGGATTGAATGTCCCGGAATCCAGGCTGGAGACCTTCTCCAAGACCGGCAGCACCTTCCTGGTCAAGCGATTTGACCGGGATGGCCGCCGCCGTATCCATTTTGCCTCCGCCATGACTCTGCTGGGAAAAACCGACGGAGCCTCTGCGGCGGACGGGAGCAGTTATCTGGATCTGGCGGCGTTCATCCGCGCCAATGGGGCGGCTCCCAGGCAGGATCTGGCTGAGCTGTGGAAACGGATCGTATTCAGTATGGCGGTGTCCAACACCGACGACCACCTGCGCAACCACGGTTTCCTCCTGACTCTCACCGGCTGGCGACTGGCTCCGCTCTACGATGTAAACCCAGTCCCCACAGGCGACCGTCTCTCCCTCAATGTGAGCGAGTACGACAACACCATCGACCTGGATCTGGCGCTGGAGGTCGCTGACTACTTCGGCTTATCTCCCCAGGAGGCTCAGCAGGCGGCGGAGGAGATCTGCAAAACCGTATCCGGACACTGGGAGCAGCTGGCCGGACAGTATGGCCTCAGTCGGGGCGCTGTGGAATATATGCGCCCGGCCTTTTCCCTCCGGCCATGAAATTAAAAATGGACCATTCCCACAGGAACCGTCTCCATCGAAGTTAGGTTTCTTCGGAATACGCTTTACAGTCATAGCGTGTGTTGGCATCGCATCCAAATCAAAGGCAAAGACATTGTAATGGGGGACTGCACCAATTGTCTCCCTCACAGTGGTTACCGATACTGCAGATGGTATTATGGACATGACCATGTACGCGGCTGCGAGTTCGGCGGAAATAAAGATAGTGGCAGCATGGATTAATTATCCGCGAAATTTACAAGTTCTCTTACAGAACACGATAGGAGGTGCGCTTATGAGTTTAAAAGGTAAACTCACAGCTTTAGCTGGTGCTAAAATCGCCGAAAAAGTCATACCGAAAGGATCGGTAGATGGGGTGGTAAACTCCGTGCTGAATAAACTCGGTCAAGCCACAGGGCAGAAAACTGCGGCCGAACATATCCAGGGAATCAAGAAAAATTTCCTGGTTATCAAATCAAAGTCCTATTCCATAGGCACGATGGTCGGCCTCTTTACTGGGAAAACGCCTGATATGAATGATTATCTTGGGCGTTATCAAATTGTTGACGGCAATGGTACGCTCAAGTATAAATCTAACGCTGAGAACACTATCACCGACCGTGAAATCTTGGATTTGTTTGATGCAAACGGAAATAAAATCGGCTATGTTAAAGAGCATCTGATTTCTACAGGTGTTCCGTTGTTTGAAAAAGAGGTGAAGAAATGCACGGTATTCTTGGGTAAAGAAAAAATCGCATTGCTAAAAAAATATGTGTCATTTGGTAATCTGGAGTTCGAGGTTCTTGAAGGTAGTGTCAAAATCACACACCAGGAAGGCAAGAGTTTCAAAATCCAATATAAGGGTAAGCAGGTAGCTACTCTGCATGATTGTCCTTTAAATCTTAAGGATGGCTATGCCGATAAATTCGTTATGGAGTATGATAATTCTGAAGATGAAGTCATTGCAATTCTGCTTGCAACAGCAATCGACCTTATAAATACATAAATCTTTTAAGCATGAACGATGTATCTACCAACGGCGAATGGGGTAAGGTCGCATAATCTGGGGCGGCTGTGGATTAGATGTCCCGGAATCCAGCCCGAAGACCTTCTCCAAGGTCGGCAGTACCTTCCAGGTCAAGCAATTTGACAGGAACGGTCGCCTCCGCATCCACTTCGCCTCCGCTATGACACTACTGAGAAAAACCGATAGAGCCTCTGCGGCGGACGGGAGCAGTTATCTGGATCTGGCGGCGTTCATCTACCCTCCGGCCATGAAATCACAAGCGGACGATTCCCTGGGGAGTCGTCCGCTTGTTTATTCCTCGGGGTTATCTCCGAAGGAGTCCTCGTTCTCCTCCTCATCCAGATCTGTATCAATGTCCAGCCCTTCACTGTTCCCCACATTCTTCTCGTAGAGCCTGGTCCACTTAAGCGGATATTTACACTTTCGGTTGTAGGCAATAAGCATGGCCTCGGCATACCCCATGGAGCCGGGCCGCCGCTCCTTGGCGGTTCTGGAGAGCAGCTTTACCGACATCTCGCCCACCTTTTCCTTGAAGTTTTCATCCTTCAGCGCATCTCCAAAGGTATGGACCAGGCGGGCAATGCCGTTGAGCATATTAGCGGAGAGAGAATTCATATCGCCCTCCCAAGTGCCCACACAGAGCCGAAGTGTCCGGTCCAGAACATGATAGCCGAACTTGTCGTAGATGCTTTCCAACGTGGACACAGCGCAAACCACCCCATAGTTTCTGACTTGGCCAATGGAAAGCGAGTAGGACTCCACCAGATCCCGGATAATGAGCTGTTTCTGATTTCCGGCTTCGATATTTGCCATGAACACCTCATAGGGCTTTAAGGGTTTCACGAACTTCATCTGATTGGCGAAGATATCCGCCTCGTGCTCATAGTTGAGATCGTCGTAGATCATGCACCAGACCGGCGTGTCCCGAGAACCGGAGGCCAGCGCGACGATCTCCACCGTGTGCTGCCCATTGAACACATAGTTGACGCCGTTTCGTCGGCTTACCTTGACCGGATTGATCTGATATAGATCAAAGTGGGCTGCCGCATTCAGTACATGCTGTTCGGATATGTTTCGCTGATACTCCTGGTTGGACACCAGATTTTTAATGGGGATCTGCTCGAAATGGACATTGGGTACAAACATGCTGAAATCAGCCATTAGGAATCCTCCTCAATTGCCGCGAGCATCTCCTGCACCTTTTCTCCCAGCGCTGTTAAGGCTGCCTGCAAGTTCTCCTTGGCTGCGGGAGAGATGGATGCGAGATGCGCCATATTTCTGGTTCGCTCGATGGAGCTCATCCAGGAGGGAATGGTGAGGGTCAGTCCAGCCACCTCCGCATCCGGATCATAGGCGGGCATCGTCTTGATGGCAGGCTGCTCCGCCGCCTGTATGCCGGGCTTAGAAGACGCCTCGGTGGAGAGGCTGCGCCGTGAATCGCTGTATCGGGCAAAGGCATAGGGATTGTTCCCGATTTTCTTACTGAGTTCCTTCAGCTCCGCAGGGGCCATCTCCGCCAGTGCCACAATGTTTTCGAAGGATATCTTGTATGTCCCCGACAGGATGTGGGGAATCAATTCCGGCGCGGTTTTTGCAATCGCATCCAGCGCCACGCTGTATTTTGCATATTTTTGGACCGTTGCTCCAGACACATGATGCTCCTTTCCCAGACGGGCGGCGGTTCGTCGACTGCTCTCTTCCTCTACCGGACGGCCTCTTCCAACTGTGGCGAGGGGATTTGGGCAGTACTGATTATAGCCGTTCTCATTCCGGTGCGCTTTCTTTTCCGCCTCATACTGCCTGCCGATCAGATACTTCTTCGTCTCCTCTGAAATGTTGCGGCGACCGAGTTGATTGGAGCAGATCCAGGCGATTGCCGCATCCCGGTTTGGAAAAACCTGTTCTTTTACGCCATAAGGGATTTTCAATTTATTGCAGATCTCGTATCGGTTATGTCCGTCTACAATGGTACCGTCCCAAACAACGATGGCCTCCCGGCAGCCCTCCATCACCAGATTCAGCTCCAGCTGCCGGTATTCCTCCCGCCGGAGAGGTCGAATCAGGTTTTTGAATTCCGGATCGATCCTGAGTTCCCTAAACCCCTTCTCTTCCATATTGCCTCCTGCGCTCCTGCGGTTTCACGGTTTGGAGGGAAAAATAGGCGACCCGGTTCACCGAATCGATCTCTCCTGTCAAATGATAATTGAACCGCAGATCGAAGCCACCGACAATCTCCGACAGATTGCTCAGCAAGGTAGAACTATAAAACTCTACGGATTGGTTGGTGTGAAAGCTGACACTGGACAATCGAACCTTATTTGCCGTTCCCCCAATCATAGGCTTGTCCGAGCCAAGAACGGCGATATAAAGTTCTTCCGGATTCACTAAAAACTGCACATAGGCAGGACTGCCCAGGCGGCGTATGGTTTTCTTGTGGATGCGGATTCGATTGCGAAATGGATCAAGGGTCAGCGAGGCTTGCGGTTGATTTTCTCGACTCATATTCTGCCTCCTATGATGGATTCTGTTCTTCGCTTCCGTCCGGTATGGGAGCCTCCGCAATAGGCGTTTCTGGCGTAGAGGCACGATCCCGAAGCCCATACACCGCATATCCTTCAAAAATATCAACCTGCATGGATTTCTGATGTTCCCGGAACGGCAGGCCAAATTGTGTTTTCCAACCTTCCGGGAACACCGGCGTCCGGGAGGCTCTGGGCTTCTCGCCATCCTTCAGAACCCGCTGGTATACTTCGGTGGCAGTCAGGTCAAATGCGATAAGCCATTCATCCTTGGCGTGGATCACCCGTCCGAGGAGCTTGTATCGATAGTCCAGATTCCATCCCATCAGAGAAAACACCTTGGCAAAGAAGATCTTGCAGGTGATTTGCTTCGGCTTTCGTCTGCCAGAGCCATTGGTACACCAGGCGCAGGCATCCCGGTCTTCTGCCTGACAGGGGCGGATCGCCAATATTTTGCTTTCCTGATTGACCAGCACCTGCACATAATCTACCTTCGGGAATCGATTCAGGCAGGCAGCGTTTACATAGAATTTATAGTTGTTAAAGGTCACGGATGGCTCATTGATATGGGCAAAGAATTCCCGGCGTACCACCTGGTAGCCCTCGTAATTGAATTCCCGCTCCGTCTCCAGAACATCATCGCCTTCATGACCTGCCTGATGAACGTCCACTTCCATCTCCGGCATGACAGGAGCAATCCCGGCCGTCTGCTCCCCTTCCAGAGAACGGAGCATCCCGGCAATCACACCACCGGGTTTTTCGCCTCTCTCCTCGCTCAATTATGGTTCCTCCTTTCCGCGCCGGTTGAATTCCTGGCGGATATAGTCTCTCAGTTCCTCAAAACCGGTCACATGGAGTTTTTGACCGGTTTCGTAAAGCTGCCCCTCTATGCGAATCTTCCAATCCTCCTCGCTCTGGTCATGAACCTGCTGGAAAGATTGCTGGTGGAGATAATACTGCGTTCCAAAAGAATGAATCCACTCCTCCGGTACGGCGCGCACCCGCTTGCCAGAGATGGAGAGCGGCTGCACAGAATCATGGGAATCCTGCTCGCCTTGCTGACCGGAGAGCAGATAAGATTTGATAAACGCCTCTGCGTCATTGAGATCGAAAATATACGCTGATTCACTTTGGCTTTGAAAGAGCCGCCCGGCAATCCGATACTTTAAATCCGGGCTCCAGCCGAACAGCTGAAACAGCGTTTCCATATAGGCCGCACCCGCAATCTCTCTGGGCTGGTATTTCCCATCCACCAGTTTGGAGAACAGGACGGCATTGCGGTTGCCTTTTTCCGCCGTGCGGACAGCAAACTTCATCTCCACTGGGTTGACCAGTAGTTCCACATGGTTGTCTTTCCCAAATGTACGAACACAAGCTGTGCTGAATTTGATCCTCTTATCCTGAAACTGAACATAAGGACGGTGGTAATTATCAAAGAACTCGCTGCGGGTAATCTCAAAACCCCTCATGTCAAAATCCCCAGGAGCCAGAGTGACACTGGAAAGAGGCGCTCTTTCTTCCGCCTGCTCATCGGGAGGATGGATACTGGCGGAAGCCTGAAAGTAATCCGCAGGTTTGAACCCGGCCCAGCGAGGGTTGATGGTTACAAAGCCTTTGAGCAGGCCGCTGTCAATCACCCGCAGCTCCGGGAGGATAGAGCGATGTCCATACTTGGAGTTGTTCAGAAGGTGCTGAACGGCAATGAAATCATCTCTGGAAACAATGCCCTCGTGGTGATTCCGGTAAAGGCTCTGGGGGCGGTCGCCCCGATTCTTCCTGGACTTGTGGTTCAGGTAGTTCGGGGTGAAGGTCTTTCGGGTCAGCACATCCCCGCAATGACGCTCATTGCGAAGAACCTGAACAATGGAATTGGAGGTCCATTTGATATTTCCCAGGTAGGTCTTACGGCCCAGCTCGGTAAGCGCCGCCGCGATGTCGCTGGTGGAGTAGCCGTACAGATACATGTAGAAGATGAGCTTCACCGTAGGCGCTTCCTCCGGGTTGACCACCAGGTTTCCATCCCCGTCGTGAGAATAGCCCAGCAGCTTGGGCGTCAAAGGCAAGCCGCCGTCCAGCCGCATCCGCAGGGAGGTTTCCATGCTCCGGCTGCGGATATGGGACTCCTCCTGCGCCATGGTGGCCTGAAAGGAAAGCGCCATCTGGGAATCATCCTTAAGGGAAAAGATACATTCGCTCTCGAAAAACACGCCCACCGGGCTGGGCAGTTCCGCCAGCATCCGGACCATGCTGATGCAGTCCACCACATTCCGGGCAAAACGGGACACGCTTTTGGTGATGATCATGTCGATTTTACCGCTGCGGCAGTCAGTCATCATGGCATTAAACTCGTCCCGATGGACGAGGGAAGTCCCACTAATGCCCTCATCGGCATAGATTTTAACCAGCGTCCAATTGGGGTGATGCAGGACGAAATCCTCATAGTATTTCTTCTGCAGCTCATAGGAGGATGTCTGCTGGACATTGTCCGTGGAAACACGGGCATACACGGCGACTCGTTGCGGAATATCGTTGTCGTAGTAGTCGATAGGCTTCTTGGCAGGGATGAATTCGTAGTTCTCCGGGTCAACCTTTGTGTTGATCCGGCGGCGGACCCGTTCCTTTCGTTCTGCAAGCCGATTGCGGGTGGCCTTGTCAATCATGCAGCATTTCCCTCCCAGGCTGGTGATCGGGGAGGATCGTCCAATCAGGACCGGGCAGAAAATACGGATCATGGAGATCCTCCCGGTAGTAGGAAGCCATTGTGTAGATATCCTCCGAAACAAAGTAAATGCCCACCGGCTTTGGCAGCGCCGCAAGAAGCCGGGCACAGAAAGAGAGCTCCGATAGTTTCTTGGAAATATTGCTTGCCTTCTGGGTGATCACCAGATCTACCTTGCCCTCATAGCAATCTTGCAGGAGTCTCGCCCATTCTGGAGCGTTTTCCATGTTCGGTGCGGTGCTTCCCTCATCCACATAGAAACCGACAAATTCCCAGTTCGGACAAAGAGCCAGCGTGTCCAAAAACTGCTTTTTGTGGGCGGAGAGATAATCCTCATAGCGGGTTTGGTTGAAGTAGCGAATGTATACCGCCACCCGGTGATGGTTTTTCGGAAGCGGGCGCTCCCGCCGAATGCCTTTTAACCAGGCACGATGCTCTGCCAAAAGCGCATTCTTTTCCGCCTCTCCTTCCAGCAGAAAATCAAAGGACGGCATGATCTCCTGCTCCATTGCTTCGCCCTTTATTGCCAGCTCTTCCATATGTGCTCCCCCTGCGAATGTTCTTACGGGCTATTATAGCGGCCACAGACTATAAATAAAATCGACCAGAGGTCAACAACTTGACTCCTGGTCGATGAACGAGAAAAAAAGATTCAGATTACAATGACTTCCGGCGAGCTGCAAACCCATTTCTACCCCAAGACGAGCCCCATTGAGTCTTCTGCACCATATATGTACGATGAAGATAGTGAGATCGCAGTATTTTGCCACTCGGCTTTATCCTATCCAGGATGTACTGCCATCCGTGCTACTCCTGAAAACGAAATGTGCATTGACATTATGTGATATAACACATATAATGAACATAGAGAGAAGGCGGTGGGTATGGAAAACTTCTCGGCAAAATACTACGAAACGACAGACGGTACTTAACCAGCTTAAAATTGCATTCTAATAGACTATTCGAAGTGGAAGGAATGGTTATCGGCATGGACAATAGCATTGAAAAAAAGCGAATTGAGGGCGAAGAAGATCTCATTTCAACGATTAAAGTGGCAACTGCGGCTCTCCCTCTTATCTTCACAATTGCAGAAAAACTATCTAAGCAACATGGATTTATCCACGATAGCGTACCTGCTCGTTTCGGGGACAAAACTGGACGATTAGTTTGGGATTACATATTATACAATGAGATTACATTTGATAGTGAGGACGGAAAAATAATTAGCCTTTTCACATCTCTTTCTGATGCAGAAACGAAGAAGCGCTGGGATGTTTTAGTCGACAAGTATGGGTTATAACATTAGACAGACATTATCGAGCGGACTACCAGCAGAGGAAGGAGGATTGACCTATGGGCAAGAATTTTCGTGAAACTCTGAATGAACAGCTCCGAGATCCCGCATTCAAAGCCGAGTGGGATGCCCTCGAACCGGAGCGTCAGATCATGAGAGCGATTCTGGAAGGGCGCGATGAACAGTCGCTGACGCAAAAGCAGCTGGCGGAAGTGACTGGTATCGCCCAGGCAGACATCAGCCGTTTCGAAAACGGAACCGGCAATCCGTCTCTCCGCACCCTGAAAAGACTGGCGGATGGCCTGGGGATGCGTCTCAAAGTGGAGTTCGTCCCCAAAAAACCAACTGCATAAGAAAAGCGGCGGGCCTTTGGAACACTCCTCGGCTCGCCGCTTTAATCGTTGTCTTCTCTTCTGGTCATGGTGGATTTCACTTCCCGGACGATTTTCAGGATGGAATCCAGTTCCTTGGGGGAGCAATCGGCCAACAGCTCGTCAAACTCACTTTGGTAGAGGCTCCGCACCTCCGGCACATCGGGCCGAAGCAGGGAGTCCGCTGACACCTGAAGCGCCTCGATGATCCGGATGAAGGACTCCAGTTTCATATTGGTCTTTCCCGTTTCAATAGCGCTGACATGAGGCAGGGAGATATTGGCCTTGGCTGCAAGATCTGCCTGGCTCATCCGCCGGCCGACTCGCGCCTCCCGAATGCGGGAGCCAATCAGCTGACGCTCGTTCAAACCATGTTCCTCCATCGGCTCCCCCCCTTTTTGAAATATATTCTCCAGTTAATCTATTTCTAAGAGTATATCAACTTGGGGTGAAATTGATATAAGGCAAAGGCGATGATATAAGCCAGACACTATAATAAGGCTACAATTTTTTTGGAGGTCTTATTATGAGTCTTGACTACAAAGCCATTGGCAAACACATCCGCGAAGCCCGTCGCCGCAACCATCTCTCCCAGGCAATGCTCGCCGAGGCGGTGGACAAAACCCCCTCTTACATCAGTTACATAGAGAGCGGCCTCAAAAGTATGAGCCTGGACACCTTTGTTCTCATCGCCAATGCCCTCGGCGTATCGCCGGAAAGGTTGTTGATGGAGCAGATCACCGACACGGAACGGTGCGCCAGTGAGGAGATCACCTTGCTCCTCTCAGATTGCACCATCTGTGAGGCTCTCATTCTGCTGGACATGATGAAAGCCTTAAAGACAGCTCTGCGAGAACACCGGGAGAAGTGCATCGATTCGGATGCTTCCGATTTTACATTCCTGCTCTGAGAAAACAATCGACCGGAAGTCATGTGCTTTGACTGCCGGTCGATTTTTGCCTGTAAAAGTGTATATGTTTTTGGGAAAGTGAATATGTTTTCGAAAAGTCCAGGATATGGGCCTCCAAAGTTGGTATAATGGAGGGCGAAAGGTGGGATAGTCCATGATCTACTACACGGGCGATATCCACGGGAACCCTCGTGAGATCGTACAGTTCTGTGACCGGCACAAGCTGACCGAGCAGGACACCCTCGTCCTTCTGGGGGATGTGGGGGCCAATTATTTCCTGAACGGGCGGGATGCCGAGATGAAGCAGCTTTTGACACAGGTGAAACCCACGCTCCTGTGCATCCACGGCAATCATGAGGTTCGCCCATCTACCCTGCCATCCTACCAGACCAAGGAATGGAACGGCGGAACGGTCTGGGTGGAGGAGACCTACCCCCGCCTGCTGTTCGCTGCTGATGGGGAGATATTTCATCTGGAGGGTCTTTGCCATCTGGTAATCGGCGGGGCTTACAGCGTGGACAAGTTTTACCGGCTGGACAGAGGATATGGCTGGTGGCCGGACGAGCAGCCTTCTCAGGAGATCAAGGAGAAGGTCATCCGGACGCTGGATGCCTGCGGCTGGCAGGTGGATACCGTTCTCTCCCACACCTGCCCCTATCGGTATGAGCCGCGGGAAGCATTCCTCCCCATGATCGACCAGAGCACCGTGGATGCCTCTACCGAGGAGTGGCTGGAGGAGATCGAGAGGAAGCTGCAATACAATCACTGGTTCTGCGGCCACTGGCATATCAACAAGCGCATCGACCGGATGCACTTCCTCTTCCACAGTGTGGAGGCGGCGCCGCAGCTCCTGTCGGGAGATAGCATACGATGACAGAGGAAGAAAAAACGGAACGGGAGGCTTGCTTTGCCGCAATCCGTGAAACCGTCCAGAGGCTCTCCCGCCTGATGGATACCGCATACCAGCAATACAGTCAATTGGTGGAACAGGTGGTGAAGGACAGGATCACCGGGGAGCAGGAGATCGAGCGGATCATGGACGGCCTTATGGACTTCGGGGATGACCAGAGATTCCTTGCTCTGTACAAGGCCCTTTGCCGCCATGTCTATGACAAACATCCTACTCTTGTGAGAGAACACATTGCTCTCTTCCGAACCCAATTTGAGGAGAGAGCGGACGAGGAAACGCAACAAGCACAAGGAGGTGAACGCCATGAAGGCACCGGAGATTAAGCACTATATCAGCTGGCTGGGCCGGGTGGGATACCGAAACATCGACTGCTCTTTCTCCTACGACGAGGCATCCTATGGGGCCATCGACCGGATCTTCCGGCTGCTCTACCGGCTGGAACCTGACCCGGAGCACAACAGCTGGGAGCTTTGGCTTCGTGCCGAGCGGGGAACCATCGAGGACTTCGGCAGTTTTGAGGATCTACGGGAGGATGGGCAGGTGGAGAGCTACGAGGAATTTGAAGCCTGGTGGCGTTCCGAGTTCCCGGAGGAGGTGGAGTGGTTCCACTTTTCCGCCGGTGAAGATCAGAAGATCGGATACCGGGCGGTATTCCTGAGCCATAACCATGTGCTGGAGGTGGACTGCCGCAAAGAGAGATCTTT
The DNA here is from genome assembly GCF_015554745.1 of Anaeromassilibacillus sp. 1001302B_160321_C8. NCBI lineage: Bacteria > Bacillati > Bacillota > Clostridia > Eubacteriales > Acutalibacteraceae > Anaeromassilibacillus > Anaeromassilibacillus sp. 1001302B_160321_C8. The sequence goes on along the minus strand of NZ_JADNJD010000004.1, from coordinate 23,005 downwards.
CCCCCATGACATCTCCCCATTTACCTCCTGGCTGGAGGAAGCCGTGCGGGACGCCGTGCAGGCGGTGGAGGATGGCAGCTATCCGAAGCTGGTGGAGCGGAATCTGCCCGTCTGGCATCGGACGGGAACCGTCCTGCGCCGGGATCTGTGGAAGGTCTTTCCCGAATGGAAAGAGAAGTTCTTCCAGAATATCTCCCGGCAGGAGGTGGATGAGTTTCTTGCCTCGGCGGCAGGCTATCCCCTGGAAGCAAACAGAAGACTCCCGTCCATGACCGCAAACGACTTCTATCATGCCTGCGCTCTGGGCTACCGGGCCATGGGATATGCCGGAACGGAGAAACCGGACAAGGAGCAGTACCTTCTCCACGCGGATGGGCGGGACGAGGGCCTGTCCAAATTGGACGGGAATTCCCCCGATGCCTTTGATCGCTGGCTGAAAGAGCGGCCACGCATCGGCCACCCCTGGGAGGTATGCCGGGGCGGCAACAGCACCCACATCGACTGCATCGTGTGCCGGGATGAGCATGGTTACTATCTGGCGGTGGCCGGTCTTGCGGAGACCCGGACGGTGGAGGCCATCCACTTCTTCCTCGCACTCCATCGGGCAGACATTCCCGTATGTATCCGCAATGCTGAGGAATTGAAGGCCCGCCTGACCGGAGAGGAGCCCATCGGCATCGTGCCGGAAGGAGTTCTTCCCGCCTACTGCCACGCCTGGTTCCCAGGCGAGCGTATCGTCGATTTTATGAATCTGCCCCTTGAGCGCCGGGACGAACTTGCAAACTACTGCCGGTGGCAGCCAATCCCGGTTCCCCGGTTGAAGAAGGACGGTGAATCCCCATGATTTTCTTTACCTCTGACCTGCATCTCGGTCACGAGAACTGCATCCGGCTTTGCAACCGGCCCTTCTCCAGCATTGAGGAGATGGACGAAACCCTCATCGAAAACTGGAACCGCAAGGTCACAGGGAAGGATACCGTCTATATCCTCGGCGACCTCATCTACCGGAGCAAAAAGCCGCCGGAGGAATACCTGCGGCGGCTGCGGGGAAAGAAGCATCTCATCCTTGAGAATCACGACCGGGGATGGGTCCAGAATTGTCAGACGGAGCGATTCTTTGAAAGCGTGAGCAATCTGCTGTATATCACGGACGGAAAGCGGCAGTACACCCTCTGCCACTACCCCATGATGTCCTGGCCGCATATCATGCGGTGCTACATGGTCTTTGGTCACATCCACGGAAATACCGATGCGGACTACTGGCCGCTCATTCAGGCAAACGAGCGGATGCTGAATGCCGGGGTGGATGTCAATCGCTTCGAGCCGGTCACCTTCGAGGAGATGGAAGCCAACAATCTCCTGCATAAAGGCCAGCAGAAAGCGGAACCGGAGGTGCAGCCGTGAAAAGAAGAAAGGGATTTTATGAGGCGGAACCTCTGGCCAGTTCCATCGCTCGTCGAGACTGGCAGCACACGCTGGAGCGAGCCGAGGAAAGCGGCCTGCCACTCCAATCCCGAAAGGGGAACACAGGACTGCTGTTTCCGGCAAGAATCCTTGCCCCCGTTTGGGAGGAAGGACTGCGGCATATCATTCTGGCGGCGATTCGGTACAGTATGGGACGGCACACCTATATGCCCAGCATCGCTGTGGATTTCACCTGCCGGAATCTGAGCTGCCTGGACGAGAGCACCCGTTCCGCCGCTGCGGCGGAGATTCAATATCATCTGAACCGATATGGAGAACAGGAGCCATATCCCCGGCTGTGGAACAGTCTCAGCCGACTGCTCATATCTGAAGAAATCGGACAAGAGGACAGGAGGAAGGAAACAATGCCGATTTTACAATCACTGGAAAGCATGGAGCGCATCTCACGTCAGGCGCTGGCAGCTGATCTGGATGCCGTGTTGGAACGGGTAAGCCGTGAAAACATCGGGCTGGTGATCACCGATGAAGGGAAGGATGATCTTGTCCTCTGTCCGGCCTCCTGGTTAGATTTCGACTATGTGGATGACTTTGGCTGTGTCATCAACTGTGCCCTCCGCTATGCCATGCGAACGGAAGATGAGGAGAGCGAAGCGGTCGTCCGATATGCCCGATGTCACTACCGCCTGTTCGATGAAAAGACGCTGTCGGTGGCCGTGGCCGATCTGGAGCGGGAACTGGAAGAACCGATGGAGCCTCTCAAGAAGCCGCAGGTCTGGAAAGAACTTCTGGAGTTGTTTCAGCAGCGGCTTGCTGAGCTCCGGCAGGAAGATTCAAATGGAGATGAAAAATCCAATGGATGAGAAGAAGTACGAAATTGTGGAGATTCAAGTGGATGCGGATGTGTTGGAAGAACTGAAAACAGTGATAGCACCACTTGGTCTGACACCGGAAATGCTGATCGTGCGTTTCTTTGAATTCTGCACCGATCCTGCCACGCAGGAAGAGGCCGTTTCGCTGCTTCTGAAATGGAAAGCTGAGTTGGAAGCGGAGAGCTACGAACCCCGAGGTGATTTCTGATGCTGTCCAAGAAAACCTTCTGCGAAGCCCTGCGGAAGATCCAAGCCCAGAGGAAAAGAGACGCACAATTCAGTGAGGCGCTCAATCTGGTGGGCGATGGTCATTTCGTTTTTGAGGGCGGGCCGCAGCTTCTTTCCGCCTTACTGAATGTGTTGGAGGAAGCGGTCAACGACAAGTACGACTACATCAGCTGGTGGATTTACGATGCCGCTCCGGACTATGAGGTCTGGACCGAAGACGAAAAAACCAAATGGTGTCTGAAGGAGCCGGAAGCCCTATATGATTTCATCCGGGATGAATGTCAGGGCTAAGCGGCATCTCCTTCTCATATCGGAACCTTGGTGCTGAGAAATGAAACATTACCATAATGAAGATTATATGTTGCAGTTATCCCCTGAAGACAAGGAAAGATTTGAGCAGATTTTTCTTGCTCTTTGTATCCGAGAATCCCAGGAAAAAAGCCGTGGGGGAAGTATACCAATCAATTATTACAGGCTGAGTAATGAACACCTCTTTCCCGATATGCCGCAGGATGAAGATGCCCTTGAGGGAGAAGAAGGGCTGACGCGATTCACCGATGGCTGTCAGAAGCTGAAGAAGTATGAATAGGCGGATATCTTTTTTGGTCTTACACTAAAATCCCCCTTCGGCAGAAAATCCGCCAAGTCCCAGCCGAAAAAAAGAAAAAATAAGCGGCGCTGACCCGCAAAGCCTTGCAAATAAAGGGTTTTCGCAAACATCTTTATTGGTCTTACACTCCAGACCGAGTCTGGACGCACGGCGCGTTCAGACTCTTTTTCTTTTCCGGGCTGGACCGCTCGCGCCGGAGACAGCATCTAAAGTGTCCATCCCATTTGTATGTACCGGTCACTTTAGAAAGAGTGGCCGGCTTTTTTATTATTTCGGTTGACGTTTGCTTTTAGAGCGCCAAAGGAAGTTAGAAACGCTTTTCCCATGCTATTGTTGTTCTATATGGCGGGTAAGTCTGTCCGGTAACCCATCGATGACGATCTTCCAGAAACAGATGGAGTTTTGAAAAGGTCAGACAAATGGCGTTTGGCATTTTGGAGGATGTCTATGCCCATGGTGTTTATAGAACGTCTTTGAGGCAAAATGAGCGCTTCTGCTTCATAGAGAGCCAAGCGTTTATCCACCCTGATATCCCAGCGGTTTCTCTTGTGTCCCTTCTATGCGGCTTTAAAATGAAAATCGGGAAGAAGGTTATTTGGCATGTCATTGTAAAGTGAAGTGGAGCAGAACCCATTGCGGAGTATGGTTTCGGGACAGTGATAGAGAGACGCATAGGCGATAAAATACAAGGAAGGCAGGTAGGACTTTATGGAGAGGTTTTTTAAACTCAAGCAAAACGGGACGACAGTAGGCAGAGAACTTGTCGCCGGTTTCACAACGTTTTTCGCAATGGCCTATATCATTGCGGTAAACCCGACTTTGTTGAGCCAATCCGGTATGGAATGGGGAGCGGTGTTTTTAGCAACGATTATCTCGTCCATTATCGGCACATTGGTCATGGGCTTGGTGGCGAATGTCCCCTATGCGCTGGCGCCAGGAATGGGCTTGAATGCATTTTTTGTCTATACGGTTTGCTTCACACTCGGCTTTACCTGGCAGCAAGCCTTGTCGATGGTCTTTATTTGCGGATTAATCAATATTATTATCACGGTTACAAAAGTCCGCAAATATATCATTAAAGCGATCCCCCGCAGCTTGCAGAATGCCATTGGCGGCGGAATCGGCATTTTTGTTGCCTATATCGGTTTGTTGAACGTGGGTATTATTACTTTTGATTCCGGTGTGCCTGCGTTGGCGACTTTGAACCAGCCGTCCTTCTGGCTGTTCCTGATCGGCCTGGCATTGACAATTGTCCTGCTTGTGTGCAAAGTCAAGGGCGCCATCCTGATTGGCATTGTTGTGACGGCTTTGCTGGGTATCCCGATGGGCGTAACCACCACCACGGAAACCATCAGCTTTACGGAGGCATGCCAGCAGCTGCCCACGACCTTTGGCGCGATTTTTACCAGCGAAGGCTTAGGCTCCCTGTTCTCGGATGCGTCGAAGATCCCGCTGGTGTTGGTCACGATTTTCTCTTTCAGCCTCTCGGATACGTTTGATACGATCGGAACCTTTATTGGCACGGGACGCCGTACGGGCATCTTCAGTGATCAGGATGAAAAGACCATGGAGACCAGTGTGGGCTTTAAATCCAAGATGGACAAGGCCCTGTTTGCAGATGCAACGGCCACTTCCATCGGCGCGATCCTCGGAACATCCAACACGACGACTTACGTGGAGAGCGCCGCAGGCATCGGCGCCGGCGGGCGTACAGGCCTGACCAGCGTAGTGGTTGCGCTGTGCTTTGCAGTGAGCGCGTTCCTGGCGACGTTTGTCAGCGCGATCCCCTTTGCGGCGACTGCGCCTGCGTTGGTGGTTGTCGGCATTATGATGCTGTCGGCATTTAAGGAAATTAAATGGGATGATTTTGACGAGGCAATCCCGGCATTCTTTGCGGGTATTTTCATGGCGATCTGCTACAGCATTTCCTATGGTATTGCGGCAGGCTTTATCTTCTATTGCATCACCAAGATCTGCAAAAAGCAGGCGAAACAAATTCATCCGATTCTTTGGGGCGCAACGGTATTGTTTATTTTGAACTTTGTGCTGTTGACCTTTATTTAACAGATTGATTGAACCCTTTATAGAAAGGCGCGTTTTGCAACCCGATTCGAGGATATGCAAAACGCGCCTTTCGTTTTTGATGAAAGAGAAGATCGATTGATGGATGCAACCGGCCTTCTCTTTTTTGCGGATACTCGTAGGCCTTTTTTATTCGTATACGGAAGGCGTTAAAAAGTGGATGTGGATGGCTTTAGAGAGTTCCGCCAGTTGCTTTCGGATGCGGATTTGTTTTTCCAGGATCTCCTCTTCGTTCACCTTTAAGTTGAGTTCCCTGCGGTAGTAGTTGCCATTGTGTTTGTGGTGGAAGCCGTCGAAACCTGCCAAATAGATTTCGGCCGCCCCGCAATATGCCAATAGCTTCAGCAACATCAACCCTGCGTTGTCGGAGATCATTTCATCCGCATTTGTGTAGCGGTCGTAGTCCACATAGAGGCAGTCTTCCCGGCCGGTATCTGGGATATTCGAGGTTAAAATGGTGTGGATATCTGGGAAACGTTGAAGCTCTTGCCCGATAACATCCATGCGCTTGTGATTGCTGACAAAGCAGGCGTTCATGCGGTATTTTGGGTCCAAAAAATTGACGGAGATAACAAACGGCTTCTCTTGGCCAATAAACGCCATAATTTCCTCGTACTTTGATAAAAGGCTTTTTCCCGGCGCCAGAAGCAGGAGTTTTTTTCCGCGAATCCAACCGGTGATCGTTTGAACGGAAGCGCTGTCGTCGATTTTCCGGCTCTGATACTGCGTATAGAGCTGTTCAATCAAGACCCGGTCGTACAAAACTTTGTAGGCGTCCGGAATGGATTGGATGATCTTTTCGATGTCCTTCATGGTGAGGGTCTGCTTGTTGATGAGATAGGCAGCGTAATTTGGATGGCAGACATGGTTGGCGGCAATATGGTAGGGCATCGTATAGCCCCATTCGTATTTTTTGCGGATGTTGGCGATGTACTCATCGTAGATGTCCATGACCATGGTCACATCGTACCGGGAGGAAATATTCTTATTGATATATTGGGTGATGAGTTCTGTAGGAAGGTTGCCGGCGCCCCGCCCCATTCCATAGACAGAGGAATCCAAAATCAGGGTGCGTTTGGTCTGGATCTTCCCCAGAACCTGTGCATTGGAAAAGGCGAGCTGCATGTTGTTGTGCCCATGGAAGCCCAGATGGATTTCGGGGTCCATGTTCTCATCGATCAGATAGAAGCGGTGGGAAACCTCGTTGCGGTACATGCTTCCCAAAGTATCTACAATATAGAATGCATACGGTTTGAGCTGGTTCATCTTTTCCACCAGTTGGAGCAGCTCGATGTCGCTGTAAAAGACTGTCCCCACAGGCTGCATAAAGACGCGGTAGCCCTTTTCCATGATAATTTTGGCCCAATCGATCGCCGTTTCGATTTCCTTTTTGTGGAAGGTCAGGCGAATCCCATCGATGCTGTTTCCATCATAGGGAGCGAGTTTGGATGGATGCAGCTCTTTCTCCCCGATGGCGATCATGGCCACGTACATGGAGTTCCTCTGCTGTTTTGGCAGCACTGCTTCAATATCGGCGGTGCTGTTAAAGAGGGAACACTCCTTTTCCTCGACCATACCGGTTAAGAACCCGCATTCGATGATGTCGATTTTGGCGTTTTCCAGTTTATCCAAGATAGATGCGATGGTCCTGCGGCCGAACCGCCAGTCGTTGATATACCCTCCGTCCCGGAGTGTACAATCCAACACTTGAATGCTCACAGTTTGATTTCCCCCCGTTCCAGTTTTTCTTGCAGGACGCCCCGGACATAATCCAGATCCTTTGGCGTATCTACGGACAGCGTGTGCGCGTCCACCTCGATCATACGGAGCTTTCTCCCATGCTCGACAAAGCGCAGTTCGTTGATGTCCTCGATTTTTTCCAGGGCCCCTTTGGGGGTTTCTGCGAAAAACCGCAGTGCTTCCATGGAATAGGCGAGGACCCCCAGGTGTTTATAATAGTCGAAGTGAACGCTGGCCTTTGGATGCGGGATCGGGCTGCGGGATAGGAACAATGCGTTGTCCGCTTCGTCCGTCACTACTTTGATGTTTGTCTCATCGACCACTTCGACGGGAGAGTGGATTTTGGTCATCAGATTTGCGGCGAAGAACCCCTCTTTCCGGTTGGGGATGACTTGCTCGACGATGTTCGGGTCGATCAGCGGCTCGTCCCCGTTGATGCAGAGATAAATGTCCGCCGGAAGGGATTGTGCGGCCTCGTAGATGCGCTCCGTACTGGTCCGGTTTGCGGGCGACGTCATCAGGCAGGGGATGTGAAGCTCTGTGCAAGCTTGCTGGATGGCCGCATGGTCCGTGGCCACATAGACGGCGTCAATTTTTTTCGATTGGGACACCTGGTTGTACACCCACCAGACCATGGGCTTTCCACAGAGATCCGCCAAGGGCTTTCCTTGAAACCGGCTGGAACCGTATCGTGCTGGAATGATTGCGATGGTGCGCATAACGGTTTCCTCACCTTCCTAAGAAATTGCCGATGGCGCGGATCGGCTTGGTAATCCGCCAGCTTGTGGAGTGTTCGTAGGTGTCCACAACCTCCTGGATGCGCCGGTCCAGCTCCTTTTGGTACCAATCCGGCGGGGGTACTTTTCCAGGCGCTGGGGCAGGCTTGGCGGGCGCTGCTTTCGCGGGAACGGACGGCTTCCGGTTCAGCTCCTGCTTGTAGAGGTTCCAGTTTTCCAGCAGGCGGTCCGACCACATTTTTAATACGGGCCCACTGATCAGTTCGTATCCATCCGGGACGGGATACGCCCCGATTTTGCAACAATTTTCCCCGTCCTTCATGTCGTAGGCGAGCACGCTGGGGAGGTACACCTGGATTTCCTTTTTTAAAAGCTGTTTGCGGCCATTTACCTTTAAATGGAAATGGAGGACGAGAAAATCCCGAAGGCGGTCTTTTAGCGGAAGAAAGGCCTTGTTGAAGATGGTGTCCATCTCATAGGTGCTGAGCAGGGCCTGAATCACGTAGTGCCCCTTGACCGCCCCAAAGCAGCCGGTGGTCAATTCCTCTTCGTTTTCAAACCCGAAAAAGATCCGGTTGAGACGCAATTTTTTTAAGTTCAATTGGACGTGCATGTCCGGGGTGAGGACGATCCCGCCCTCCGCGCACAGAATCTTCAGCGCGCAGTATTCCTCCACATAGGAGACATATCCCGCATCCCAGGCTTGGTGTACATTTTCCGGAAGCTGTTCCTGCGCAAAATAGCGCTCGTCCGCGTCGATCAGTTTGGTCTTTGGAAGGGTTTCCTGGATTTCCTCCAAAAATTCGGTTGGGAGGGGACGGCCAAAATGTACGCAGATGATTTTGTCCGGGATGATCTCCTCCCGCAGGAAATCCAGGATGCTGCGCGTCTTCCCATCCTTGGCAAGATACGGATTGAGCAGGAAATCTTTCTGATACTCTTTGAGCAGGTCGATGAAATCCGCCCGGAAGAGCACCCTGGATTGCATCATATTCCAATACAGCTGCTTGGCGACGCAATAGATCACTTCTTCCCGGTAGTCCTGGTCGCTGGTTTCGATAAAATTCCGAAAGGCCTGGATGATGTCGACCATATTCCCCACCAGGGAAGTGGAAATGGTGTTGGCTCGCCGGTAGTAGTTGTAGAAGGGCTTGGGGACGTAACCGATCCGCGGGTAACGGGTAATCAAGGAGGGAATCAGGGAGATGTCCTCAAACAACATTTTTTCGTACTGGTTTTCTTCCCAGATGGTCCTCCGGAAGAGCTTGTTGACGCTATAGGTGATGTTGTTCCCATTGGCAATATAGTCGGATAGGTCGATCTGCTCGCGCGGATAGGATGACACAATGCTGGTTCTGTTTTCGTCGACGTAAATGATTTTTACATCGCACATCACAATGTCGTCGTCCTGTTCGACGGCCTTCTGATACAGTTCCTCGTACATCTCTGGCTCGACGGTGTCGTCTGAGTCAAGGAAAGCGATGAATTCGCCTCTGGCGGCCCGCACGCCGGTGTTCCTGGCCAGCCCGAGCCCCTCGTTTTCCTTGTGTATGACATGAATCAAATCCGGATACTCCTGGGCGTAGCGGTCGCAGATTTGCGGGGAAGCGTCGTCGCTGCCGTCGTCCACCAAGATAATCTCCTTTTCTGGCAGGGTTTGCGCAATGGCGGAATCCACAGCCCGCTCAAGATAGTTTTCGACCTGATACACGGGAATAATGATGGAAACTTTGATCGGTTGGTTCATGGCGGCCTCCTAAATACATGAGAATATCCTGGAGCTCATAGACCGTTTGCGGTACGTAATAGTTGTTTCCGGCAAACTGCCGGCGGAACTTGCGCAGATATTGTTTGAGGATAGCGTCTTCCTTCCAGAGGATCTTGCCCTCAAACAGACGGTACAGCATGACCGTATTGACATCCATCCCGAATACAATACGGCTGGTGAGCGCTGCGTTGGAGCAGACGGTGATCGTTGTGCAATGCTCCGGGTTTTCATTGAATAGAAACAGCTCCCAGGGCGCTTCGGTGGGATATTTTCTAGTCAGGCCCAATTGAAAGGGGGTGTTTTCCGGGTTGCGCGGGTGGGGCTTTACCAGGAACCGGCCGGGGCCGACGGCCTGCTGGCAAAGCCGCATCAACGCAAGGTCGTTGGTTTGGATGCCCTCGGCGCGGAAGGATTGCTCCAAAAAGATGAAATCCATGCGCTCCTCGGGCTTTTGGTAATCGAAAATATAGTTGAGCAGAAGCTTTAATTCCTGATCGTTCCGGTCGACTTTAGGAAGAGCCTGGTTGATGAGGTGGTCCCCACGCAAGGCGAGGTGCGGTTCATAGAGCAGTACCCGGCGCACTTTCTCCCGGATTTTCCTTCCCGCCGGATGGCGGTTGATCGGCGCGCGGTCTTCCCGCAGATAGTCGATCACATAGGTTGAAAAGCCATCCTCATACCAGATGAATTCACAGGAAGGGCGGTCGAATTGGCACGCCAACATGCGGATAAATGGATCGAAGTTGGAAAAATAGACTTCCGAATAGTCTGCAAGCTCTTCGTTCAGCATCCAGCGCAGGGTGTGGGAGGCGTTCTGAAAGCCTTCGTCGAGCGTGCCCCCTTTTGCCGCCGCGTATTTTTGGTTCCACTCCTTCGTCTTTCCAAAGATCACTTGGGCAAATAGCCCCGTCTCCTTAAGACGGGGGATGTATGTGTGTAGAACAGAGGTGACGTCCGTCACAAGCAGGTCGGCCTCCTTTTCCGCGAGGATGCTTCGCTTCATGTGTACAGCGGTGAAAAGCTGATAGACGGAATTCACAACAAGCAAAACTTTGTTATTCAGCATAGGATTTCCTCTCGATTTTCTGAATCAAAAAATGGTTCCCGAGATTTTCGCAGCTGGTGGAATCGAATGTGTAGATGGATGTAGGTTTGTGCCAAAACACATAGGGGAGCAATTCCGCAGGGAAGATCTCTTTGATGCATTCCGCGTCCGGGAAGATTTTCCGATAGTTTAAGAAATCGTCCGGATGCTTTTTGATGATGAGGGGGACGTCCTGAAGGACGTTGACCCGCAGGAGTTTGTAGGAGCGAATCTGTTCCTCTTCACTCATCATATTGAGGTTGGCAAAGTGCTGCGTCAATAGGATGGCTTCCGCCTTTGTCCAAAGGCGGTGCTTGAGAAAGAAGTGGATCAAATGGTTCCGCTTCCGTTCCGGCAGATTTTGTAGGACTTCTTCCACGGAGAAGTCCACATACCGCTCCCCGGAGACGTCGATGGTCTGCGCCTTTTTTAGGCAGATGACGCTGCAAATGTAGGGATTTTCGCCGTTGAACAACCGGTGCTTGCGGGCGATCCTCGCATGGGTGGGGAAACTTGCGGCCAAGGTTTCGTACAGTTCGTTTGACCGGCTCAACATCCCCGCTGCATCTTCAAAAAAGTGGAAGGGCATCCGGTTTTGAATCAAGTAGAGCGAAAAATAAAAGTGCGCCCCCGCCACATAGATTTCGGAGAAATCTGTGATGGGGTGGGGGATGATCTGCTCATAACACAGCTTCACATCTTCCAAGATCTGCTGCTCCTCCCGGTGCAGAATGTGGAGATAGGGGAAGAGATACACCTCGTTGAACAGACGCCGTGTCACCAGTTTCTTATATTGCGGGTACTTTTGGGTGATGAAGTCCGGAAGGATCAGCACGGCCCGTTCCCGGCTGTGGTAGGTCATGCGGTGCAGGATCACCTCCAACAGCTGGTAGGAACTCACCGCATGGTATAGGACGAGCGGCTTGTCCGATATGCTAGGCGATGTGTATTTCATCCATCAACCCCTCCAGACCTTTTCGAAACGCTTTGTTTTTTCGGCTGCACACGCTGAGCATGGGCGCATAGGCATCCCGCCCATGGATGGGGATGGAACACCCAAGGCGGCGTTCCACTTCCAAGAATTGCTGGACAAAATCCAGAATTCCCCGGTGAATTTCGCGAATCCGTGCGGCATCGGCCCGGGATTCTTTGAAACGGCATTCACAGTGTCCATTTCGATCCCAGTAAAAGCCTTTCAAGCTTCCCTCCGGCGCGCCGAGCAGGAGTTCCCAATAGAGGTTGTGATTCTGCGCCGGGTCGTGGAATTTCCAAAGATCGCGGTTTTCACTTTGAGAATACAGATAGCTGACCAGCTTCCCCTGGAACAGGAAGGCTTCTCCTGTGTCGGGCTCCGGGCTATAGCAGGAATTGGTCCCGGCCAAAATCCCGGTGATGTCGCAGTGGAGCCCCCACAGGCGGTTTACGGCGTGGTCAAGGGAAATGGCCCCGCTGCCTGCCCAGCCAATGTCGACCGCTGCGGCACTACGGCACCCCTGCAAGACCTGGGAATAATAGGCTTTTCCCGCGTCCACCTGTTCCTGGTAGGCGTCCAAAACCTGTTCCCAAGCGTCCATGAAATATTTTTTAATCCTTCCGACATTTTTATACGTCAATTCCGCGTCCGGTTCGATTTCCACTGTATGGCAAAGCGGTTCTAAGAGATGGCCAAGCTCCATGCTCTCCAGGATCTGCCGGACGGTATACGTTTGATCGGTTTTGTGAAACAGGAACCTGCGGAAATACGCCTCTTTATAGTAACCGGCTGTCAGCTTCGTGGCTGCCAGCCTGGACCAATAGACATATTGGGTTGTCTCTGTTTCATCGGGATACATCCGCCGGTATGCCTGCATCAAAACCGAACCGTCCCTTGACAGGAATAGGATTTTCTCAGTGCCATGCGCTTTTACATAATCATGGATAAATTGGCAGTATCCCGTTACGAATAGCCCTCCGTAGATAAAGCCATATTCGTATTCCCGCGAATAGGAGGAAAGCCCGTTGTGCATCTGCGCGTTGACGATCCCGCGGTAGATGCTGCCAGTGATGGAGGACATGTCTTCCGGACGAAAGCGGTTCCCCTGCTGATGAACATTGGGATAGAGGATCGCTTGCATCCTGTGACGTTGGGCCTCTTGCAGATCGGAATGGCGGTTGTCCCCCACATGCACATAAGATTTCGCTTCGCCGAAGCGCTTTCGGATTTTCTCGTAGAGATGGCCGTCGCTTTTGGACGCGCCAAATTCACAGGAGACAAACACATTGGAAAGGGTTCCATAGCCGCATTGATGCAATAATTCCTGGATGAAACCAGAGGGTAGATACATATCGGAAGTTGCAACAATGGCTTTTCCCTGCGCTTGCAGAGCCTTGACGACGCGGAGCATGTACGGATTGGCGAAGCAACACCGCAGTTCCCACGAGCTTTCCACCTGCATGCCGCGTTCTTTCGGAATTCCAGTTTCCCGCTCTATCTCTTCCCAGATCTCTTGAAAGGTGACTTCCCGCGTACCGGTTTCCCTTTGCTTGTTTTTCCGCGCCTGTTCTTCCGCATCGATTCGGATCTGCCGGAAGTCGGGATAGCACAGCTCCATGCCCACTAGATAAAACAGGTCCGCCGGCTCGGAGAAGGGCCGGAACAGGAGCGTGTCAAATACATCCATAGAAATCACGTCGAAGGCCATCAGCTTCGCGGCAAAGGCCTCCGGGGATTCCCGCTCGCTGAGGGACGATTCGCTTCCGCCGCTGTAGAGACGCTTTTCCTCATAAAAAGGAAAGCGTTCCGGGCGCCCCAAGCTCCGCCGGAACAGAAGGTAGTACTGAACGTTCAGCCACAGCAGATAGAAAAGAACCTTCCAGCGCGCGGTGGTGTTTTGCCTTTGGTGGAGATACCGGTCCCGGATTCCGGGCACCCGGTTGACCAGGAGATGATAGATCCACGCCTTCAATGCTCACATCTCCTTCAATGTTTCATAAGCGCGGCAGACCTCTTTTGGATTGCCATCCGCCCGCAGGCGGCCCTTTTCAATCCAGACAGCCCTGGAGCAATTGGCTTGAATGACCGAGGTGGAATGGGAGACCATCAGGACCGTGGAACCGCCGTGGATCATTTCGCGGATACGGGCCTCGCTTTTTTGCCGGAAGAACATGTCGCCCACGCTTAGAACTTCATCCAGAATGAGAATTTCCGGGGTATCCCGGATGGTCGCAATGGCAAAGCCAAGACGCGAGACCATGCCGGAGGAATAGTTGCGTACCTTTTCCTCCATGAAACCCTCCAACTCCGCAAATTGGACAATCGCGCGGTATTTTTGATCGATGAAGCTCTTGGGGTATCCGATGATCGCGCCATTTAAATAGACGTTTTCCCGGCCGGTCAGCTCGGGATCAAAACCCGTCCCAAGGGTGAGAAGCTGAACGCTTTTTCGGTCCACCAGCACCTTGCCGCGGGTGGGAATCAGCGCCCCAGAGATGATCTTGAGCAAGGTGCTTTTTCCGGAGCCGTTCGTACCGATGATGCCGACAACTTCGCCTTTTTGGATGGTCAAGTTAATATCATCCAATGCCTTGAACATCTCGTAGTGGTTCTGTCCCCGTACGGCCCGCACCAGAAGCTCTTTGACGCTGGTGGCCTCATCTTTGGCCCGTTTGAACAGCATGCTTACATGGCTTACGACAATGGCGGGTTCTGGTTTGCTTTTTTGCCCTTGCGCTATGGCTGGCTTGTTTTCGGATGGCATTTGAACACCCGCCTCCATCAAAGTTTCTGCATAATCCGATTCCGGTTCTTTTGAAAGATTAAAGAACCGATGACATAGACGCCCAGACTCCAAAATAGCATCTGGAACCATTCGATGCGCTCCGGCAGCGCCCCCATCATCACGACTTTCCGCATGCAGTGGATGAATGTATAGAGCGGGTTGTTCCAGATTACCACCCGGATAATCCCCTGAAGCTGCTCGACCGGGTAAAAAATCGCAGAGCAATACATCCAGATGGTCAGCAGCACCGTATACAGGTGCTTCACATCCCCCAAAAAGACGTAGGCGGTGGCCAGCATGTAGGAGATGCCAAGAGAAAACAGAAACAGGAAGAGAATGATCAATGGGGAAAAGAGCATGGTCCATTTGGGCGATACCTGGAATACAAAGAGCATGATGACATAGGCGATGAGCGAATAGCCGAGATTGATCAGGGCGGTATACACCCGGGTGAGGATAAACAACTCCATGGGGAATTTGACTTTGAGCAACAGCATTTTATTGTCCACCAGGGAGGTCATGGAGGCATTGGTGGCCCCTGTGAATGCCTGCCATAGGATGTTGCCGGTCAGGTAATAAATGGGATAGTTTTCGATGGAGCGGCGGAACAGTTGGGAAAAGATCAGGGAGAGGACCACCATGGAGAGAAGGGGATTCAGGACGCTCCAGATGACTCCCAGATAGGAGCGGGCATATTTTCGCTTGAGTTCCCTGGCCGTCAACTGCCGGATGACAAACGCATATTGCTTTCCCTGTTGTGCGTCAATCATGTTTGCGATCCCTCCGTTTCCCTCTTCGAGTTTGCATCTGCTTTTTGCTATACCGCATCCATTTATAGAGGGTATACTGCCACAAATGATAGCGGATATGCTTTCCACAGCGCACGACGCTCCCCTCATACCAGGCGCTTTCCCGTACCGGCTTTTTTATTTTTCCGGAAAGGGCAAAGAGCTTATGGAATAAATGGTTTTCTGCGAGTTCTTTTTCCGTCAGCGGGGCGGCAAGGGGTTGTTCTCCGCCCTCCAAAACGTCGTCCGAAAAGGGAAGGCTTCCAAAGCATTCCGCCTCCGCTTTGGAGGGGGTGGTCATAAACCTTGCCAGCAAGCGCTGGATGGTTTCCCTGTCGCGCGCAATGGCCTCCGGCTGCAGGCCGGTTTCCCTGGTCTCGTCTGCCAGCCGTTCGATGTAAGGCATCATCAGGCGTTCCAGCCGATGGACAAACGCATTCCTGTGCGCATCGGAGAGTCCATAATGCGGGAGATATTGTTCCCCCATCCGGCGGTATCCGGTCGTCATCCCGTGAGGAGCGGTGAAAATGGCCTCAAATAGACAGTTATTAAAAAAGATTTTTGGCGTTAGGCCATGATCGGGCGCGAAATCGTAGCAATGGTATGCGCCACGGTCCGCGCCAGGGGGCAGGGCATACAGGCCCCAGTAGTACCCCTCCAATGGCTTTGTCCGTCCCATGGAAGCAAGGACTTCGTTTAAGGCCATCTGCATGGAACCCACCCAGCCGCTGTCCACGATCGCGTCTGGCACTTCCTCCAGCAATCCCTCTTGTTGCAGGTATCCGGCCAATCCGGGCATGGCGGCGCGGGAATGACGGTCCATCGAGTCGAGGAAGCGCTCGCACTGTTGCAGACGGCGGCGGACCTCTTGTAACTTGGCGTAGGGAATCACGTCCCCGGCCTTCCACGGAAGGGAGAGCGCCCCGGCGACGAGCCTCCGCTCTTGTTCGGTGAGCCCTGCCCGCGCGAGAATCTGATCGAGCGTAACGTGGATTCCGCCCCGGCAGATTGCATCGAGGGCGGCCCCCTGATCCAGATGAAAGAAGGGAATCCGCAGGGAATAGCGCGAGCAGCTCAGGTACCGGCAGACGAGGGGAAGCTGCAACGTTTCGCAAAAGAGAAGCGCAGCCCGGGACATCAGATACCCGTCCCGCGCCAGAAAATAGAGCCGTTGTTTCCCACTTTTCAGGGTATGGTAGAGAAGCCACAGGGTAAATCCTCCCAGGGCCGGCGCCAATACATATTGGCAGACGGCCGCCATCGGGTCGTTCCCCGCGGCGGGTAATCCCCGGATGCGCCGCTCCATGGCGGGATTCCCCTTGAGATCGTCCCGGTATTGTTCCAGCCGGTTTTGCTGTGCGTCCCTCATGCTTGGTTGTCTCTCCCTTATTTTGGCATCTGCTGAGGTTTCTTCTTCCTCCAATGTTTGATCGAATGGTGAGCGGAAGCCGGAACCGCGCCCACCAGCAGAGGCTTCATCACATAAAAAAACGTCCCTGGACGCAAAATGCCCAGGTCCTGGAACCCATGGTACCGCACCTTCATTTCCCGAATGCGCCGCCGGTAGGTCCGCTTGCGATAGGATTCGCGGTCCTCCCAGTATTGCAGAAGGGGTTCCTGCAAGTTGTATCCCTGGTTTCCCCGGCTGTGAAGCCGCATGAACAATTCATAGTCCTCGCACTGAACCACGGAACTGGATGGGTCGTATCCTCCGTGTCCGAGCAACACCCCTGCCCGAAACAGGACGGAAGGATGGATATACGGGGAATTCCAAAGGAAATCCCTGCCTTGCGGGGTCTCCGGCACGGATTCGATGCCCCAGACGCCGTGGGAATCCACCAATTCCGCAAGGGAACCCACCCACTGATATTGTGAATGCGTTTCCAAAAAGTCCAATTGCTTTTGAAAGCGGTCCGGCTTGGAAACGTCGTCATCGTCCATCCGGGCGATATAAGAACCGGAAGCCGAACGGATGCAGACATTCAGCGCGTGGGCCAGTCCGCGGTTCTGCTGGCCGTGTAGCAAAAGGATGCGAGGGTCCAACGCTGCCGCTGCTTGAATCAAAGATGTGAAGGGGGCTTGTGAACCGTCGTCGTAGAGCAGGAGCTCCCACTCTGCAAAGCTCTGGTCGATCACAGACTGCACGGAGCGGAAGAGGCGTTCCTGCGAGGCCGGATTATATACCCCCATGATGACGCTGATTTTTATATTGTTTTTCATAGACGCTCCGTTCGATCCGCTTGCTCACTTCGGAATATATTTCCTGCATGAGGGCGTTTGTATGGCTTTTGGCAAAAGGTTTTGCGGATTCCCTGCAAAGGGCCTTCATGTTCTCTTTTTTGGGCCCGTCCAGCTTTCGGATGGTTTCAATTCCTTCCCGGAATTCTTCCGCTGTGTTGTGGCGGCAGACAAACCCATTTTGCCCGTGTTTCATATATTCCCGAGTCCCGCGGTTGTCCGCTGCGATGACCGGGACCCCCATTGCTAGCGATTCCAGACCGGCCATCCCCAATCCCTCTCGCTTGGAGGGAAGAATGGAAGCGTCCGCACAGCCGAGGATTTTTGGGATGTCGGTACAATAGCCGTACAAGGCGACGTTTTCGGTCAGTCCCATTTCCCCGATCCATCCCGCCATGCGTTCCCGAAGGAACCCATCCCCGCAGACGCCGTATCGAAGGTGTTTCAGATGCTTTTGGCGTCGTTTCATCTCCGCCAGAGCTTCCAGGACGATTTTCTGATTTTTGTTTTCGTTGAGTTCCCCAATGGAGACCAGGAAAAAATCGTCCTTTCCAATCCCTTGCTTTTCCCGCAGGGATTCACGCTGCTGCTCGGAGAAAGGTTGAAATGTATCCAGATCAAGCCCTATGCCGGGAATATGATAGAGGAGGCCGTTGGGCTTTAATCGAAAGGTTTGGGCGGCTTGGTAATCTTCCTGATTGATCACAATCAGGATGTCGGTATCGCGTGCCAGAATTTTTTCCACTTGATAATAGACCGATCGATTGAACAGAGGCGCCCCCTTGTAAAAATGGAATCCATGCGCCGTGTAGATCACAATTAGATCCCGATCCCGGCACAACTTTCCAGCGAAGCGTCCCAAAAGCCCGCCCACCGGTGTGTGGCAATGGATGGCTTGAATGGAATAGCGATGGATCAGCTGCAAAAGCTGATGCAGCGCCCGTTGATTATCCTGCCAAACGAAGGGGGACCGGGCAATGTCGATGTGGTGCAGGAACACGCCCATTTTTTGAATTTCTTTCTGATAGGAGACATAATGGGGCTCTAGGGTGTTTGTCGCGTAATGCACGATGTAGCCCATGCGCTGCAATCGTTTGACGTCCTCACGCTCGAATTTCCAAAGGAAGTCGTGGGTGGTCGCCAGGATCAGAATGTGCTTCTCCATGATGAACGATCCCCCAATCATTCCGATAGGATAAAAGCGGACAAGCGACGAGAATCGTATGATTCAAAGGCCTGTACATAGAGTGCATAGATGACGTAGCGAAGCAGCATTCCTCGATACGGAATCGCGTAAGTGCAAAAAATTGTTTGCGAAGAACGTTGGAATCCTTGCAAGTCACTTATAGACAGTTTCGTCATTTATTAGAGGCTTTATTCTTGCTGGGAATCGCCGGAATAGAATCCCATCTTTTTTCCAGCTCTTTGTATGGCCTTAGCATAAACATATATATTTTTTGCTGGTAGTTCCGCAGGCAAAGAGCCCATATTAAAATTAACTGTGTACGCAAATTATAAAAATAACCTAAAAACAATCATTTCGTTTTGTAAAATAGTTAAGATTGAATATTTATTACATGGATGTTAAAATATAGAATGGTTACTTAGAAAATGGATCGGATAGGGAAGGGGGGAGAAAAGCAGCGCTTATATGCGGCCTATGATGGAGCTATGTAAAAACATTTTTCCCATAGATTTCCGATTCGCCGTCATGCATGGCGTGCCGTGCTTTTGGGCCGCATAATGGCAAAGGGCTAAGAGAATCTATTGGGATTTTCTGTGCCCTTATGGGATTTAAGGAGTTAGAGAAAAGGAGTGGAAGGTTTGAAAAAAAAGAGATGGATATCCCTGGTGGTCGTCCTTTGTCTGTTGATGCAGATGCTTCCTGTTTCAGCAATGGCAAGCGTCCAAACAGCAGGAAAGGCCCCTGCTGCCGCAGCTACAGAACCGGTCGATTTAATCCCGGACGAGCCAAATACGGAAACACCAAACTATGTTTGCACGTGGAGTTTTCAGGATTGGGCTGCGTACAGTGACGACTATACGCCTGCAATGGATTCCAATATCCCGCGGGATATGTTAAACCATGAGCAGTTGTTTGGTGAAAATGGCTGGGTAAACACAGCTTATCAGGATTCCAAACAAGATCTGATTTTCCTGCTGGATGACGGCTGGGATCTCCCCAAGGGAGGAAACGGCAGCTATTTTGGCAGCTTCCTTGTCAGCCCGGATAAATTTCCGGATTATGGCGATACGCCCCAAGACCGGCTAAAGACCTTGGTTGAGAACATCGAAAATGCCGGCTGGAAGGGC
The DNA here is from genome assembly GCF_015554745.1 of Anaeromassilibacillus sp. 1001302B_160321_C8. NCBI lineage: Bacteria > Bacillati > Bacillota > Clostridia > Eubacteriales > Acutalibacteraceae > Anaeromassilibacillus > Anaeromassilibacillus sp. 1001302B_160321_C8. The sequence continues at coordinate 3,365 of NZ_JADNJD010000004.1, read as the reverse complement.
GCGGGCGTCTGGGTCTGCGCGAGTGAGATGTCCAGCGAACAGGATGGGACCTGGAATGAGGACTATTGGCGGGAACGCTTGGAATGGAGCAAATACGCCGGTGTGGATTACTGGAAGATCGACTGGGGAAATCATTCGGGCGACGCCGGATGGCGGCAGATGGTCAGCGACTTGGCGGATGAAATCTATCCGGAGCTGGTCATTGAACATATCACCGGTTATGGAACGCTCAATAGCGATGCGGACAACGGTACGCGCCTCTCCGAAGGCAATGTCGATTGGAGCGCCTATTGTGCCAGCTATTCCGATGTGTACCGTACGTACGATGTCAACGGAAATTTGTCCATTGCCACGACGTTTGAGCGCATTGGACGCCAATTGGAGCAGGCCTACACCAATGGCCGTCAATTGGGGTTGATTAACGGCGAAGACGAAGTCTATATGTGTTCTGCACTAGGACTGATCTTCGGCGTGATGCGCTATGACATTGGAGATGCAAGTTCCGGTAGCCTGCCGAACATCTTCTTTGGCGGCGATGAAACGTTTACGGAAACACGTCCGATTCGAAAAATGCTGGATGAAGTGCAGCGTGCCACCATGTGGCAGCGTATTGCCCCTGCATATCGCATCGACGCTTATCAGACCGTTATTTCCGATGAAGCGTTAGCGGATACCTGGGTATACAGCCAGGAGGACACCTGGGATTGGAGCCGGGTGCAGGGCCGCGAAGTGACCCAGAAGGCGCCGGCTGTCATTGCGCGCGGAATTGATATGCCGGTTGTAACGGCGGTGGACGGCGGTCAGAAGCCCTTTGTGGCAGCTAGCCGTAACCCGAATGGCGCCATCAGCGTCGGTACATATGGCCGGACTTCGACCGATACGGGGTATCAGGTTGCAAAGGCAGACGTTGCTCTGAATGCCGGCGATCTCACCGGGCTGATCGGCGTATTCGGCTATTACAACAACCTTTCCCTTACGTTCAACCAGGATTTGCATGGCAAGGAAATCTATGCGCAGGATCTGATGGGCGACACCGCTGAGAATATCACCAATGCAGAAGGCGTGACCATCAGCGAGGATGGGAAGACCATTACTTTCTCCGGAGAGTTGCTTGCACGCATCGGCCTGAGCGCAAAAACGGAGGATTATTCCGAGCCTGGCCTTGCGATTCGAATTGGCGAGGAGGCGGACTTTGTAGAAGCTCCCGCTATCCGTTATATCCCCGAATCCAGAATCCCCAACAGTTCCTTTGAATTGACCACGGAGGGTGAAAGCGAAGGAGAATTGGATGCCCTGGTATGGGATGAATGGGCGAATGAAAACAAGCTGGAAAACTTCTATGTTGAGAAGGGTGATGCCCATTCCGGCGATTACTATGCGGTACAAAAGGGCGACGCAGATTATTGCGGCGGCTTGTACTATAGTTTGAGCGATCTGCAGGATGGCGTTTATGACGTTTCCGTTTGGGTGAAAGCCAGTGAGCACACTAAGGAAGGGGACCCGGCCTCCGCATGTTTGGTGGCGAAAAATTTCCAGCCGAGCGATCAGGGGCTTGTGTACGCAGAAATTCCACAGACGGACGAATGGACCGAGATCCGGATCGAAGGCATCCCGGTGACCAGCGGTAAGATGCATTTGGAGATTTACTCCGATGCCGCAGCTGGCGAGTACATCTACTTTGACGACTTCAACATCGAGATGAGCAAGGATATGGATGCGATTGCATCCATGGTGGAGAGCGTCCTGGGAGAGATGATGCTGGATAACGGCATTACAGAGGAATCCCTGTTGGCGGAAGTAGAGGATATGTTGGATTCCTATGATGGGATGACCGCCTCGATCACGGACTTTCAGAAGACAGAAGCAACGGACGATACAGAGGGCTCCATTTCGGGCACCATCGTTTTGAAGAATTCCTCCGGCGACACAAAGGAAGTACCATTCAACCTGTCGATCCCCAGAACGTCCCTCGTCTATAACGCATCCTTCGAATTGTCTACCTATAATGGGCAGCAGCCAGAGGGATGGGAAATTTGGCATCGGACCGGTGGAAGTGGCAATTTCTATGTGGAAAGTAAACCAGACCTGGGCGGGGCCCACAGCGGCGATTGGTACGGAATGCACTGGGGCAGCAACGGCTACGACGGCAGTACTTACCAGATCGTAAAGAACCTTCCGAACGGAATGTATCGTGCATCTGTTTGGGTGAAAAATACGCCGTTTACGAGCTCGACTGCCGATCCCTGTGCGGCTTGCTTTGTCGTCAAGGACTTTGGGCAAGGTTCCACTGGAAGCGGGCTTAAATATGTGGATCTCTCCGCCGGAAATTCCGAATGGACACAGGTTGAGATTGAGGATGTTCCCGTAACCAATGGGCAGATGCATATTGAAATTTATACGCAGGCAAAGAATGGGACATTGGAATGGATAATGTTCGATGATTTTGTGATTGAGCCGTATGAGTATGATGTTGCAGTAGCACCTACGGAGAATGGGGCAATCGCGGTTTCTTCGGAAAAGGCTTCCGAAGGGGAGACCATCGAATTGACTGTGACTCCTGCGACGAGCTATCGTCTGAAGGACGGCACGTTAAAGGTGTATAAGACGGATGATCCAGAGACAACGGTACCTGTTGAGAACAATACATTTGTCATGCCTGGTTATGGTGTGACTGTAACGGCAGAGTTCGAGCCGGCTACACCGGTAGGAGAAAAAAGTGTAAAACTCGGCTTGCAAGCACCGGAGACGGTAGCAGCAGGCAGCGAGTTTGAAGTGAAGGGCACGATCAGCGGCCTGGATGCGCTGGAAAGCCCAGTGGCAGGCTTGCAGATGATCATGACGTATCCGGAAGGCATGACCTGCACAGAGGTTACGCCGAACGAGGCGATCAAGGACCAGATGTCCTATAGCATCCATGACGATGTATTGGAAGTAAACTTTGGATACATCTCTTGGGATCTCGAAGCGGGCCTGCCGGTGGATCTGGACAGCCTGTTTACGGCGAAGTTTACCGCATCCGCAGATATGGCGGAAGGCGATTACACGTTTGGCTTGAAAGACATCGTGCTGAGCGATTGGAATGGCGAAGAGGTCCCGTATACCGCAGAAGGCGCATCCGTACATGTGACGGAACTGCCGAAGGAACCGCAGCTGCTGACGGTACAGTGGAGCGGCAACGCATCGATGAGCGTCGAGGGCAATGCGGAGGAAATCATCTCCACAGATGCGATCTACGGCGCGAAGGTACAGCCGGGCGAAGAGCTGACCTTCACCTTCACCCCGACGGACGGCGCGTTCTCCGGAGCGCAGCTCAACGGCGAGGACATCGAGTTTGCAGCGGACGGCTGCACGTACACCTTCACGAT
>NZ_JADNJD010000043.1:0-2028 GCF_015554745.1 Anaeromassilibacillus sp. 1001302B_160321_C8 | reverse complement strand
AACAGACATAAATTAGGCTTTTAAAGTTTATACTATTTATCTATAAAAACGTAAAAAACGGATAATTGTTCATTTTATTCTTCGGCTGTCTCTTTAGGGATATTCAGTAAATGTCTCTAAAAAATAAGATGGCATATGAAGATGATAGGGCATGACCACTTCATATGCCATTCTTATTGCCATTTTTCCGTGCTTTCTCACATAATTCTATCCGACAGGACATGACGTTCCGGAAGAAGTCTGATGACCTCTTCTGATTCTGTGAGTAAAATCATATCATGTTGCTTTAGCTGTTTTGTTTCTGATTTTTTCTATCATCAGTATGGCATTTGCCGTATGTATTCCAAAGAAAATCCACAGTATTTCCGTCTTCCTGTTTCCGGCCTTTATCCTTGAGAGCGAGTAATGTTGCTTTTGAGTGCCGAAGCTTCCTTCAAGCCGTGTTGCCCTTTCTTTTGAGAGTTCGCTTCTAAGCACCTTCCTCAAAGGCTCATCTTTGGCCGCCCTTCCCTTGCGCACAAAGGATGTGGATATCCCATATTTTGTACAGAACTTTCTGTTGGCATTATTGGCATATATGGAATCGGCAGCCACACATCTTACCCTTACATTCATAAGCTTCTGCTGCATACGGATACAGTCCTTCAAGCGTATACCCTCATTGAATGCCTTGAACGAGAGGTGTTCTATGAACGATATGCCGTCTATCTGTATATTATTGACCTTTGCACCAAACTCGACGGACTTGGTTTCCTTGCCTCTGACGATGGGACGTACATAATGACGGTCAATGCTGACGATGCGGTCACTGACTTTCCGCCCTTCAAACATTTCCTTTTCTTGTACAAGCACCTTTCTGATGATGGAAAGACGCTTATGATAATCCTGGGTATATCGGAGTAAAGCACCGTACTCGCTATGGATCCCATCCCTTTGACTGAGGAGCTTTTCAAGAAGCTTGATCATACGGCGCTTAAGCATTCTTGTCCTTGAAGCTCTCCTCTTTCTTTTCTTGCAGTAGGACAGATAGGATTCCGCCACATTCCTGTATTTGTTGCGCGGACGCCTTATGCCCAGCTCCCTGCAATGCCGGCATATATGCCTGTAGAGCCATTCGAGGCTTTCCCAAAGGAGTTTCATGTCCGTAGGAAAACGCATGTGGCTTTCATAGCATGTGGCATCGGTCATGCAGACGTGAAGGTTATCAAGATAAGGTTTCCAGTGTGAAGCCAGGAGCTCCTGGAAAGAATCAATGTCAAGGCGGGATGCTATCTCATTACGGATGGCACTGATTATCTTGAAGTTGGTTATGGGAAGGGACGGGGGAATCATAATTCCACAGAAAATCTGGTAGTGTATGTTCCCGTTCAGATGTTCCACCAGTTGCCTGTCGGAGAATCCGGTGTATGCCTTCAGGACCATAAGGGCGATCTTTGCGGAAGGACTGAATCTGTTCCTGCGTCCCAGGCGCCGGGCCGACAGGCCTGCGGCTTTTGCCATACATTCAAACGGAAAGACTGAATGAAGCTTGCCAAGCTCACTCTCATTAAAACTCTTGCGGTATTTTTCCAGAATATCAAATTCTGTAAAACCCAAAGTAGGGTGAATTTCTGAAATATTCACTATCTTTGCCATATCTTATTAGTTTGGATATTTCCCCCGTTTTGGCCGTCAAACCTTATTTTCGGGGGAATACCTAAAGATACAAAAAAGCCAACTAATTCGCAATAATTTGTGTATGAATTAGTTGGCTGATTTTGTAATATTTAATGAATGTCCCTTATTATTTATAAAAAAGGATATTGCTTATTTACAATTACCCAAGCAACGCGGTTTCAACTGCTTGAAGAAATCGTTACCCTTATCATCTACCAAGATGAATGCAGGGAAGTCTTCCACTTCAATCTTCCAGATAGCCTCCATACCCAATTCAGGATATTCCACACATTCAATGCTCTTGATATTGTTTTGTGCAAGGATAGCAGCCGGTCCGCCGATAGAACCCAAATAGAAACCACCATGTTTCTT